>NZ_JABFBB010000024.1:184873-206367 GCF_017168555.1 Micrococcus sp. KRD012
GGCGGGGTGGAGTGGGGCATGGTGTCTCCCTGGTATGACGGGCACAGGGGGTCGCGAGCGACCACGATGTGAGACGAAGATGCGTGCCAGGTTAAGCCTCGTCGCGCCGATCTGCGAGAGTCACATCCCCGTCGTCCACCATGTGGAACCAGCCCACGACGCCGGCGCTCCCCGCCGTCGTCGCCGGCGGCTCACTCCGCGTCGGCGATGGTGGCGATCACCGTACCGGCCGTGACCGTCTGGCCCGGCTCGACCTCGAGCCCGCTGACGACGCCCGCGCGGTGGGCCGTGAGCGGCTGCTCCATCTTCATGGCCTCCACGACCACGATCAGGTCGCCCTCGGCCACGGTCTGGCCGTTCTCGGCGGCGACCTTCACCACGGTGCCCTGCATCGGGGCGGTCAGCGCGTCCGTGCTGACGGCCGCGGCCACCGGCGCGCCGCGCTTGCCGCGGGGCCGGCGTCGTCCCGCACCGGCCCGCTGGGCGGCGCCGGAGATCGTGTGCAGGGCCTCGCCCCACGTGGGCAGGGTGACGTCCACGCGCTTGCCGTTGACCTCCACGGTCACGGTGTGGCGCGCCTCGCGGGGGGCCGGCTCGGCCGGGGTGAGGGCGCTCGGCTCGATGCGGTTCGCGAACTCCGTCTCGATCCACCGGGTGTGCACCGAGAACGGCTCCTCCGAGCCGGCGATCTCGGGGGCGAAGGCGGGGTCGCGCACCACGGCGCGGTGGAAGGGCAGCACCGAGGGCATGCCGACGATCTCGGCCTCGCGCAGGGCGCGGGCGGCGCGCTGCAGGGCCTGGCGGCGGTCCGCGCCGGTGACGATCAGCTTGGCGACCATGGAGTCGAAGGCCCCGGACACGGTCTCGCCCTCCACCACGCCGGTGTCCACACGGACGCCGGGGCCGCTGGGCATGCGGAACGTGGTGAGCCGGCCGGGGGCGGGCAGGAAGTTGCGGCCCGGGTCCTCGCCGTTGAGGCGGAACTCGATCGAGTGGCCGCGGGGCTGCGGGTCCGTGTAGCCGAGGGCCTCGCCGCGGGCCAGGCGGAACTGCTCGCGCACGAGGTCGATGCCGGTGATCTCCTCGGAGACCGGGTGCTCCACCTGCAGGCGCGTGTTCACCTCGAGGAAGGAGATGGTGCCGTCCTGACCCACGAGGAACTCGCACGTGCCCGCACCGACGTAGCCGGCCTCCTGCAGGATCGCCTTGGAGGACTCCACGAGGCGGGCGTTCTGCTCGTCCGTGAGGAACGGCGCCGGGGCCTCCTCCACGAGCTTCTGGTTGCGGCGCTGCAGCGAGCAGTCGCGGGTGGAGATCACGACGACGTCGCCGTGCACGTCCGCCAGGCACTGCGTCTCCACGTGGCGCGGCTTGTCCAGGAAGCGCTCCACGAAGCACTCGCCCCGGCCGAACGCGGCCACGGCCTCACGGACCGCGGACTCGTAGAACTCGGGGATCTCCTCGCGCGTGCGGGCCACCTTGATGCCGCGGCCGCCGCCGCCGTAGGCCGCCTTGATGGCCACCGGCAGGCCGAACTCGTCCGCGAACGCGACGACCTCCTCCGTGCCGGTCACGGGGGAGGTGGTGCCCGGCGCCAGCGGGGCGCCGACCTTGGTGGCCAGCTGGCGGGCCGAGACCTTGTCGCCCAGCCGGTCGATCGCCTCGGCGGGCGGGCCGATCCACACGAGGCCGGCGTCGGCCACGGCGCGCGCGAAGTCCGCGTTCTCGGAGAGGAAGCCGTAGCCGGGGTGCACGGCGTCCGCGCCCGCGCGCTCGGCGGCGTCGAGGATCTTGCCGATCACCAGATAGGAGTCGGCGGCGGTCTCCCCGCCGAGGGCCACGGCCTCGTCCGCGAGCGTCACGTGCAGGGCGTCCCGGTCCGGCTCGGCGTAGACGGCCACGGAGGTCAGCCCCTCGTCCTGGCAGGCCCGGATGATGCGCACGGCGATCTCGCCGCGGTTGGCGATCAGCACCCGGGAGAACCGGCGCTCTGCCGCGGGGTCGACGGGCGGGACGACCGAGGCCTGCGGTGCGTCGGCGATGCTCATGGGCGATGGACTCCTCGGACGATCACGACTGGGGGTGCGGGCGCCACGTCCGGGGTCGTGCCCCTCACCCGCTGGGGCGAAGGGCGCGGGACGGCGCCGACTCTGACCAGCACCCTACTCGTTGTGGCGGAACCCTCCGAGGCACGCGGCCCTGTCGCGCCGGATCAGCGCTGCGCGTTGGAGGGTTCCCACAACCGGGTGAAGTCCTGGCCCAGGGCCGCCGCGGCCCGCCGCAGCCATGCCACGGACAGTCCGATCACCGCGTTGGGATCTCCGTCCACGCCGTCCACGAGGGCCGCGCCCGCGCCGTCCACCGTGAACGCGCCCGCGCAGTGCAGCGGCTCGCCCGTGGCCACGTAGGCCTGGATCTCGGCCTCGGTGACGGCGCCGAAGCGCACGACGGCGGACACCACGCCCGCCTCCGCGGCCATCCCGGACCCGACCCCGGGCTCCGGCAGCACCAGGCCCAGCCAGTGGCCCGAGTGCAGCACACCCTCCCGGCCGGCCTGGGCGCGCCAGCGCTCGACGGCGACCTCGGGCTCGTACGGCTTGCCGTGGGCGCGGCCCTCGAACTCGAACACGGAGTCGCAGCCGAGCACGAGCGTGGGGGCCTCGACGCCGGCGGCCGCCACCCGGGCGGCCACGTCGCGGCCCTTGGCCTCCGCCAGCAGGCCCGCCAGTTCCGCCGGCGACGGGTCGCCCGCCGCCGCGCCCACGGCCGCCTCGTCCACCCCCGAGACGACGACGCGGAACGGCACCCGCGCCCGGGTCAGGACCTCCGCCCGGCCGGGGGAGGCCGAGCCGAGCACCAGCCGCAGGCCCGTGCCGGGGCCGGCCGCGCCGTCGTCGTGCGGGATCACGCGAGCGCCTCCCGCAGGGTGTCCAGGCCCATGCCGCCCAGGCGCAGGGCCCGCGTGTGGAAGGCCTTGAGGTCGAAGTCGGCGCCCTCGGCCTGCTCGTGCTCGGCGCGGATCTGCTCCCAGATGCGCTGGCCCACCTTGTACGCCGGCGCCTGCCCCGGCCAGCCGAGGTAGCGCGTGAACTCGAAGCGGCGCTGGCCCTCGGAGATCCTCAAGTGCTTGGCCAGGAACGCGTAGCCCTTCTCCGGGGTCCACGCGCCGCCGCCCTCGGACTCGGGGGCGTCGAAGCCGCAGTGGTAGCCGATGTCGAACACCACTCGGGCCGCGCGCATGCGCTGCATGTCCAGCATGCCGAGGTGGTCGCCCGGGTCGTCGAGGAAGCCGAGCTCCTCCATGAGCTTCTCCGCGTACAGCGCCCAGCCCTCGCCGTGGCCGGACGTCCAGCAGAAGCTGCGGCGCCACAGGTTGAGGTTCTCCCGGTTCATCATGGCGGTGGCGATCTGCAGGTGATGGCCCGGCACGCCCTCGTGGTAGACCGTGGTGGTCTCCGCCCACGTGGTGAACTCGTCCTCGCCCGGGGGCACGGACCACCACATGCGGCCGGGCCGGGAGAAGTCGTCCGAGGGGCCGGTGTAGTAGATGCCGCCCTCCTGGGTGGGGGCGATCATGCACTCGAGCCGGTCCATCGGGGCCGGGATCTCGAAGTGCTCCTTCATGGCCTCGACCGCGTCGTCGGAGAGCCGCTGCATCCATGTGCGCAGGGCCTCGGTGCCCTTCAGGGTGCGCTCCGGGTCCGCGTCCAGGATCGCGCGCGCCTCCTCGATCGTGGCGCCCGGCCGGATGCGCTCGGCGTCCGCCTGCTGCGCGGCGATGATGCGGGCCAGCTCCTCCTGGCCCCAGCGGTAGGTCTCCTCGAGGTCGATCTCGGCGCCGAGGAAGACGCGGGAGGCCAGCCGGTAGTAGTCGATCCCGACGCCGTCCGCCTCCGGGGCGTGCGGGCGCAGCTCGGCCTCGAGCGTGTCCGCGAAGTCGCGGTAGGCCTGCGCTGCGGTGTCCGCGCCGGAGCGGATGCGGGCGGCCAGGGCGTCGTCCACGACGTCGGCCGCCTCGGCCCGCTCGTTCAGGCCCGGGAAGAACCCGCCCGCGGCGCCGTGGGCGCGGGCCTGTTCCACCACGATGTCCACCTGGCGCACCGCGGCCACGTGGCCGGCGTCGCGGGAGTCGAGCAGGGACTCCGTGTAGCCGCGCAGGGCGGCCGGCAGGTTCTCGAGGCGGCCGGCGATGTGGCCCCACTGCTCCGCGGTGTCCGTGGGCATGAGATCGAAGACCGCGCGGATGCCCTGGGCGGGGGAGGCGATGTTGTTCAGCTCGGTGCGGCCGGTCGCGTGGATCTCCCGCTCGAGGCCGATGCGCTCGCGGAGGGCGGCGATCGTGACTCGGTCGATGTCATCCGCGGGTTCGACGCCATCGAGGGCGGCGAGGGTGTCCCGGTTGAGCTCATCCAGGGCACGGGCCCCGGCGGGGGAGTAGTCGCCGTACTCGGTTTCGTGGCCGGCGAGGCCGAGGGTGGTGGCCTCCTCCGGGTGGAGCTCGAGGTAGCGGGCGACGTGGCGCTCGGCCAGATCGTCCACGGCGGTGGGGGTGCGCGTACCGATGGCGGGGGCAGGTGAGGTCTGGGTCATAGGAGCGATGGTACGGCTGCAGGCACTGCGCGCCGCAGAAGCGAACTACACTCCGAGGCGCAGGACGGCAGGGACATTCTTCGTGTCGTCGGATCGGTACCCGATGGAGAAGGACGTTGATCGCAGTGGAGAAGGCAACAGGTCCGGGAGGCCGGAGCGGCGGCCCATTCCCCCTCGCCATCGCACACGACTACCTGACACAGAGGGGCGGAGCCGAGCGTGTGGTGCTCTCGCTCCACCGCCGCTGGCCGGACGCGCCCATCTACACCACCTTCTACGACCCGGAGGGCACCTTCCCCGAGTTCAAGGACGCGCACATCATCACGCCGTCCGTGAATCGTGTGGGCCTTCTGCGGTCGGACCCCCGTCGCGCCCTGCCGCTCCTGCCGTTCATCTCCTCCCGCATCCAGGTGAAGGAGCCGGTGGCCGTGGTCTCCTCGTCCGGATGGGCGCACGGGTTCCGCTACTCAGGCTCCACTCTGGTGTACTGCCACACCCCCGCGCGGTGGGTGTACCTCCTGGAGGACTACCTCGGCGCGGAGCGTTCCCGCTCGCTCAAGGCCCTGGCGGCACGCGGCCTCCGCCCCGCGCTGAAGATCTGGGACCGAGCTGCGGTACGACGCCGGACTCGATACCTGGCGAATTCGTCCGTGGTGCGAGAGAGGATCGGCGCCACCTACGGCATGGACGTCCCCACCGTGTTCCCCCCGCACACCATCTCAACGGGATCAGACCAAAGTCCCATCCCGGAAGCCGAGCGGTTCATAGCCGAGGGGTTCGTCTTGTCGGTCGCCCGGCTGATGCCGTACAAGCATGTCGATGTGGCCGTCGAGGCTGCGTCGCGGGCCGGGAAGAACCTCTTGATCGTGGGCAAGGGGCCCGAGGAGGAACGCCTTCGTGCCATGGCTGGACCGACCGTGGTCTTCGCCCACGATGTGTCGGATGCCCAGTTGAGCTGGGCCTACGCCCACGCCACTGCACTCATCGCCATCAGTCACGAGGACTTCGGCATCACTCCCTTGGAAGCCAGCGGCTGGGGGGTGCCCACGGTCGCCTTGCGCGCCGGGGGATACCTCGACACGATCGTCGAAGGGCTGAACGGGGTCTTCGTGGATGCCCCCCGGGTGGAAGCCGTCGCGGACGGGATCAGCCGGGCTGCAGAGCATGAGTGGGACCGCGAGGCGATGCGCCGTCACGCGGACCTGTTCTCAGAACAGCGCTTCCACGCCGAGATCGAGGCGCACGTGGAGTCTCTGGTCCCCTCTGGGCTGGATGACGTCGGTCAGCGGCACGGATGATCCTGTACCGTCACTCCTCAGCCGCGGGACAATTCCTCGTCCAAGACCTGTGACACGGTGAGAGCTGACGCGCGCCAGGAGAACCGTTCGGCATTGATGCGGCCCCGCGCGACCAGCGAGGTGCGCAGCTGCTCGTCCCGATCCACGCGTGCCAGCGCACGGACCATCGAGTCCACGTCCCGGGGTCCGAAGTAGAGGGCGGAGTCGCCCAGCACCTCGGGAAGGCTGGCGGCGTCCGAGCTGATCACCGGGACGCCATGCGCCTGCGCCTCCAGGGGTGGGATCCCGAAGCCCTCGTACAGGGAGGGGAAGACGAAGGCCTTGGCGCCGGCGTAGATCCTCCGGAGCTCCTTGTCCGACACGCGGCCCAGGTAGTCGATGCCGTCCACGGCCACGGGGTCGATTCCGGTGCCGGAGAACACCGAGGAGACGCTGTTGCCCACTAGGACGAGACGCGTCGGCGAGCCGCTGTCCGCGCGATATCGCCCGTAGGCCTCGATCAGTCGGGCGACGTTCTTGTGGAGGTTGTGGGAGGAGACGGAAAGGAAGTACTCGGAGCCCACGCCCTCCCATGGGTCCTCGTGTCCCTTCTGACAGGGGGCGGGGGCAGAGCCGGCATTGGGAACCACCTCGATCTTCGAGGCGTCGATCCTGAAGTGGTCGGCGATGTCCGCGCGAGAATGCTGCGAGACCGTCAGAATCCGCCTGCTGGTGGCCAACATGCGCGGTGCTATCAAGCCGTAGGCCATCCGGAACCGACGCGAGTAGCTCTCCGGATATCGCACGTAGGTGATGTCGTGATGGGTGCTGATCTTCTTCTCATAGAGGGCGGGGTTGGTGTTGGTGAGGCCCAGAAGGAGTGGAGATCCCTGACGGCGGAGCGCGAGCGGCAGCTCGCTCTGCTCCCATGCATGACCGGTCAGACGCCCCACCTGGCGAATGTCCGCACCGGACAGCGGACCGTCCTTCCGCGCGCTCGTCCCCCGGGGGGCGACGAGTTCGATGTCGTTCCTCATGGCCATCAGCTCGGCCGTGATGTTCTCCGCAAACCGTTGCACCCCGGAGACCGGCTGAGCGAGGAACCGTGCGTTGAGGACGATCAAGAGTGTGCTCCTGGACTTGGGCCCGGCCAACATCTGTGCTGGCGAGCCGCCTGGATGGAATCGGGCGTGAAGAGCGTGCGGCTGTTCGGTCCAGCATGGGGATCTGACGGGGACCGGGCCGCTCTCCGAGTGTATGCGGCCCCGCCGCGTGCGCATGAAACCGCTCAGGGCGTGGTGCGCGCTGCTCCCTCAGAAGACCTGCAGTCCGGACTGATCGACTTTCCAGGGCTGAAGCGCTCTAGGTTTCGTTCCGAGGTTAGGACGCAACGGGCGCTGAGTCCTGGTCGTGAGTGTAGGCGGCCTCGACCTCCGCGGGAGTGCGATAGCCGAGGGCCTCGTGGAGGCGTGCGGTGTTCCACCAGTGCACCCACCCCATGGTGGCCAGCTCGACCGCTTCGACGGACTGAAGCGCCCTGGGTCTGATGTACACTCCCGCTATTTGATTCCGACCAGCTGTTCGCGGTCGGCTTCGACAGCATAGAACGTGTCCTCGAACTCGGCGGGTGGGACGTCGCCGAGGTAGCCGTGGAGGCGTTGCGTGTTGTGCCAGTGCACCCACCCGAGGGTCGCGAGCTCGAGGTCCTCGACCGTTCGCCAGGGGCCTGGCCGTGCGGGTCCGCGGACGAGTTCAGCCTTGTAATAGCCGTTCACGGTCTCGGCCAGGGCGTTGTCATAGCTGTCCCCGACGGTCCCGATCGACGGTGTCGCTCCGATCTCGGCGAGGCGTTCGCCGTAGCGAATGGAGGTGAATTGAGACCCCGCGTCGCTGTGGCAGCGCAGGTCCTCGTGGCCAGTGCCGCGGGACCAGCGGGCCATCTCGATCGCGTCGAGGACCATCTCGGTGCGCATGTGCGACGCGCACCGCCACCCCACGATCATCCTGCTGAACGCGTCGACAATGAAGCAGACGTACGCGACGCCGGCCCACGTCGGCACGAACGTCAGGTCGGTGACCCAGAGTCGGTTCGGGGCAGGCGCGGTGAACCCCCGCTCCACGAGGTCCGGGTGCCGCGTCGACGCCGGGTGCGGCCGGGTGGTCTTGACCCTCTTCGACCGTCGCGCACCCTCGATGCCTGCTGCGCGCATCAGCCGGGCGGTCTGGTCTCGGCCGATCATGATCCCCGCCCGGCGGGCGGCTTTCCAGAGCTTGCGGACCCCATAGACGCGGTAGTTGGTCTCCCAGAGCTCGACCAGCTGCGGGATCAGCTCCTCGTCCCGCGCCGCCCGAGCCGAGGGGGCACGGGTCTTGGCTGCGTAGTAGCTGCTCGGAGCCACCTGCAGCAGCCTGCAGATGAGCTCGACTCCGAGCCGGCGACCGTCGACCAGGTCATCCATGTTCGCGTCGATGAACGCGACTACTTCCGGTAGTGGCGGTCGAGCTCCGCCCCGAAGAAAGACGCGGCACGCTTGAGGACCTCATTGGCCCGTCGCAACTCCCGGACCTCCTGCTCCAGCTCACGCATCCGCTGCGCCTCAGCACTGCTCACACCAGTGGTGACGCCCTCGTCGATGTCGGCCTGCTTGACCCACATCCGCACGGACTCGACCCCGTATCCAAGCTGCGTCGCGACCCGCTGCACAGTCCCATGCTCGGTTCCCAGCTCGGCCCGCAGCGTCCGGACCATCCGGACCGCCGCGGCCTTCTCTTCCGGCGAATACCGACGCGTCGTCGGCTTCCCCACTGTCTGCTCTTTCGGCATAACTCCATCCTCGTTCCCAAGGTCAGGAGTCTCCATCAGACCCAGGGCGCTTCAGTCTCGAGCGTCCCGTGACTTCGGTGTGAAGGGCCGCAATCGCCTCAGTGAGTCTGTGAGCGGTTCGGGTGTCTGCGAAGTCCTGGGCCCGGAGCATTCCGTGTTCACCGAGTCGGAGGCGGAAGTGAGGATCGCGTGCTGCCAGGAGGATGGAGCGTGCCAGGCCGGCGGTGTCGCGCGAAGGGTATACCAGGCCGTTCTCGCCGTGGCGCACCACATCGCACGGGCCGCCTTCGTCCGGCACGATCACCAGTGCCCCCCTGCTCATTGCCTGGACGACTACTTGCCCGAACGGCTCGGGGAGGACAGAGGAGAGGACGAGGCAGTCCGCCTGGTCGAGCTTGGAGTTCACGTCCGAGATGTGCCCATGGAATCGCACGGTCGGGGAGACTCGCCTCGCAGTCTCCTTGAGCTGCTGGATGTATTCGGGGTCGCTCATGACGTTTCCGCCGTAGAGATCGATCTCGATGTGGATGTTGTGATGCAGGAGTTCTTGCTGCGCGCGATCTGCGGCCTCCAGCAGATGCTGCTGTCCCTTCCAGGGATCGAATCGGCTGAGGCTGACGATCGAGAAGATCCGTCCACCGTTCGCCGTGTGCCGTGTGGGCCGCACGGCACAGCCACTCTCCCGTCCCTGGATGCCGGACACGGGAAATGCCACTTCGATGGGTCGATGCTGGATCTCTCGTGGCCGACTGTCCTTCGTCCAGATGCTGTTCGCGATGAACCCGTCGAAGTGTCGGTAGTACAGGTTCGTCATGACCTTGTTCCGCACGAGCCCCATGGACTGAGCCGATAGGTCTGTGCGCATGTAGTACAAGCTCACGGCGTCCGTAGTGGGGATGAGCGGCGCATACGCCTTAGCCGCGGCTGCGCTGTTCGCGAGGATGACATCGGGCTCAAACCCTCGAATGGCGGCCCGAAGCCACCGCTGGGAGGTGAAGAGGTCGCGTCGCGCGACGAAGTCTGAATCGGCGCGCCACACCGCGACGGGAACGCCCGTTCGTCGCACCCTGTCCACCGTCGGCCCTCCTGTGAGGAAGGCGACGCCGTGCTGCCCGTTCGGGGACTGCTCGAGGTATCTGCAGAGCCCCAGCTGTCCTCCCCCGGGGACGCCGGTGTGGTCGAGGTGAAGGATGCGCAGAGGAAAAGCGTTAGTCAAGAGTCGCCTCCAGAGATGTAGTGACCGATGGCAGTTCGAGGCGGTCCGATGCGTCAGTCTTCGAGCAGGACCTGAGTTATGAGCGGGACGTTGTCCTCGGCGGCGGCTCACCCACGGGGAGGTGGCGGCCTGTCCAGTGGGCTGCCCATCCCGCACAGGTACCGAGGTAGATCTGCCTGCTCCCACAGGTGACCGGAGAGCCGGCCTACCCAGGTGAAGGGCGCGTCCGCGAGTGGACCATCGGGGCGGGGGCGTGCTCCCGAGGGGGCCGGCAGGGTCACATCCGTCCGCTGCTTGAGCAGGGGGCCGAGATGGATTCCGCGAAGCGCTGCATTCCGGACGTGGGCCGGGTGATAAAACGAGCTTTGATGAAAAGCATGGGCACCTTTTCGCTTGAGGTAGAGCCGTAAGAGCTCGTCACATGGGTGTGGGTCATAGTGAGGGCCGCAGGCGACGCCACGGCAGCAGAAGCCGGCGCCGCCGGTCGACCCGTCAGCGAATGTCCCTGTTACGCACCGAATGCCGCTTGAGGATCGCGCTGTCGGTGATCCGCGCCCGGAACGCGCATCGGGCCGCGGACATGGAACGCTGGCTTCTGCGCGCGAGAACCGCCGCCGTCAGAACCTCATCGTAGAGGTCCGTCGCATCCTCCCATTGGCGACGGCTCAGGTCCGGTCTGCCTGGCGGCGGCGGTGAGTCTATAGCGGCGGACAGATCCTCGGGGGTCAGCGGGTGGTCGAAGAGCTTCACCCACTCCTCACCCACGGACTCGGCCAGAGATTCGGACGAGGGAGTCCGCGGGACGAGCACAGGGCGCCCGGCGCTCAAGGCGAGCAGGGCCACGCCTGAGTTGTAGAAGGTCTTGTAGGGTAGCACCACGCAACTCGCGGAGCGCACGATAGTCCACAGATCGGTGTTGCTGAGCAGCCTCACGTCAAGGTCGACACCCGGTGCGCGACCGGCAACTCCAGCCAGCTCGGCAGCATACTCCTCGTCTGTTGCGGGCCCCGCGATCTTCAGGGAGATGTCCGGTCGGCCAAGCCGGTCGACGACGTCGATCAGCAATTCGAGCCCTTTGTATCGGCGTAGGCCTCCTACGACCGCGAAGCGGCCTTCCACCGGCTCTACGCCGGCGGCGGACGGCGGTGCATCGTAGACCCCATGCAGAATCACGGCTCCGTAATCCATCCGATTCTCGGGCGACTCGTTGAGATAAATCCACCCCACTGTGGCGCCGTCGAGGAGCTTGAGGAGAAGTCGGTCACGGGTGCTGGAACCCTGATGCGCTACCTGGTTGTGCACGGTCTGGATGACAGGGGTGCGCTGCAGCCGGACCTTCAAGAAGAACGCGAGAGGAAGAGCGCTACGGACCGCTCCTCGAAGGCCCTTTCCTGCAACGAGGTACTCGGGCCACTGGACATGCAGGACGTCATAGCGCGAGAAGAGCGCCCTCGCCCAGGAGAAGGACGCTAGGGCATGGCGGCTACCGACGGACTTCCAGTACGCATTCACGAAGTCGTTCGGGTCGTTCGACTGGAACGCGATCGAACTAAGGACCTTCACCTTCACTTAACCTTCCATAGGTCGTTGGGGAATGCCTTCAGGAGGTTCGCAGGAGTCCATTGGCTGAGACGGGAGCCCTCCTGCTTGGCGAATGCCAGGGCATTTCTGCGTGCACCGTCGATACTCGTCGCTGGAGTCACCGGATCGATGCCCAGGCCGAGATAATAGTCCTGGTACTTGAAGGGGGGCTCATGGGAAGTGCTCATTGGCCAGCAGGGTATACCGAGTGCATCTGCGATCACCTGCCCATGCAGCGACGAGCCAACGACCACGTCGCACGCCGCGATGCGTCCGATGACGGCTGCCGGGGAGTCCAGAGGGTCGATGAATCCCTCGTGTCCGCGGTACAAATTGCGCTCATTGAAGTTCGGGACGACGCCCACGCGCGTGGTCGCGACCTCCGCCTTTGCAATCCCGTACTGGGCGGGTGCCAACAAGCCTGGATCCCCGAACGGGACGTGTCCGATCTCCACGCCAGCAGACAGGAGAACTTCCTTGGTCTTCGGCCCACGCAGAGCACGGACGTCCAGGGGGCTGGGGTACGGGAAATTGCGCTCCGTTTTGCCGTTGATGCCTGAACCCCAGACGACGTCGCCCGGTTTCGCGAAGTGCAGGACCGAGCCGACGACGAAGAGCGTCGCGCCGTTCTCGTTCGCATCCTTGGCTGCACCCGATACGATTGACATGCTGTCAAGCATGCCAGCGACAATATCGGGGCCGAGGAGATCGCCGAAGTTGTTGAGCCGGGGGCCGACGCGCTTTCCGAGCAACGGAATGCGAATTCGTCCTGGATTCCATGAGTATACGTCTACTCCGCGAACCACGGTCATTGAACAGCCTCTCATCGAGCGAAAATGGAGCGAAAATCCTGCCTCAAAGTACCAGACAAAGTCGCGACGATGGCGAAGGCGGTACAGTAGAAGAGTGTGACCCCGAGGATGATCAAGAAGTCACTAGCAAGGAAGCGAATCAGGTACCGGTGGACCAGAATGCCCGCGGAACACAGGGCGACGTGGATAGCCATGGGTAGGAGGAGCGCCCGGACTAGAGCTGGAACGTCAAGGCCGGTCCGGCGCATCGGAAGCGTGGACAAGAGTATCCAGTGCAAGAGGAGTCCGGCGCTGACCGCAGCCGCCACCCACACTGGGCCGAAGGGTGCCGCCACACAGATCAAGACTATTTGGAGGGAGCGGCTCAGGATCGACGCCCGCAGTTGCACGCCGGTCTTGGCGCGTACCAGGAACGCCCAGTAGTATACATAGCCTGCGCACTGGAAGATCCCTCCGATCACCAGGATCTGAAATGGCTGGACGACTGGGTCCCATCCTGGTCCGAGGGCGAGGTAGATGATTTCCTCGGCGCTGATCAGGAGGACAGCAAAGACGATTCCCAACGTGCTCGCAATGAGCCTCTGGGCGCGTACGAGGACGTGGTTCAGCCATGTGACGTCCGCTTGCCGTCTTGACAGGATGGGGAGCGCGACCTTGGTGAGCGGGGTCAGCAATAGCTGCAGCGGCTGTCGGAACAGCTGGATAGCGCGCGAGTAGATGCCAAGATCGGCGGTCGCCCAGAAGCGAGATCCAGCGAAGGTGTCCATATTGTTGCTGCCGTAGGTCAGTGCCTGAAGGCCTAGGGTGTCGAAGCCGAAGCGGTAAAGGCGGCCCATCGGAGCGCGCGACGGTAGATAGAGGCGCCATGGAAGGGCGCCGAGTACGATGCAAAGGAGCTGGACGGCCGCCACCGCGACGAGCTGGAGGACCAGAGACCAGTGCCCGAACCCGGACAAGGCCAGCGTGATCGCCAGCGCGAGGCCTGCCATCTGAGCGGTGACCTCCGCAATGGCGATCCTTGAGAACTGCAGAGCGCGTGTCCGCTGAGCCGCGATCTGGGAGTACGCGGCCTGGAGCGGAAGTGCCCAGCAGGCCACCCTGAGGGACTCTGTGACATGAGCATCCCCGGAGAACGATCCCAAGGGTCCAGATAGTCCATAGGCAATTCCGGCGAGCACGCCGCCCACGGCCACATTGGTCCAGAGCAGGTTCGATGCCTGCCGGTCTGTGAGATCTGCTGCCTGGATCGCTGCGGCGCTCAGCCCGGATTCTCCGAGAAGGTAGCCGAACCCGACCACCATTGTGACCAGGGCTGCCGTGCCGAAGTCGTCGGGCACGAGGATTCTGGCAAGCAGCAACGTCGTCGTAAGCTGGGCGATGAAGCGGACCCACTGGGAGGCCAGGAGTAGACCTGCACCACGGCGGAGTCCACTGCCGCCCTGGCGGTCCTTTGGCGACGGGTGTCCGTCGTCTGCGGATGACGGCGACTCATCCATGGTTGGCCGTTCCTGGGTCAGATGTGGGCAGGGGGAACGTGGTGCGATGCGCAGGGGGAGGAACCACCTGCGACGGAGAGCGCGCCTGGAGAGCGTGGAGTGCAGTTGGTAGCTGAGGGGCCGAGAGCCTCCTTCGGGTTGCCCATAGCGACCTATACTCCGCGCTGACGCCGGCAGCCTGGATTCCACATACCAACATCCAGAGCGTCAGATAGCCTCCAGACAACATCCCCCATCCGGTCAGGGTGACCGCGAGGGTTGCGGGGATGGAGAAGACGGTGCTCAGACTCCACGGGAGCCTCCGGCTCACAAGGATGTTGAGGATCGCGCGAAGCCACAGGAGTGCCAGGGGGGTGAATAGAAGGATGGCGGCCGGAATGCCGAACTCCGCTGCGGCGAGCAGGAACGTGTTGTGAACGGGGTATCCCGTTGCGGTCCACGGGTCCCACTGCCCGACGACCGCAATGTACGAGTTTACCCCGGTGCCGGTAAACGGTGTCAGGGCAAACTGCTCCCATACGGCGCGCTCAAGGTTCTGTCGCTCACCGCCCTCCGGGTCCTCGAGGAAGCGGCGAACGATGTCCTCGTAGAACGACAGTGCCGCGAGCACGCCCGCTGTCAGGATAAAAAATCGCGTCCGCAGACGCAGCATGCGGGGGGCGAGCAAGACCCACAGGCCTACGAGCACGACGACGGCGAAGATATTCGCGCGGCTTACCGTCAGGCCGGCGACGGCGAAGGCCAGGGCGACGTTTGTTAGCGCCAGCCGTCGCATGCGAGCGGCGGGGGACACCATGAACGGAAGGCTGATGAAAGTGAACAGGACGGAGAGCTTGCTGAGGTTGGCCGGATGCCCCAAGGTGCCCACCCCTCGGCCGGATTCCTCGATCGACCGGGTCCTCTCGTTGATGCCAGTGAGCCACGTCGGCTGGTCAACGCCGGCGATCTGCGCGATAGTGAGAAGCATCTGCATCGTGAGGATCACAGCGGTAGTGACGAGGATCAGATGGGCAGAACCGCTTCGGGAATCAACACTGAGAACGTGACTGCGGCCGACAGCCCAGGCGCCCAGGCCTGCGGCAACGACGAGCACCCCGCTCCAATGGTGTGGTCGATTGCCCCACAGTGTGATCGTCAAGATCACCAGCGCGACGAAGAAGACGGCGTGGGGAAAGGCAATGCGCAGACGCGTCCGCTGCAGGGGGACGATAACGGCCGCGGTGGCGACGGCGAGGACGTAGGTGGTGATTTGGAGGTTGCCGGGGGCGATGTCAGGGAGCGGGTTGGACGTCTCGCCGCCACTCCATACCTGACGGGGAAAGACTGCGCACGCAATCACGATGGGGAGGAATGTGTAGAATGCGCGCATCTTCTGCGTGCTAATTACCGCGACCGCAGCCACGTAGAAGCACAGCGCGACAGATACGAGCATGAGTGTCATGTGTGACCTCCAAGTCTAGGGGTCTACCACCGAGACAGTGGTACGAGGGGTGCTCTCTTATGGGTGGGGTGCGTTACCGTCGGCGGTGTCGTGCCCGGTGGAGGCGCTCGATGGCGTGCATGATTTGTTCGGCCGTCGATGTGTCGGTGAAGACCTGTGAACGTGCGAGACCAGCTTGGGCGGTCCCATGTGGCATGCTCCTTGTCTGATACTGCGCCCCCGAGTCGTTCGGCCAGAACGGCGGCGTCACGGAGCGGATACGTCAGCCCGTCGATGTCGGGAGTGATCTCATCGCTGGGGCCGCCTTCATTGGGGACGATCGTGAGAGCCCCTCGGGACATTGCCTGGACAATCATCTGACAGGAGGGCTTGGGTTCGTCTGAACTCAGCACCAGGCAGTTTGAGCGATCCAGGTGCGAGTTGACGTCGGGCACGTGTCCATGGAAGGACACCTTGGGGGTCACCCCTTGAGCGAATCCATGGAGCTCTCGCGAATACTCCTTGTTGCCCAGGACGTCGCCACCGAAGAGGTCGACAGTGCTGCTGATCTGTTTGGCCTCCAGCGCCTTCTGGGTCGGATTCGCGGCTTGAAGCGGTTGAATGTGGCCCTTGCCGGGCTCGAACTGACCCAGGGAGACGATCCTGAAGATCCTGTTCCCACGCTCATCGTGCTCGAGAGGACGGTCGGCGGTCGCGCCGGCGTCGTTGGTGACGCCGGACACTGGGTAGGCGACCTCCATGGGGTGGCCCTGCAAATGCAGGGAGCGATTGTCGCGAGCCCACGTACTGTTCGCTAGGAAAGCATCAAGGTGCCGGTGGAGGAGGCTGTCCATGACGAGGCTCGTGAACCGGTCGTTGGACGTCGTGGAAGGCGAGCTACGCATGTAGTAAAGAGCCATGGCCGTCGTGAACAGAAGAATGGGAGCGAAGGCCTTGGCCGTTGCCGCGCTCTTCGCCAGGATGACGTACGGCGAGAAAGATGCGACGACCTGACGTAACCACCGCTGCGACGTGGAGAGGTCCCTACGCGCCAGGAATGCGGCGTCCGGCAGGCGGGTCTGCACCTGGATTCCCGTCCGCTGGATGCGGTCCACCATGGCCCCTCCTGTGAGGAATGCGACCGCGTGAACGCCCCTAGGCGCATTCTCGATGAAGCGAGCCAAGCCCAGCTGCCCACCTCCCGGCACGGCGGTGTGGTCGAGGTGGAGAACGCGGAGCTCAGAGGTTTCGGACATTGCTGAGTGTGCTGTCATCTTCATGTGAGGGCTCCTCATGCTCTGCGCTCCCTGTCTATTTGGGGCATGGTTCGCAGACTCCTGCGGAATTCTCGATATGATCTCAGTGCAGCGGGGGATGATCGAACGAACTGCGCAAAGCGCCGATAACGTCGGCGTGCCAGGGTCACGACCGACGCGTCGGTGAGCTCAAGGTCGTCGGCGGCCATAGCTTGACTAGACGGGACAGCGGCACGGATTGCGAGCGCAGGCTTGAGGTGCCACGGGGCTCGCTGGATGGCGTCGAGCCAGAGTACCGCCGGGTGATCCTGGC
This sequence comes from Micrococcus sp. KRD012, assembly GCF_017168555.1. NCBI lineage: Bacteria > Bacillati > Actinomycetota > Actinomycetes > Micrococcales > Micrococcaceae > Micrococcus > Micrococcus sp. KRD012. The sequence goes on from NZ_JABFBB010000024.1 coordinate 201,659, forward strand.
GCTGGTAGAGCATCCACTCGCGGCTCGGTGCTGAAGTATCTGTCGGAATGAGGCCTCGAGAGTACTCGGCGGTGAAAGGTGCCATCTCGGGCCCGCAGCACATCTCTTTGATGCGAATTCCGAGTTCCGTCAGCTCAGTGTCACTCATGCTGTCCGAGAGGTAGGCCAGTATCGAATCAGCCTGATGCTCCCAGGGCGAGCGGACGGTGTTGAGCGCCAGGAGGAGAGCGTGGTCCACTCGGTGAGGGATCGTCACGCTCCAGTGCGCCAGGGTCACCTCGACGGAGCGTCGGTGGAGGGCCTCGAAGGCTTCCTCAGCGGGAACTCCGAAGCCAGGGATTCTGCGATGGATGTCAATGTCGATCGGCCAGCGAGGGTGGTACAGCGTGACCGCGTGGTCCAGCGCAACTCCCACATGGCCGACGGGGCGCTGGCTCCATCCGGTTGAGCGCAAGAAAGCTAATAGGCGATCGCGATCTTTGGGCGCCAGGAGAATGTCCACGTCGCTAGATTGTTTAGGCGGACGTAGTCCTTGAATATGCGCCCCCTCTCCCTTGAGGAAGAGGACGTCGACGCCGAGTCGATCGCATTCCCTCTGGAGGATTGCATGAGCGAGTTCCGAGGCGGACTGCCTTGGGAGCAATTCCTCCGGCAACGATCCCTGGGGAGCGAGTCGCTCCGGGGTGTCTGCTTCTTCAGTGTGCAAGTCGGCCCCTCACTGTTGGAAGGACTCGTCGTAGTAGTAGCTCTTGCCGTAATACTGATAGGAGCTGGCCTCTGCGCCGGTGGTGGGAATACGGTTCAACACGACCCCCAGTACGTCGCCGTCGATACTCTTGACGGTGGATACGGCCTTATTGAGCTCATCGGCGGTGGTCTCGCCGGCTCCAACGACGACGAGACACCCGTCGAATCGACGTGCCAGGATCGCTGCGTCGGTGACTGGAAGAAGCGGCGGCGCGTCGATGATCACGAGCGCCTCCCGTGCAAGATCCAGAACCATGTCACGGAAGCGGTCTGACCCGAGGATTTCTGAGGGGTTGGGCGGGATTTTCCCGGCGCCCAGCACCGTTAACGACGGCAGCGCAGGAATGTACTGCATGACGTCGACGACCGCAGCATGGCCGACCATGATGTCTGTGACGCCGACCCCTTCCACGAGGCCGAAGGTCTTGGCGAGCACCGGGCGCCGGAGATCTGCGTCGATGATGACTATGGGCTTGCCCGTCTGCGCCATGGTGACAGCGAGGTTGCTCGCCACCGATGACTTGCCCTCACCGGGATGAGAAGAAGTAATGGTGATAATCCGAGGCGCATTGTCCGGGCGGAGGAACTCGATGTTAGTGCGTAGCTCCTTGAATGCTTCGGTCACGTGGAAGCTGGGGCGCTCGTTCCCGACGGTGACAGGGCCAGCATCGCCGAATTCGACCAAAATGCGCGTATGTCGCGACTCGCGGTCCTTTTTCCGGAGCCGCGCTCTTCTCTTAGTGCGTCCGACGAGAGGGATGGTGCCGAGGACGGACAGCCCGAAGTCGTCCTTGAGCACCGAGACTGACCGGATCTTGTTGTCCAGCAGATGGCGCACTGCGGCCACAATAAGCCCCGCTACAAGGCCAACGAGGGCGCCGAGAGCAAGCACCAGGGGGATGTTCGGCCACGATGGAGATGCGGGACGGGTTGCATCGGAGAGAACCATGATCGACACAATGGTCGAGGCTGTGGGCCCTCCATTGGTCTGCCCCTCCAGGCTCTGGACGCGATCGGCCAGAGCCTGGGTCCACGCTGCCGCGAGCTCCTGCGCATGGGCCGGATCAAGGGCCTCCGCGGTGATAGTCAGAATGGGGCTTTCGCGCATTGACACGACATTTGTCGCCGCCATGGCGGCCTCGTTCGACAGGGGGAAGGACAGCCCTGCCGTGGCAGCCTCGGCTACAGCACGAGAATTGCCGAGCTCTACATACTGCTGGGCCTTCGACTTGGCGAGGTTGTCCGCAGTGAGTGCGATCCCGATGGACTCTCCTCCTGCGACAGATACCAAGGCCGATGTGGTCGACGTGTAGCGGGGGGTCTGGGCGATGCTCCAGAGGGCGGCCAGGAGGATTCCGACCATCGTGCCCACGACAATCGACTTCCATCGCCGGCGGAGGAAGCGGACGGTCTCCTTCGCAATGACAGACGGCGAAGGCTCGACCTCATTCTGGTGAGAAATTGTCACGCTGGTCCTTCAACTCGAGAGGGGGAGTCGTGGTGGCGACCACCCCAGTCCTTGCGCCGCCGACCACGCTGCCAAACACGGCACGTTGCATGAATCTTATCAGGGAGGACAAAGCAGTCGATCGTACCTGTCCAGATGATCGACAAGCCCACCGCCAGGGGCCGTGCCGCCCGACTTGGTAGCACCGGAAGTCGACTCAGGTGGGATGTGCCAAACCGAGCTCGATGAGGAGGTGCACGTGGCGGCTGACGTCGGATTTCAGATCGGCGTCCGACCCGTCATGGGTGGCAGCCATTGCATCACACAATTCATCGAGGGTCCTGGGGACAGCGAGCTCTTGCCATATCCACAAGGTAGGAGGGTGAAGGGCAAGCGCCCCTTTCGGTGAGGGTGCGATCAGGACAGAACCCGACGGGGTGTCCACCCATGGGTGCGGAGATGCGACGAAGCGGGTGCGGCCGAGGATGGCGTTTGTGCTCATCGCCACCCCCCGGTTCGCCGCCACTGGTCCTGGCCGGGGCGGGCCCACAGGCCCAGGTCCCCGCGGCGCACGAGGGTGCGGTCTGGGCGGCGCATGCGGCCGTGCCGACCGGTCTGCGGGACCTCGGTGCCGCCCCGGGCCCGCATCTGGGCGAGAATCGCGGTGAGGGCGGCCATCTCCTCGGGCTCGAGCTGGGCGCCGTCCAGGCGCACGCCCTCGTTCTCCTCGTGCTCCCCGTCCTGGCGCGGGGCGTGCTCGGGGGCGCTCACAGCGGCATGTTCCCATGCTTCTTGGCGGGGCGGGCCTCGCGCTTGTGGTAGGTGGCGCGCAGCGCGCGCACCAGGTGGCCGCGGGTGGCGTGCGGGGGCACCACGGCGTCCACGTAGCCCAGCTCGGCGGCCTGGTAGGGGTTGAGCAGCTCGGCCTCGTAGTCGGCCACGATCTCGGCCCGCCGCGCGTCGACGTCGCCCCCCGCCTCCGCCGTCGCCTTCAGGTCACGCCGGTACAGGATGTTGACGGCGCCCTGGGCGCCCATCACACCGATCTGGGCCGAGGGCCACGCCAGGTTCAGGTCCGCGCCGAGCTTCTTGGAGCCCATCACGATGTACGCGCCGCCGAAGGCCTTGCGCGTGATCACGGTCAGCTTCGGCACGGTGGCCTCGGCGTAGGCGTAGATCAGTTTGGCGCCGCGGCGGATGATGCCGTTGAACTCCTGGTCCGTGCCGGGCAGGAACCCGGGCACGTCCACGAGGGTGATGATCGGGATGTTGAACGCGTCGCAGAAGCGCACGAACCGCGCGGCCTTCTCCGAGGCGGCGATGTCCAGGGTGCCCGCGAACTGCATCGGCTGGTTCGCGACGACACCCACGCTCATGCCGTCCAGGCGGGCCAGGCCGGTGATCACGTTGGGCGCGTACAGCTCCTGCAGCTGCAGCAGGTGGCCCTCGTCCACGATCGAGGCGATGACCTCGAGCATGTCGTAGGGCTGGTGGGCGGAGTCCGGGACGATCTCGTCCAGCGCCTCGTCCTCCGACGTGAGCTCGAGGGGGGCCGGCTCGAACGCGGGGGCCTCGGCCAGGTTGTTCGAGGGCAGGAACTCCAGCAGGTCCTGCACGTAGGCGATCGCGTCCTCCTCCGAGGAGGCCATGTAGTGGGCGGTGCCGGAGGTGGAATTGTGCGAGCGGGCGCCGCCGAGGGTCTCCATGTCCACGTCCTCGCCCGTGACGGTCTTGATCACGTCCGGGCCGGTGATGAACATGTGCGAGGTCTGGTCCACCATCACCACGACGTCCGTCAGCGCCGGCGAATAGGCCGCGCCGCCGGCGGAGGGTCCCATGATCAGCGAGATCTGCGGGATCATGCCCGAGGCCAGGACGTTGTTCCGGAAGATGTCCGCGAACTGCGCGAGGGAGGCCACGCCCTCCTGGATGCGCGCGCCGCCGCCGTCGAGGATGCCGATCACGGGGCAGCCGTTGCGCGCGGCGAACTCCTGGACCTTCACGATCTTCTGGCCGTTGCGCTCGGACAGCGAGCCGCCGAACACGGTGAAGTCCTGGGAGTAGACGGCCACCTGGCGCCCGTCCACGGTGCCGAAGCCGGACACCAGGCCGTCGCCGGCCGGGTGCTTGGCGTCCATGCCGAACGCGGTGGTGCGGTGCACGGCCAGCGCGTCCAGCTCCACGAAGGAGCCCTCGTCCAGGAGGAGGTCGATCCGCTCGCGCGCGGTGTGCTTGCCGCGCGCGTGCTGGCGCTCGACGGCGTCCGGGCCGCCGGGCGCGGCCGTCGCCTCGAGCCGCCGATGCAGGTCGGCCAGCCGGCCGGCCGTGGTGGTCAGATCGGGATCGGTCACACGTCCTCCTTGTGGTGGTCCGCCAGATGCGGAGGCTCAATCGGCCAGTGTACGGGCCGCCGCGGACGCCCTCGGTTGGAGGAAGCCCACAAGCGGCGAGGACGTCGGCCCGGGCCGCCCCTCCGCGCGCCCCGGCGGCGGCCCGTACACTGGCCGATTGAGCC
>NZ_JABFBB010000025.1:0-423 GCF_017168555.1 Micrococcus sp. KRD012
CCATGATGCGGTCGAACTGCGTGGTGGTGTGCCGCAGATGGGCCACCAGCTCGTCCCCGACCGTCGGCTCCGGTGCGTCCGAGGGGACGAACAGGATGGACACCTGCATGTGCGGCGGCTCGGCGAACCACCGCTGCTTGCCGCCCCAGACGAACGGCGACAGGTTCCTGTTCACCGTGGCCAGGCCGGCGCGCGCGACGCCCTTGGCGCGCGGCATGACGCCGTGCAGGGCCTTGGGGGCCTCCAGCCCCACCCCGTGCGACGTACCGCCCGCCACGACCACCAGGTAACCGTCGGAGGCCGCCTTCTGCTGCCGGTAGCCGAAGCGGTCGCCCTTGGAGACACGCGTGACGTCCAGGACGGCGCCGCGGTACTCGGTCGCCTCGTGGTCCCCCAGCCACAGCCGCGTGCCGATGCGGGCAC
>NZ_JABFBB010000026.1:0-477 GCF_017168555.1 Micrococcus sp. KRD012
GTAACACATCGATACGTTCATAAAAGATTTCCCAGAATTTCGTCATATTACCGGCAGATTCTAATGCCATTCTAGGTAAATTAAGTGTAACAACACCAAGATTACAACGACCATTATTTTCAAAATGACCTTCCGCATCTTTCCAACTTGGTAAAAATGAACGACAACCCATTGGCGCTTTGAAATCACCTAATATTTCTACGAGTTTGTCATAATTTAAAATATCTGGATACATACGTTTCGTTGAACACTTTAATGCTAGTTGTTTAATGTCATAGTTCGGATCTTGCGGACTAAAGTTGGTTCCTTTTTTAATTGAAAATACAAGTTTCGGGAAAATCGCTGTCGTGCGGTCTTTTCCTAAGCCTTTGATACGAGTATTTAAGATAGCTTGTTGAATTTTGCGACTTAAATGATCTGTACCTAAGCCGAATCCTAATGTTACAAAAGGTGTCTGTCCATTAGATGTATATAAGG
>NZ_JABFBB010000027.1:0-421 GCF_017168555.1 Micrococcus sp. KRD012
GGCTCGCGCAGCGCGATTTCGCTCGCCGCGGAGTCCAACAGGCGGCCAAGCGTAAGCGGAAGCTTCTCAGGGAGGGGGAACTCTTGAAGCTTGGTACCGGTGAACTCGTAGAAACTTTCCCAGGCGTACCGCCCCGTGGACCGCTCTCCTCCTCTGTTTCCCTTGTCCTGGCTGACCTGTTTCAACCAGAAACAAGCAGTCGAAGAGTTCAACAACCCCAAGAGCTCAAGGTGTTCGTCTTCACTGACCCCTTCCGGCAGCTTTACCACCGGACCTGTGCGATTGAAAACTTTCCCGCCTCGATCTAGCACGAAGTGGTTATGCGTGGCCACGAAAGCAAAGGCAATCGACAGAGGAGATCGAAATCGACGCGGAAAAAACATACTATGATCAAACCATCTCAGACCGCGCTCTTCCGGCG
>NZ_JABFBB010000028.1:0-27132 GCF_017168555.1 Micrococcus sp. KRD012
GGCGGGGTCCTCGGTGGGCGTCATGGGCGGCGGTCCTCCTGGTCGGCGGGTCCGACCAGGCTAGGGACGACGACGACGGCGCCCCGCCCGCCGTCGTCACCGGCGGTCATGCTCGGCCCGCCGGACCCCCGCGGGCGCCCGGCGCGGGCCAGGGCGACGGCGGCCGGTGTGGATCCCGTCCCACGGCCGGGTCGCCCCGGCCGCCGGCCCGCCCGCGCGTGTCAGAGTAGGGCCATGACCACCTACGCCACCCTCGCCGCCCGGTACGCCGACGCCTTCGACTCCGTCGCCCACGGCGAGCGGGCCCGCGAGGCGGGCCGGCACCTGCCGTTCGCCGCCCTCGGGGAGCTGCAGGCCGCCGGGTTCGGCAAGGTCGGTGTCCCCGAGGACGCGGGCGGCGAGGGCGGCGGCAGCGAGACCGTGCTGCGCCTGCTCATGGACCTGGCCGCCCGGGACGTGAACACCGCGCACGTCTGGCGCTCCCACCTCGTGTTCATCGCCACGGCCATGGACCAGGCGCCCGCCCGTCGGGAGCGGTGGCTGCGGCACATCGTCGACGGGGACTGGGCCGGCTCCGCCCTGGCCGAACGCGCCGGCGGGGCCGCGCCGGGCCGTGCCGCCACCCTGGCCAGCCGGGACGAGGGCGGCACCTGGGTCGTGCGGGGGCAGAAGTACTACGCGACCGGCTCGGCCTTCGCCACGTGGACCGCCGCGACCGTGGGCATCGAGGGGGCGGACCTCGTCTCCCGCCGGAACTCCAAGCGGGCCGGGGGCGCGGTCCGCGAGCCGGACCGGGCCGTCGCCGTCGTGCGCGTGCGTCAGCCGCGCGTGGGCATCAAGGACGACTGGGACGGCTTCGGCCAGCGCCTGACCGCCACCGGGTCCGTGGTGCTCGACGACGCCGCGGCCGAGGAGCTGCTCGAGGTGCCGCGGCAGGACGGGCCCGTGCCCGTGCTCATGGAGGCGACCCTGCTGGCGCTGCAGGCCGGGATCGGCCGGGCGGCGCTCACGGAGGGCACGCAGCTGCTGCGGCAGCGGCGCCGCACCTTCAACACCGGCACGGCCGCGCTGCCCAAGGACGACCCCCAGCTCCTCGAGATCATGGGGCAGCTGGCCGGGCGGCAGGCCGCGGCCGAGCTGATGGTGCGCGAGGTCGGGCGTCTGCTCGACGAGGGGGAGGACGGCGCCGACGGGGCCGGCCCGGCGGAGGCCGACGTCGCGGCGGCGTCCGCCGAGGCGATGGCGGCCGCGTACCGGGCCCAGGCCGTGGTGCCGGAGGCCGTCCTCGAGGTGTGCACCCGCATCTTCGACACGCTCGGCGCGTCGGCGACGTCGGCCACGCTGCGGCTCGACCGGCACTGGCGCAACGCCCGCACCCTCGCCACCCACGACCCGGCGGCGTTCAAGGTGCGCATGGCCGGCGACTGGCTCGTGAACGGCACCCCGCCGACCGCCTACACGTCGGCCGGCGAGGTCCCCGAGGAGGGCTGACCCGGCGACGGGGTGGCCGGACGTGCCGGGCTCAGGCCCAGCGGCGCAGGGCCCGGCGCTCCAGCAGGCCGAGCAGCCAGTCGGTGAGCTTGCCGAGCACGGCGAGCAGGATGATCGCCAGGATCAGGCGGTCCGTGCGTCCGTTGTTCTGCGAGTCGGTGAGCAGGAAGCCCAGGCCCATCGAGGAGGCGATCAGCTCCGCGGCCACCAGGAACAGCCAGGCCTGGGCCAGGGCCAGCCGCAGGCCGGAGAACACGGCCGGCACCACGGCGGGCAGCTGCACCGTCCGCAGCAGGGACAGCCCGTGGTAGCCGAAGGCCCGACCGGCCTCCACCAGGTGCGGGTCCACATGGCGCAGGGCGGCGTAGACGGTGGTGAACACCGGGAAGAACGCGCCGATCGCGATGAGGGTGACCTTGGACTCCTCGCCGATCTGCATCCACAGGATCAGCAGCGGCACCCAGGCCAGCGAGGGCACCGCGCGCAGCGCCCCGATCAGCGGGGCGAACAGCGCGTCCGCCCACCGGGACAGCCCGAGCGCGGACCCCACGGCCAGCCCGAGTGCGGCGCCGAGCAGGAAGCCCAGCAGCACGCGCTGGGTGGAGATCCCCACGTGCAGCCACAGGTCGCCCCGCTCCAGCAGGTTGACGCCGGCGCTCAGCACCGCGCCGGGGGAGGGCAGCTGCACCGCGGAGAGCAGCCCGGCGGCCGTCACCGCCCACCACAGCATCAGGAGGACAGCGGGCGCGGCCAGCCCCACCACCGCCCGGGCGCCGGGCCGGTCCAGCACCCGGGGCCGCTGCCGTCGGCGCGCCCCTGTGTCGCCGTCGTCGTGACCCGACCGCTCGCGCGCCTCGGGGCCCGTCGTCGCGGCGGGGGTGGTCAGGGCGGTGCTCATCGGATGGCCTCCTCGGCGAAACGGGTGTCCAGGATGCTCGCCAGCGCGGCGTCCACCTGGTGCTGGTAGTCGACGGACCCGGTGCCGACCAGGATCCGTCCGACCCCCGTCAGGGCGTCGAGCAGCTCCTGGCCCGGCACGGGGCTGACGTCCGCGTTGGTGCGTTCGAGGATCACGGTGCGGGCGACGTCGGGAGAGATCTTCGCGGCCTCGGCCAGAATCCCGACGGTCTCGTCCGGGTGCTCGAGCGCCCAGGCGCGGGCGCGTTCGTACGTGTCCAGGACGGTCTGGGCCGTCTCCGGGTCCGCCTCGAGGAAGGACTCCGTGGCGTTGAGGACGGAGAACGTGTTCAGGGCGAGGTCCCGGTACAGGAAGCGGGCGCCCTCGGCCTCGGCCTTGGCCATGATCGGGTCGAGCCCGGACCACGCGGCCACCGATCCGCCGGCGAGGGCGGCGCGGCCGTCGGCGTGCTGCAGGTTCTGGATCTCGACGTCGGCCGGGTCCACCCCGGCGGCCTCGAGCGCCTGCACGGCGAAGAAGTACGGGTCCGTCCCGCGCGTGGCGGCCACCGTGCGGCCCGCGAGCTGGGCGACGTCCGTGATGTCCGAGCCGGGCGGGACCATGAGCGCGGACCACTCCGGTCGCGAGGCGACGCCCACGATGCGCGTGGGCGCTCCGTTGGCCCGGTTCAGCAGCGCGGCCGAGCCGGCCGTCGACCCGATGTCCACGGAGTTCGAGCGCAGGAGTTCGTTGGCCTTGTTGGAGCCGGCGGAGAACACCCAGTTCACCCGGACGCCGCGGGGCGCGAGCGTCTCCTCCAGCCATCCCTGGTGGCGGATCACGAGGGAGAGCGGGTTGTAGGTGGCGTAGTCGATGCTCAGCGTGTCCGGACCGTTCACCGGCCCGGCCGTCGCCTCACCCTGCAGGACGCATCCGCTCAGGCCCAGGGGCAGGGACGCGGCCAGCAGGCCGAGCGCCGTGCGACGGGTCAGGCGTGCGGAGCCGGCGCCGCTCATCGGGCGTGGCTCTCGACGCCGAGGCCCTCGAGGAGCTCGGCGCGCAGCCGGGCCAGGCGGGCGTCCGCGCGGTCGCGGGGACGGGCCCCCGGCACGTCCACGATCCGCCCCACGGTCGCTCCGGGGCGGGCCACGCCGTCGGGTGCCGGGACGTCACGGGCGAGCAGCAGCACGCGGTCGGCGAGCTGCAGGGCCTCCTCCACGTCATGGGTGATGAGCAGGACGGTGGTGCCGGTGGCGGCGTGCACGTCCAGCAGCAGATCCTGCATCTTCAGGCGCGTCAGGGCGTCGAGGGCGCCGAAGGGCTCGTCGAGCAGCAGCACGCCGGGGCGGCGGGCCAGGGCGCGGGCGAGCGAAGCCCGCTGGGCCATGCCGCCGGAGACCTCCCGGGGGCGGTGCTCCGCGAAGGGCGCGAGGCCCACGAGCTCGAGCAGCTCCTGCACGCGGTCCCGGCCCGCGGCGCGGTCCAACTCCCGGGGCAGGCCGAGCTCCACGTTGCGGCGCAGGGTGCGCCAGGGCAGCAGGCGCGGCTCCTGGAAGCCGACGGCGGTGCGCTCGTCGTAGGGGCGCACGGGCGAGCCGTCGATCAGCAGCTCCCCGTCGAAGTCCGGGTCCAGGCCGGCCACGGCGCGCAGCAGCGTGGACTTGCCGCAGCCGGAGGCGCCGATCACGGCGAGCACCTCACCGGGCGCCACGGTCAGGTCCACGTCGCGCAGGACGACGCGTGGTCCGTCCGCGGTGGGGAACGTGCGCCCGACGCCGCGGAAGACGACGTCGAGGCTGTGGCGGTCCTCGTCCCGGACCGGGGTGGAGGCGGTGGCACGGGAAGGCGCGTGCACGCTCATGGAGGGCTCCCATCGTCGCTTCGTCGTCGGTGTCGGCGCCGGACGGATACGGATGCCAGTAGACCACCGCGGGCCCGGTCGGCTGCGAGTCTGCCCGGCCGTCGGCGCCGGAGGGTCACACGGGCGTCACACCGGGGGCGCCGCCGGGCCCCGGTCGACCGGCCAGGACCGACGCGGAGGCCAGCGCCGAGCCAGACGTTTCGGTCGTCGCCGCAGGGTGGAGGCAGCAGATTTGTCTGGCTCAGCGCTGGGGCGTCTCTGGCTCAGCGCTGGGGTGCCGCTGAGTCGCCGCAGGGCCGCCGCCCGCGGACGTGTCCTCCGTCACGGTCGGGGCATGTCACGAACCGGGTGCCGCACGCGTGGCCCGGCCCGGCGGGGCCGTCATGAACCCCTGGGCCGGACCGGCTTCCACCGCCGGCCGCGTCAGCGTTGCATGGTGCGGAACCGTCGCCCGCCCGGCCGCGCCCCTGCGACCGGGCGGCCCTGGAAAGGAGACCCATGAGCACCGCCGAGAACGCCGGGGCCGGAGCACCCACCCGCCCGGACGAGCACCGCGAGATCCTCTTCAACGCATTCGACATGAACTGCGTCGCCCACCAGTCCCCGGGTCTCTGGCGTCACCCCGACGACCACGCCCGGGACTACAACACCCTGGGCTACTGGACGCACCTGGCGCAGACGCTGGAGAAGGGCCTGTTCGACGGCCTGTTCATCGCCGACGTCCTCGGCCCGTACTCCGTGTACGGCGGCACCTCCGAGGCCGCCATCAGGACCGGCGCGCAGACCCCCGTGAACGACCCGTTCCTGCTCGTCTCCGCGATGGCCGCGGTCACCGAGCACCTCGGCTTCGGCGTCACCGCGGGCACCGCCTACGAGCACCCCTACCCGTTCGCCCGCCGCCTCGCCACGCTCGACCACCTCACGGGCGGCCGCGTGGGCTGGAACGTGGTCACCGGCTACCTGCCCTCCGCCGCCCAGAACATGGGCCAGGACGACCAGATGGAGCACGACGAGCGCTACGAGCACGCCGACGAGTACCTCGACGTCGTCTACAAGCTCCTCGAGGGCTCGTGGGAGGACGACGCCGTCGTCTACGACAAGGAGTCCGGCGTGTTCGCGGACCCGGCCAAGGTCCACGACATCGCCCACGAGGGCCGGTACTTCACCGTGCCCGGCCACGCCGTCACCGAGCCGTCCGTGCAGCGCACCCCCGTGATCTACCAGGCCGGCGCCTCGACGCGCGGCCGCGCCTTCGCCGGCAAGCACGCCGAGGCCGTGTTCATCAACTCCCCCACGAAGGAGCTGGCGGCCGCCACCGTGAAGAAGATCCGCCAGGCCCTGGTGGACGCCGGCCGGGACCCGTACGACGTGAAGATCTTCGCGATGCAGACGATCGTCACCGGGGCCACCGACGAGGACGCGCGGGCCAAGTACGACGACCTGGCGCAGTACGTGGACCCGCTGGGCGGCCTCGTGCTGATGTCGGGCTGGATGGGTATCGACCTGTCCCAGTACGACCTGGACGAGCCGATCGGGGACGTGAAGTCGAACGCGATCCAGTCCACCGTGGAGACCTTCCAGAAGGCCTCCGGGACGGACGAGGAGTGGACCGTGCGCAAGCTCGCCGAGTGGGTGGGCATCGGCGGCTTCGGCCCCGTGATCGTGGGCGGCGGCGAGTCCGCGGCCCGCCAGCTCGTCGAGTGGGCCGACGAGACCGACGTGGACGGCTTCAACCTCGCCTACCACATCACCCCGGGCACCTTCGAGGACGTCGTGGAGTTCGTGGTGCCGGAGCTGCAGAAGCTCGGCCGCTACAAGACTGCGTACACGGACGGCACGCTGCGCCACAAGCTCTTCGGCCGCGGCGATCACCTGCCGCAGAACCACCACGGCGCATCCTTCGCCCTGCGCCGCCGGTAGGGTGACGCCAGTGGCCGCGGCGCCCTGCCTCGGCCGGCAGCAGCCCCAGGAGGAGAACATGCAGCGCAGACGTGCCGTCCGCGCGGCCGGGCTCGGCGTCGTGGGCGCCCTGGCCTTGGCCGGGTGCGCATCCGAGCCGCAGTCGGCGGGGGAGGCCTGGCATCAGGCCCGCACCCAGTTGGACGAGGCCGAGACCGTCCGACTCGAGACCGCCTACACCACCGGCCGTCAGGGCCCGCACTCGGTCCGCTGGGACATCGCCGGCCGGCTCGACGGCGGCGACGCCGAGTCGAAGGGCGTCATACAGGTCGGCCGCGACTCACACATCACCATGGAGTCCCGCCAGGTCGGCGAGGACGTGTTCGTCCGGGTCGACGTGGACGGCTCCGACGTCCCGGACGACGTCCAGGTGATGTACTCCGACCCGCAGTGGCGCCGTGTCCCGGCCGGTGAGGGGCAGGAGCCGCCCCTGAAGTCCCTCCTCGACCAGGTGGGCTTCCCCGCGGCGGACGCCCTCGACGGCGCCGAGGTGCGCGCCGAGGAGGTCGACTGGGACGGCGGCACGGCCTACCGCTATGCCGTGCCCGAGGAGGTCGCCGACGCGGCGATGGCCGAGGGCGACGCCACCCGGGTGCACTCCTTCACGGTGGACGACGACGGCGAGCTGGTCGCGCTCACCGTCGACGACGGCCGGGCCACCCAGCAGTACGCCCTGAGCGACTGGAACCAGATCGAGCCGGCCGAGGCGCCGGAGGAGGTGGCCGAGTGAGGCAGCGCCAGACCCAGACCCGCCGCACCCGCCGCGGCCTGTCCCTCGCCGCAGTCGGGGCGGCCGCCCTGCTGCTGACCGGCTGCGCCTCGGGCGACGACGCCCCCGGCGCCTGGGACCGCGCCCGCACCCAGCTCGAGGAGGCCGACTCCGTCCGCATGGTCACCGAGCTGCGGTCCGAGGCCCCGAGCAACGGGCGCGCGGTCCCGGACGCGGTGGACATCTCCGGCCCCGTGGACGGCTCGTCCATGCGGTACGTGTCCGTGTACAAGGACGACGGTCTGATCACCCGGGACGAGTCCCGGATCGTGGACGGCACCGCGTACTCCCGGTTCACGGTGGAGCGCGTCGGCGCGAGCGGCGAGGACCATCCCGCCTATGTGGAGCGCTGGACCGCCACCCCGTACGAGGGCGATCCCAGCGCCACCGGCATGGGCGCGATGGTGAGCTCGCTCCTGGGCTCCCTGCCGGAGTCGGGCGGCCTGGCCGACGTCGAGGCGGACGCGGACGGCATCCGCCGCAGCGGTCAGGACGCGATCCGCTACGTGCTGGACAAGCCCGTCTCGGGCCCGCAGGAGGGCGTGGAGCTGACCGCGTTCACGGTGTCCAAGGAGGACGGCCGCCTGCTCACCGTGGAGACCGAGTCCGCCGGCACGAAGGCCGTGGTGACCCTCTCCGAGACGGGCGAGGTGGATCCGGTGCAGGCCCCGCCGGCCGACGAGGTCCTGAAGCAGGACGGCTGACCCGGCCCACGACGACGGCGGCCCGCCTCCCCGAGGGGAGGCGGGCCGCCGTGTCTGCGCGGGTCAGCGCGTCAGCGGACCCTCGTCACCCAGCGGGGTGGACGGGTCCGAGACGGTGTCCGGCTCGGCACCGTGGCGGGCCGCCGAGGTGATGTTGTCGTTGTTGGACTCGGTCACGCGGTCGTCGCGGACGTCGTTCTTCTTGTCGTTGCCCTGCATGGCATCCTCCACCTTCGTCGTGGCCTTCTGCACCGGATCGGACTTCTTCACCTCAGCGAACTTCTGCTGGGCGGTCTCCTGGACCTGGCCGACCTTCTCCTGGGTCTTGGGGTCGTTCCAGAGTTTCTGGGCGTTCTGGGTCATCTTCTCGAGGTTCTTGCGGCCCTCGGCGGAGCCGAGCAGGTAGCCGAGTGCGGCGCCGAGGCCCAGGGTGATGAGGCGCATGGGTGGTCTCCTTCGTGTGTCGGGACCGCGCCGACCCTCTTGGACGGGCCGGGCGGCGCGCTGGCGCGCTGTCCTGGGATCACTCTTGTCACCGGAGCCCGCCGCGTCAACGGTTGAGGCGCACGGCTGCCCGAGGGCCGGTGGCGCGCGTCCCACCGTCCCGCCCCACGACGACGACCGCCCACCCCCGGGGGGTGAGCGGCCGTCGTCGTGCCGGGGCCCGTGGGCCCACACGGGGTCAGCCGAAGTGCTTCGGCAGGGTGGCCTCCCAGGCCTCACGCAGCTCCGCGATCGGCAGGGTGAAGGCGTCCTGGACCTCGAGGGCCGCGGAGTCGGCGTCCACCACGCCGATGCGCACAGCCGCGTAGCCGCGGGCCGTGGTCATGTCCGTGAACCGGACCTCCTCGGTGCGGGGCACGGCTACGACGGCGCGCGCCTGCGTCTCCGAGAACAGCGCGGTGAACAGGTCCACGCCGTCGCGGCGCAGCACCTCGTCCAGCACCACGCGGGCGCCCACGCCGAAGCGCAGCACCATCTCGGACAGGGTGGCCGCGAGGCCGCCGCCGGAGACGTCGTGGGCGGCGTCGATCATGCCGTCCCGGGACATGTTGACCAGCAGCTCGCCGAGCAGGCGCTCCTTCTTCAGGTCGACCTTCGGGGGCAGGCCGCCGAGGTGGCCGCGCAGGCGCGCGAACTCGGAGCCGTCCAGCTCGTCCGCGGTCTCGCCCAGCAGGTAGATCGCCTGGCCGTCCGCGTCCGGGGCGAAGCCGGAGGGGGTGCGGCGCAGGACGTCGTCCAGCTGGCCGAGCACCGCCACCGTGGGGGTGGGGTGGATCGGGGTGTTGCCCGTCTGGTTGTACAGGGACACGTTGCCGCCGGTCACCGGGATGCCGAGGGTCTGGCAGCCGTCCGCCAGGCCGCGCACGGCCTCCGCGAACTGCCACATCACGTCCGGGTTCTCGGGGGAGCCGAAGTTCAGGCAGTCGGAGACGGCCAGGGGCACGGCCCCGGCGGTGGTGACGTTGCGGTACGCCTCGGCCAGGGAGGCCTGCGCGCCCGTGTAGGGGTCCAGGTAGGTGAACCGGTCGTTGCAGTCCGTGGCCAGGGCCACGCCCATGCCGGTCTCCTCGTCCACGCGCACCACGCCCGCGTCGTCCGGGGCCGCCAGGGCGGTGTTGCCGCGGACGTAGCGGTCGTACTGGCGGGTGATCCAGGAGGTGTCCGCCAGGTTCGGGGAGCTCATCAGCTCCACGACGGCGGCGCGCAGCTCCTCGCCCGTGGCGGGCAGGCCCTGACCGGCCTCGGAGGAGCGGAACGTGTGCGCCTGGAGCTCGTCCTGCCAGGCCGGACGCGCGTACGGGCGCTCGTAGACCGGGCCGTCGTGGGCCACGGTGCGCGGGTCCACGTCGACGATGACCTCGCCGTCCCAGGTGATGATCAGGCGGCCGTCGCCGGTGACCTCGCCCAGCCAGGAGTACTCGACGTCCCACGTGGCCATGACGGCCTCGAACGCGGCGACGTTCTCCGGCGTCACCACGGCCATCATGCGCTCCTGCGACTCGGACATGAGGATCTCGCCCGGGGTCAGCGTGGAGTCGCGCAGCAGCACATCCGTCAGCTCCACGCGCATGCCGCCCTCGCCGTTGGAGGCGAGCTCGGAGGTGGCACAGGAGATGCCGGCGGCGCCGAGGTCCTGGATGCCCTCGACGAGGGAGTCGCGGAACAGCTCGAGGCAGCACTCGATGAGCACCTTCTCGGAGAACGGGTCGCCGACCTGCACCGAGGGGCGCTTGGCGGGCTTGCCGTCGCCGTCGAAGGACTCGGAGGCCAGCACGGACGCGCCGCCGATGCCGTCACCGCCGGTGCGGGCACCGAACAGGACCACCTTGTTGCCCACGCCGGAGGCGTTGGCCAGACGCAGGTCCTCGTGCTTGAGCACGCCCACGGCGAGGGCGTTGACGAGCGGGTTGCCCTGGTAGATCGGGTCGAAGCGGGTCTCGCCGCCGATGTTCGGCAGGCCCAGGGAGTTGCCGTAGCCGCCGATGCCGGCCACCACGCCGTGGAACACGCGGGCGGTGTCCGGGTGGTCGATCGCGCCGAAGCGCAGCGGGTCCATCACGGCCACCGGGCGGGCACCCATGGAGATGATGTCGCGCACGATGCCGCCGATGCCCGTGGCCGCGCCCTGGTAGGGCTCCACGTAGGAGGGCGAGTTGTGGGACTCGACCTTGAACGTCACGGCCCAGCCGTCACCGAGGTCGGTCACGCCGGCGTTCTCGCCGATGCCCACCATCATGTGCTGCTTCATCTCGTCGGTGAGCTTCTCGCCGAACTGGCGCAGGTGCACCTTCGAGGACTTGTACGAGCAGTGCTCGGACCACATGACCGAGTACATGGCCAGCTCGGCCGCGGTGGGGCGGCGGCCGAGGATCTTCTTGATCTCGGCGTACTCGTTCTCCTTCAGGCCCAGCTCGGCCCAGGGCTGCTCGACGTCCGGCGTCGCCTGGGCGTCCGCGACCGTCTCGATGTTGAACTGCTGGCTCATGCATGGCCTCCACGGCTGGCGAGGGTGGTCAGGACGGAGGTGAAGAAGCCGAGGCCGTCCACGCCGGAGCGGGGGCCGGCGGCGGTGTCCGGGCCGAAGCCCGTCTCCACGGCGTGCTCCGGGTGCGGCATCAGGCCGACGACGTTGCCGGCCGGGTTCGCGATGCCCGCGATGTCCCGACGCGAGCCGTTCGGGTTCCAGCCCTGATAGCGGAACACCACGCGGCCCTCGGCCTCGAGGGCGTCGAGGGTCTTCTCGTCCGCCACGTACTGGCCGTCCTGGTTCTTCAGGGGCACGGTGATGGTCTGGCCCTGCTCGAAGTCGCGGGTCCACACGGTGTCCGTGCTCTCCACGACCAGCTCCTGGTCGCGGCAGATGAAGTGCAGGTGGTCGTTCTTGATCATCGAGCCCGGCAGCAGGTGTGACTCGGTGAGGATCTGGAAGCCGTTGCAGATGCCGAGCACCGGCAGGCCGTCCGCGTCGCCCTCGGGGCCGCCGGCCGCCGTCGCCACCGCGTCCATCATGGGGGCGAAGCGCGCGATCGCGCCGGCGCGCAGGTAGTCGCCGTAGGAGAAGCCGCCCGGGATCACGACGGCGTCCACGCCGGCGAGCGTCCGCTGCGGGTCCGCGTCGGCGTGCCACAGGGAGACGGGCTCGGCGCCGGCGAGGCGGACGGCGCGCAGCGCGTCCACGTCGTCCAGGGTGCCGGGGAAGGTGATCACGCCGATGCGCGCGCCGCTGAGCGGCGTCGTCGGCGTCGAGTAGTCGCCGATGAGGGGGAGCTCGGTCATCGGGCGCCCTCGGCCTCGTCCAGGACGGCCACGTTCACGACGTCCTCGATGACGGGGTTGGACAGCATCTCCTCGGCGGCCGTGCGGGCCTGGGCGAGGATCTCGTCGGTGACCTCGCCCTCCACGGTGAGCTCGAAGCGCTTGCCCTGGCGGACCTGGCTGAACTCGGTGAAGCCGAGGCGGGGCAGGGCCCCGTTGATCGCCTTGCCCTGCGGATCGAGGATCTCGGGCTTGGGCATGACGTCGACGACGATGATGGGCATGAACACGCTCCTGGGTGCGGGACGATGCCGCGGAGCGCGACGGTGGGGTGCCGTCTCACGCCCGACCCCGGGGCGCTCCGCGTGCTTGCCCATCCAGTCTACTCGGCCGCCCGGACGCGGAATCGGGGGTGTGACGGGGGGCGGCACGCGGCAGCCGGCCCGGCGTAGCCTGGCGGCATGAGACCTCAGCAGACCCGTGTGTCCCCGCTCGGCCGACGTCGGCCGATCAGCCCGCTCGGCCCCGCGCTGCTCGCCGCGGCGGCCGGCGTCGTGCTGACGGGAGTGCGCCGCATCACGGCCCGGTCCGCCCGGCGTCGCGCGACCGGGCGCCCGCGCCGGTGAGCCGTCCCGAGCCCTGCCCCTGCGGGTCCGGAGCCGGGCTCGCGGCGTGCTGCGGTCGCCTGCACGCGCGTTTCGCCCAGGACGGCGCCCTGACCGCGCCCACCGCCGAGGCACTCATGCGCTCCCGGTACACGGCGTTCGCGCGGCTGGGCGAGGCCGGGCCGGCAGAGGCGCAGGCGATGGCCGACTACCTCGCCGCGACCTGGGCTCCCGAGCACCGGCCCCCCGCGGCCGAGCTGCTGCCGGCCGCGGGGGAACAGGCGCCGCGGTTCACCCGCCTGGCGGTGCTGGACGTGCGGGACGGCGGGCCGTTCCAGGACGCCGGGACCGTGGAGTTCGTGGCCGTCGGCACGGGGGCCGAGGGGCGGTTCCGACTCCATGAGGTCAGCCGGTTCCGCCGTGAGGACGGGGTCTGGCGCTACGTGGACGGCGACGTGCGCTGAGGCCGGGGCGGCGCGTCGGACGGCGGCCGGCGGTGCCGCGTCAGAAGGCGGAGAAGATCCCGGCGCCCACGCTGAGGACCAGGCCCAGGATGGCGATCCACGCCACCAGGGTGACGATCGGGCGGGGGCGACGCGGGGCGTCGTCGTGCCAGTCCACGCCCTCCAGCTCCGGAGGGGTGCGCAGCTCTCGATCCATGGCCCCAGCCTCTCACGCCCCACGCCGCCCCGGGCTCAACGCGGGTTGACTTGTCACGGGTGCTGGGCGCCCGGACCCGCGACAACTCAACCCGCGTTGCCGTCCGGGGTGAACAGGTCCTCGATCCGCCGCCCGAACACGGCCGCGAGGCGGAAGGCGAGGGGGAGCGAGGGGTCGTAGCGGCCCTTCTCGAGGGAGATGACGGTCTGCCGGGAGACGCCGAGCTCGTCGGCGAGCCGCTGCTGCGACCAGCCGAGGCGGGCACGCTCGTCGGGGATGGTGTTCTCCACGGCTCAGCCCCGGCGCTTCTGGAGCGCGTAGCGGACGGCCACCGAGGCGCCCGCGAAGAGGAGCAGCCCGGCGCCCACGAGCGGCAGGTCGGCCTGCCATCCGGTCATGGCAATGACGAACGTGCCCAGGCCCAGCACCACGAGCAGGTCGCCGAACGCGGCGGACTGCGCCTTCTCGAGCCACCGGCCCTCGATGGTCTCCTCGGTGTCTCGGATGGCCCCGCGGACGGTGGTGCGGTCCACGAGGAACAGCCAGGCGAGGGTGATGCCGACCGGGAGCGCCGACGCCGCCATGACCGTCCCCATGACCGCCGGGAAGCGGGGATCGGCGTCGCCCTGGCTCGAGGCCAGAGCGAAGGCCACAGTCCCGATCAGCAGGGCGACGACGACGCCGGCCACGAGGCTGACGACGATCAGTCGCCCGGATCCGCCGCCCAGACGGGAGGAGCGGCCCCAGCGGGAGCGGGTGTCCCGGCGCGGGTCGGTGGTGGCGGTGCCGGCGTGCTCCGCCGCGGCGCCCTGCCTGTCCGCTGCGGCGGCGGTGTGGCGGGAGTGGTTCGCGGTCATGGGGCCCTCCTGTGGTCGATGCCCTGGGCCGGTGGCCCGGCCCGCCTCGGAGGCCCTGGGGGGCGTCCGACCGGACGTTGTGAAGCAAGCTTGACAGTCAAGTGTCCTTGTCGTTAAGGGAGCTTGACTCCGGGGCCTGCACGAACCCCTCCCACGTCATGGGCGGGGTCAGCCCGAGCCAGGCCGGTTCGAGACGGAACCCGAGGGCCGTGTTCATCCGCAGGGACGCCGCGTTGGCCTCGGCGCCGCCGGTGCCCCACTGGCGCCCACCGCGGGCATGGGTCGCCAGGAGGGTCGCCGCCTTGACGGCCTTCGCCACGCCACGGTTCTCGTGCTTGGACGCGACCGCGGTGCGGTCGACCTCCCACCGGTCAGGGGAGCGGAACGTCAGGGTGAATCCGATGAGCACTCCTCCCTCGAAGGCCCCCACGGCAAGCCCCGCTGGGGTGGACAGTCGAGCCTCAAGGTCGTCCGGCAGCGGCTCGTGACGGGAGCCGTCGGTGTGTGGGAACCGGGGAGCCGCTTCCTCGTCGAGGGCGCGCAGGGCAGGCAGGTCGACGGCGGTCAGTCTCCGCACCTCGATTCCCCGCGCTTCGGCCGCCGCGACGTGGCCACGGTAGGGCGCCAGGTCGGCGTCGTCGTCGAGGTGGAGGCGCGCGCCCCAGGAGCGGGAGCGCACGCTCCACCCGGCGTCGAGCAGCGCGGCGGCCTCGGCCGAGTCTTCGCGGTGCACGCGGGCGTCCGCCCGTGGGTCGGTCACGGGGGTGAGCATCGAGCACGGGATGTGCCCGGAGACGGCCTCGTCCGGATAGACGTGCGGGAACTCGGCCGAGTGGGGATCGGAGGGGTCTCCCGGCTCGCGCCGCACCCGCAGGCCGGCCCCCGCCAGTTCGTCCTCGTCCAGGCCGCAGACGAACGCGTCCGGCCGGTCCGGGTAGATCGCCGCGCCGACGACTCCTACCTGGGCGGCGTCGTCGGAGGCGTGGAGGAAGCCGACGTCGTCGATCGAGGCGCCGCGCGTCGATGCCGTGTAGCGGCCGGTGCGACGCGCGGCGGCCCAGTCCTCCGGGAGGGTGATGTGCAGGATCATGGCGCGAGGCTATCGGCCTCGGCGTCGACGCCACCCCTCCGGCTGCCCATCGCGGGTCGAGTTGTCGGGGGTGTTTGGCGGCGGCACCCGCGATAACCCAACCCGCGGTGCAGGGCCGCCCCGGGCGCGACGACGGCCCGGCGTCTCCGCGGGGGAGTCGCCGGGCCGTCGGGGGCGGACCGGGTTCCGGGTGCCCGGGCCGTCAGTCCTCCAGGAAGGCCTCGATGTCCGGGGTCACCGCGCGGGAGTCGATCAGCTGACGCTCGATCGCGTCGTGGGTGATGCGGTTGGCCTCGCGCACGGCATCGGTGCGCATCGAGATCTTGATGTCGCCCTTGTGCGTCGGGGCCCCGGCCACCTGGACCGGCTGGGTCTCGAGCGGCAGCGGGACGGCGTCGCACAGCGACTTCTCGGCCGGCTGGGCGCCGGTCAGGAAGTAGTCACGGATGGGCGTGTCCACGCACTCGGTGCCGTACGGGAACAGGCCGTGGGTGCCCTCGTTGTCCACGGAGATGAGGGACGTGTTGCGCAGCACGCCGGCGGCACGGTGGCCGCCCTCGTACGGGGTCGCCGCGTCCAGCTCGGACTGCACGATCACGGTGTTCGGGGCGCCCTTGCCGCCGGGCTGGGAGGGCATGGAGGTCTGGGCGGGCCAGTACATGCACTCCGACGGGCCCATCAGCACACCGATCCACGGGGCCTTGCGGCCGAGGTCGTCCACCCACGAGGTCCAGTAGCCCTGCGAGGTGTTCCACTGGCCGTCCTGGCACCGGATCGCCGAGAACGCGCCCTCGAAGGTGACGGCGTCTCCGGCCTGGGTGGCGGCGACGAGCTGCTCGCGCTCGCCCACGGTCTCCAGGCCGCGGGCGGCGAAGCGGTCGAAGGAGTCACGCTCCTCGGCCGGCAGCGACGCACGGGCCTCGGCCAGGATGCGCTCGATCTGGGTGCGCTGCCCCGCGGGGTCCGTGGCCGCGGCCTCGGACTCCATGATGCGGATGTAGGCGGCGATGACGGACCCGGCGTCGAGGTACTGGGACGTGTCGTACATGGCCGGCAGCAGGAACGAGCCGGCGACGATCATGCCGAGCTGGGTGCGGGTGCCGCCCACGTCCTCCCAGCGCTCCCGGATCTGCATCGGGTCGTCCCCGAGGTCGAAGATCTCGTCGTGCCGGGCCACGTAGGGGAGCATCGCGTCCTGGAACTGGCGGTCGCGGGAGCGCGGCTGCAGGTCCCAGGTGGTCTGGAGCCCGTCGCGGGAGATGTCCACGGCGGAGTCCAGCAGGAACCGGTGCGTGTGCTGGGGGAAGACGCGCTGGTACCAGCTGCCCAGCCAGGTGCCGTACGAGTAGCCGATGTAGGAGGTCTTCTCCTCGCCCAGGACGGCGCGGATGAAGTCCATGTCGTACACGGTCTGCTCGGTGGTGATGTACGGGGTGAGCTCGTTCTCGAGGCACGCGTCGACCTGGGCCTTCGTGTCCTGCCACACGTCGTGCTCGGGGTTCGGCGTGTAGGTGCACTCCAGGGCGGTGGACTGGCCCACGCCGCGGGGGTCGAAGCCGATGAAGTCGTACTGCTCGGCGAGCTCCGGGGCGCGCTCGGCCATGGCGGGGCCCCAGGGCAGGCCGGAGCCGCCCGGGCCGCCGGGGTTCACCAGTGCGATGCCCTGGCGCTCCGGGTTGCCCTTCGAGGTCTCGGTCTTGGCCACGCGCAGGGTGATGGTGTGGCCGTCCTCGGGGTTCTTCCAGTCCCGCGGCACCGTGACGTCGGCGCACGCGGTGCCGGGGATCGCGTTGAACCGGGCGTTGAGGCGCTCGCTGCCGAAGTCGCAGGCCTCCCAGTCCAGCGTCTGGCCCACGAGGTGCGGCGCGAGCGCGGCGGCGTCGTTGACCTTGTTGCCGCGCGTGGCGGAGAGGTCGTTGGAGCGGGCCTGACCCTGCGATGCGGACCCGTTGCCGTTGCCGTTGCCGTTGCCGGGCGCGGAGAGCGCGGGGGCGGCGGCCGTGACGGAGAGCGAGACGGCCGCGACGGCGGCGGCGAGCGTGGTGCGGCGGCGAGCTGGAACGGTTCTGGTCACGTCAGGTCCTCGAGTCGTTCGGTGCGGAGAGGGCCGGGGCGGTCACCGGATGACGCGAGTGATGCGCCTCACAGCCTGTAGAGCGGCCATCCTAATCATGGACGTGCGCTGGAAGTCCACTCGGTGTCCGGCCCGGTCCCGGGGGCCGCCCCCGCGGCCGCGTCCAGCACCGCCAGCAACCGCGCCCGCAGCGCCTGGCCCCGTTCGGCGAACTCGCGCTGGCGCCGCGCGTACTCGGCACGCCCGGCCGGCTCCTCGATCCGCACGGCCGCGTAGCCGTCGCGCCCGTCGGAGAGGTCGTCCACCCCGGTCAGGTCGTACGGCGAGGCCTCCATGTCCAGCCTGCGGATGTCCCACGCGAGGTCGAAGCAGTCCGCGAGCAGGTCCGAATCGACCACCGGCACCAGCTTGTACGCCCACTTGTACAGGTCCATCCCCGCGTGCAGGCAGCCGGGCTGCTCCATCTCCCGCATCCCGGCGCGCGTGGGCAGGACGCCGTCGTCGCCCTCGTTGCGGTCGCGGGCCTCGGGTGCGAAGAACCGGAACGCGTCGAAGTGCGTGCACCGTATCCGCGAGCCCTCCACCACCGCGTCCGTCCCCCCGGCCCCGAGCCGCAGCGGCAGCTGGGAGTGCCGCACCCCGTGCACGTCCGAGCGGTACGCCATCGCCCACTCGTGCAGCCCGAAGCAGCCCAGGCGTGGCGCCCGCCCCGCCGTGCGCGCGAGCAGTTCCCGCGTGAACGCCACCCCCGACGCGCGGTCGGCCAGCACCGCCGCCACGTCCACCAGCCAGCCGCCCACCGGGCGGCCGTCGATGACGGCGCCTGCCACCTCGCCGGCCTCGACGCGCCGGTAGTGCTTCCACTCGCCCCGTGGGGTCGTGCCCAGCTCGGTCGCCTCGGCGCGGGCCGCGGCGCCGTCGTCGTCCGCGAGGAGGACCCCCGGCCCGGGGTGCCAGCGCTGCAGCGCGGCGGGGGAGTGCGTGTAGTAGCCGAAGAGGAAGTCCTGCACCGGGTGCTTCTCGCCCCGCATCCGCAGGGCCACCAGCGGGTCCGTGCGTCGGGCGATGCGCTCGCGGTGCGCCAGCGCGTGGGCCCGCCACACGTCGGCGGGCAGGGCGACGACGGCGGGCGGCAGGGTCTCGGAGGGCGCGGGGGCGGTGTGTGGCTCGGGCATGACCCCACCATCCTCCCCCGTGGCGCCCCTCATGAGCGAGCGGGCCCACGTGATGCCGACGCGGGGAGCGCACTCCGGCGGCCCCAATTCGACGGTCCTGGACGTTGCCTGGCAAAGATCTGGTCAAACGCCCTACCGGACGGTAGATTGCACATGTCTCGCTGTGGTGCCCATCACATGGGCGCCGATCTCCCCGTCCCCCGGCGTCATCCCCGCCGGCGTGCCACGGGTGAGAGCTGGGCGGACCTTGATGAGAAAGGCGGAGGCAATGCCTCAGAACCCCACCCCTGCCCGGCGCCGTCGGGCCCTGGCCGCGGCCGTCGCCGGCGCGAGCCTCGTGGCCGCTCCCGCGCTCGCGGTGTCGGCCACCGCCGTCGAACTGCCCGACGGCAGCACCGTCTCCAGCCCGCAGGGCGAGGTGCAGGTCCAGCAGCAGTTCGAGGACGGCCGCTACTTCGTGGTCCTGAAGGACCAGCCGTCGGTGACCGCCCCCGAGGCCGGCGCCGTTCCGGGCGCCGCTCCGAAGGCGAAGTTCGACCCCTCGCACCCGCGCGTGAAGAACTACGAGGCCAAGCTCCAGCGCCAGCAGGAGAAGGTCGCGAAGGCCCACGGCGCCAAGGCCGAGATCTCCTTCCAGCGCGCCGTGAACGCGTTCGTCGCCGAGCTGACCGCCGAGGAGGCCCAGTCGATCGCGAAGGACCCGGCCGTGCTCGGCGTCGCGCCGGACGAGCAGGTGGCCCCGGACTACAGCTCCACCGAATTCCTCGGCCTGCCCGGCAAGAAGGGCACCTGGAAGTCCGTGTACGGCAAGGCCGAGAACGCGGGCAAGGGCGTGGTGGTCGGCGTCATCGACTCCGGCATCCACCCGGACAACCCGTTCATCGACGGTCAGCCCGTCCAGCCGCTCAAGGGCAAGGCCAAGGTCGGCGTGCCGTACCGCACCGCGGACGGCCAGATCGCCGTGCTCAAGGCGGACGGCACCACCGCCACGGCCGAGTGCGAGACCGGCCCGGACTTCCCGGCGTCGTCGTGCGACTCCAAGCTGATCGGCGCCTACGCCTTCTCCGACGACTTCGAGCGCTTCGTCCCGGTGGACGAGCGGGCCCCGGAGGAGCGCATCTCCCCGCTGGGCGTGTTCTCCCACGGCACCCACGTGGCCACCACCATCCTCGGCAACACCGGGGCGGAGCAGACCATCGACGACGACTCCTTCGGCGAGGGCGCGGGCGTGGCCCCGGCCGCCCACCTGATCTCCTACAAGATCTGCTGGGAGGACACCGACCCGAACACCGGCGGCTGCTACACCTCCGCCTCCGTGGCCGCCATCGAGCAGGCCATCGAGAACAACGTGGACGTGCTGAACTACTCGATCTCCGGCTCCAACACCTCGATCGTGGACCCGGTGGCCATGGCCTTCAAGTCCGCCGCCGAGGCCGGCATCTTCGTGGCCGCCTCCGGCGGCAACTCCGGCCCCGGCCCGAACACCGTGAACCACGGCTCCCCGTGGCTGACCACCGTGGCCGCGGAGACGTTCTCCAACGAGCTCACCGCCACCGTGCAGTTCTCCGACGGCACGCAGCTCCGGGGCGCCTCCTCGGCCCGCACCGGCGTGGGCCCGGCCGAGGTCATCCACGCGTCCGAGGTCGCCGCCGGCGACGCCGAGGCCGCGCGTCTCTGCCTGCCCGGCGGGCTCACCGAGGAGGCCGCCGGCAAGATCGTGCTCTGCGAGCGCGGCGGGAACGCCCGCACCGAGAAGTCGCAGGTGGTGGAGGAGGCCGGCGGCGTCGGCATGATCCTCGTGAACACCCCGTCCGGCTCGCTGGACGCGGACATCCACGCGGTGCCGACCGTGCACATGAACGACAACGGCGTGATCGAGAAGGTGAAGTCCTCCGACCTCACCGCCACGATCGTCCCGGGCGACACCACCGGCCTGCCGGAGGACCCGCTGCCCCAGATCGCCGGCTTCTCCTCCCGCGGCCCGGCCAACGCCGTGAACCAGGAGCTCCTGAAGCCCGACCTCGCCGCCCCCGGTGTGAACGTGATCGGCGGCGTCTCCCCGCTGGACCCCGACTACCACGGCAACACGTTCGGCCTGATGTCCGGCACGTCCATGGCCTCGCCGAACCTGGCCGGCATGGCCACGCTGCTGATCGGCAAGTACCCGGCCTGGTCCCCGATGGCCGTGAAGTCCGCCCTCATGACCACCGCCGGCGACGTGTACAACGCCGACGGCACCGTGAACACGGACAACTTCGCCACGGGTGCCGGCTCCGCCGATCCGGCCGCCGCCGCCCGTCCGGGCCTGGTCTACGACTCCGGCAAGGAGCAGTGGGACGCGCTGCTGCGCGGCGACATCGCCGGCCGTGACGTGAACGTCCCGTCCCTGGCGATCCCCGACGTCGTCGGCTCGGCCACCGTGACCCGCACCGTGACCGCCCTGGAGAACGGCCGCTGGCGGTTCTCTGCGAACGTGCCCGGCTTCGAGGTGACCGCCTCCCCGGCCGTGCTGGACCTGAAGGCCGGCCAGTCCGCCGACGTCGAGCTGACCGTCACCCGCACCGACGCCGCCGTGAACACCTGGACCCACGGCTCCATGTCCTGGACCACCGCCAAGGGCAAGGCCGTCCCGGAGGTGACCTCCCCGGTCACCGTGAAGGCGAAGTCCGCGACCGTCACCTCCGCCGTCGAGGGCTCCGGCGCCACCGGCTCCGCCGACGTGGAGATCACCCCCGGCGTGACCGGTGAGCTGACCCCGCAGGTCCTGGGCCTGGGCAAGGTGGACTCCACCGTGGCCGCCGCCACCGCGAGCAACTCGCTCGAGTCCAGCGCACTGGCCGTGTCCACGGTGACCGTGGAGGAGGGCACCCAGTCCCTGGTGGCCTCGATCAACGCGGGCGCCGCCGGCGCCGACTGGGACCTGTACGTGATCACCCCCGAGGGCAAGCAGCTCTCCCGGGCGACCGCGGACGAGTCCGAGACGCTGACGATCGCCGACCCCGCCCCGGGCGCCTACACCGTGGTCGGCCACCTGTACGCGGCCAACGGCGGCAAGGACACCGGCACCCTCGAGACGCTCAAGCTGCGCGAGGACGCGGGCAACCTCACGGTCTCCCCGAACCCGGTGCCCGTGACCTCGGGCAAGGCCACCGAGGCGACCCTCTCCTGGTCCGGCCTGACCTCGGGCACCTGGAAGGGCCTCGTCACCTGGGACGCGGGCATCACGACCGACGTGACCGTCCAGGTCCCGTGACCGCCGACCCCCTCCGTCCTCGCTGACGGAACGGGAGGGACCCCGCACGACGCCGGCCCCGCACCTTCACGCTGAAGGTGCGGGGCCGGCGTCGTGGTGGGTGGGGGAGGGTGGAAGCACCCCGGCCCCCTCGCTTTCGAACGTGGGATAGGCCCTACCTCACGTTCGACAGCGCCCATTCGCCCCATTTCACGTTCGAAAGTCGCCCGGGCGGTGGGCGGGGGAGGGTGCGGCGTCAGCGGCCGGTGCCGCCGTAGACCGTGGCCTCCTCCTCGGCGTCGAGGCCGAAGGCGGCGTGCACGGCGCGGACGGCGTCGTCGAGCTTGTCCTCGGCGGTGACCACGGAGATGCGGATCTCCGAAGTGGAGATGAGGTCCACGTTCACGCCGGCGTCGGCGAGCGCCTTGAAGAAGGTGGCGGAGACGCCCGGGTTGGAGCGCATGCCCGCGCCGATCAGCGAGAGCTTGCCGATCTCCGGGTCCGAGACGATGTCCTGGAAGCCGATCCGGTCCTGGGCGGCGCGCAGGGCGGCCATGGCGTCCTTGCCCTCCACGATCGGCAGGGTGAAGGAGATGTCCGTGCGGCCCGAGCCCTCGCGGGAGATGTTCTGCACGATCATGTCGATGTTCACGTTGGACACGGCGATCACGCGGAAGATCTCGGCGGCCTTGCCGGGCACGTCGGGGACGCCGACGATCGTGACCTTGCCCTCGGAGCGGTCGTGGGCGACGCCGGAGACGATGGGCTGTTCCATGGGAGCGCCTTCCTGAAGGGTGATGGTGTCGTTCGGGTCGGGCATGATCCAGGTGCCCTCATGGTCGGAGAAGGAGGAGCGCACGTGCAGCGGCACGCCGAAGCGGCGCGCGTACTCCACGGAGCGCAGGTGCAGCACCTTGGATCCGGAGGCCGCCATCTCGAGGGTCTCCTCGGAGGAGAGCTCGGTGAGCTTGCGGGCGGTCGGCACGACGCGCGGGTCGGCAGAGTAGACGCCGTCCACGTCCGTGTAGATCTCGCACACGTCCGCGCCGAGCGCGGCGGCGAGGGCGACGGCCGTGGTGTCCGAGCCGCCGCGGCCCATGGTGGTGATGTCCTTGGACTCGGGGCTCATGCCCTGGAACCCGGCCACGATGGCCACGCGGCCGGCGTCGAGGGCCTCCTGCACGCGGTGGGGGTTGACCTTGACGATCCGGGCCCGGCCGTACGAGGTGTCCGTCAGCATGCCGGCCTGGGAGCCGGTGTAGGAGCGGGCCTCGACGCCCTCGGCGTGGATGGCCATCGCCAGCAGGGACATGGAGATGCGCTCGCCGGCCGAGAGCAGGATGTCCATCTCGCGCGCGGGCGCGTCCTGCGTGAGCTCGGCGGCGAGGTCGAGCAGCTCGTCCGTGGTGTCGCCCATGGCCGAGACCACGACGCACACGCGGTTCCCGGCCCGGACCGTGTCCGCGACGCGGCGGGCCACGCGCTCGATGCCGGCGGCGTCGGCCACGGAGGAGCCGCCGAACTTCTGGACGATGAGACTCATGGGTCGCTCCGGACGGGGTCGAGGGTCGGTTCGGGCCAAGTCTAGGGGCGCACTCTCGCGCGGGTCCGCCAGGTGAACCCCTGTTCCGGATGCTGGACCCGGCGCCCGTGGCCGGGCAGGACGACGGCGCCCGCGGCCCCGCCTGCGACCCCGGGCGAGCGGGGATCGGCGCCGGGATCATCCCCCGGGTGGATCCGCGTCCGTGCACTGCGCGGCAAGGATGGGGCCATGACCGCTCCAGCACCCCTGCCCGCCTCACCCGTCCTGGGGGTGGCCGCCCACGACGGGATCGTGGCTCACGGCCTCGCCCGCTCGTTCGGCGCCGTCCATGCGGTGCGGGACGTCTCCCTCACCGTGCCCGCCGGCTCCGTGACGGCCCTCGTCGGCCCGAACGGCTCGGGCAAGACCACGCTTCTGCTGATCCTGGCCACCCTGCTGCGCCCGGACGCCGGCGCCGTGTCCATGGCCGGGGTGGACGCGGTGCGCGAGCCCGTCGAGGCCCGGCGGCGGCTCGGCTGGATGCCCGACACCCTGGGCGTGTGGGAGGAGCTGACCTGTCACGACATCCTCGCCAGCCTGGGACGGCTCTACGGCATGGGGAAGGCGGAGGCGTCCGCGCGCGCGGACGAGCAGCTCGAGTGGGTCGAGCTCACGGAGTTCGCCCACCGGCCCGCCCGCGTGCTCTCCCGCGGCCAGCAGCAGCGCCTGTCCCTGGCTCGGGCCACCGTGCACCGGCCCTCCGTCCTGCTCCTGGACGAACCCGCCAACGGCCTCGACCCGGCCGCCCGCATCCGGCTGCGGGACGACCTGCGCGCCATGGCGGCAGCCGGCACCGCCGTGCTCGTCTCCTCCCACGTGCTCGCCGAGCTCGAGGAGATGTCCGACCGCGCCGTGTTCCTCCGTGAGGGCGCCACGGTGGCCACCCAGGAGTTCCGCGCCGCCGACGACCTCGCCCGCCCCTACCGGATCGCCGGGCCCGACCCGACGGCCCGGGACACCCTCGTCCGCGCCCTCGAGGCCCGCGGCCTGACCGTCACCGTGGCCACCGGCGCCGGCGCGGGCCAGCGCCGGGACGGGGTCGTGGTGCAGCTGCGGGGGGAGGCCGCCGCGGCCGCGCTGCTCGCGGACCTCGTGCGCGAGGGTGTGCTCGTCAGCCACTTCGCCCCGGAGGGCTCCCGCCTCGAGAACGCCTACCTGGGCCTCCATCTGGAGGGCCCCCGCACCGAAGGAGACCGACCGTGAGCACCGCCGTCGCGACCTCGATCCACGACCGCCGCCCGCCGCAGCCGCAGCCGGGGGGACGCCTCGGCGCGGCCCAGGCCGTGGCCACCGTGGTGGGCATGGAACTGCGTCAGCGGCTGCGCTCGCGTGGCTGGTACGTGCTGTTGGGCGTCTTCTTCGTGGTGGTGGGGGCGGTGACCCTCGGCGCCCTCGGGCTGCGCGGCCTGGGCGTGGCGGAGATGGAGGCGTCCGGCCTGGAGCCGGAGCTGGCGGAGCAGCAGATGCGCGCCCTGGGGCGGACGCTCTTCGACGGCGTCCTGCTCTTCGTCCTCACCCTCTCGCTGCTGGTCTCGCCCGCCCTGGCGGCCAACGCGATCTCGGGCGACCGTGCCGGCGGCACCCTGGCCATCACCCAGGTCACCCTGCTGCGGACCGGGCACCTGATGGCGGGCAAGTGGCTGGCCGCGTGGATCGCCTCCGCCGCGTTCCTCGCGGCCGCGCTGCCGTGGCTGGCGGTCGCGGCCGTGGTGGGGCGCGTGTCCCCGTGGGCCGTGCTGGTGGGGCTCGTGATGATCCTCGTGGAGTTCGGCATGATCGCGGGGATCGGCGTGGCCGTCTCGGCGATCGCCGGGCGCACGCTGTTCGCCGTCGTGGTGACGTACCTGATCGTGGCGGCGCTGACGATCGGCACCCTGGTGGCCTTCGGGCTGTCTCTGCAGTTCCTGCAGACCGAGGTGCGGGCCAACGACGCCGAGTACGGCTCCATGACGGCGGAGCCGTTCACCGAGGCGGAGCTCGAGAAGATGACCCCGGAGGAGGCGGAGCAGGCCTGGGCCGAGTGGGAGGCGGCGCACCCGGAGCTGTTCGACGGGATCGCCGACCGGTGCGTCGGCCCGGTGACCGCTCGGACGATCCCCGACCCGCGGCGCAGCGGATGGCTGCTCGCGGCGAACCCGTACGCCGTGCTCGCGGATGCCTCCCCCTGGGAGGGCGGGCTCCTCGCGGACGGTACCCGGGTGGATCCCGGGCCGCTCAACCTGCTGTCCGTGGGGCTGCGCTGGACCCAGCGTGACCCCGTCCGGGACGTCGAGTGCCTCGACGGCGAGCTGCGCGGTCTCGACCAGAGCGGTGTGCCGGACCGGCAGGGCACCTGGCCGGTGTGGCCGCTCGGCCTGGCGATGCAGGGTGTGCTGGTGGCCGGGCTGGTCTGGTGGGGCCACCGTCGCCTGGACACCCCGGCCGGGCGGCTGCCCGCCGGCACGCGCGTGGCCTGAGCCGGGCCGGCGTCGGGCAGGACCCGCTCGACGCCGGCCCGTGTCAGCCGCTGATCAGGCGACGTCCCTCGAAGGCACGGCCGAGGGTGACCTCGTCCGCGTACTCGAGGTCCCCGCCGACGGGCAGACCGGAGGCCAGGCGCGTGACGCGGATGCCCGTGGCGCCGAGGAGGCGGCCGAGGTAGGTGGCCGTGGCCTCGCCCTCGAGGTTGGGATCCGTGGCGAGGATGACCTCCTGCACGGCCTCGTCCTGCAGCCGGGTGAGCAGCTCGCGGACGTGCAGCTGCTCGGGGCCGATGCCGGCGATCGGATTGATGGCCCCGCCGAGCACGTGGTACCGGCCCTGGAAGGCGCGGGTGCGCTCCATGGCCATGACGTCCTGCGACTCCTCGACCACGCAGATCTGGGAGCCGTCCCGGCGTTCATCCCGGCAGAGCGAGCACACCTCGTCCTCGGAGACGTTGAAGCAGACCGAGCACAGCCGCACCCTGTCCTTGACCGTGCGGATGGCGTCCGCGAGCCGCAGCATGTCCTCCCGGTCCGCCTCCAGCATGTGGAAGGCGATGCGCTGGGCGGACTTCGGCCCGATGCCCGGCAGGCGGCCGAGCTCGTCGATCAGGTCCTGCACCGCGCCCTGGTACATCCGTCTCCCTCGTCCGATGGTGCGTCTCGTGGGGCGTGCGCCCCGACGCGGCGCCGTGGTCCGGCGCCGCGTCCATCATGCCCGCGGCCCCGGACGGCGTACGGGCGCGTTCGCCTCAGGCGTCGTTGGGGCGTTCCTCGAGCAGACGGCCGCCGAGCACCCGTTCGACGACGGCCCGGCCCACGAGGCCCGAGTCCTCGAGCGGGACGTCGTCGTCGCTGGCGACCTCGTCCTCCCACCCCACACCGGACGTCGCCGGGGCGGCGGGGCCGGTGTCGGCGGGCCGGGTCGGGCCGCGGCCCTGGGCGGCCTCGCGGGCGGCGTGGATGGCCGCGGCCCGCGCGTCCAACGACGGCGGCGCCGAGGCTCCCCCGGCGGGCTCGACGTCGGCGGGGCGCGCCCCGAGCGAGGCCGCGCTCGGCCGGCCCCCGGCGGGGGAGCCCGGCGAGGCGTCCGGGTCGGGGCCACCGGGAGCGCCGGGGCCGCCGCCCGTCCCGCCGCCGCTCGAGCCCGCGTTCACCGGAGGCTCGAGGGGCCCACCGGCCCGCAGCCGCTCCATGAGCCGCGGGTACATGCTCGCCGGATGGCCCGAACCCGGGAAGTCCGAACCGGTCGGGCCGGCAGCCGCGCGCGGCGCGGCGTCTGCGTCGTCGGCGGGCACGCCCGGGTCAGGGGTCGCGTCGGCCGTGGGCGAGCCCGTGGGGCGCCGCTCCTCGTCCGAGGACGGGCCGGCGCCCGAGGCGGCCGGGTGGAGATCGCGTCGCTCCGTGGCCGCTGCGTCGTCGTCCGGGGCGGGCGACGGCGTGGCAGGCCGGGCGGAGTCACCGTCCGCGGCCGCGCCCGCGCCGTCGTCGAAGCCGGCGGGACGGGTCGCGCCGAAGCGCTTCGCGAACTCCGCGCGCAGCTCCGCCTCCGGACGGGCGAA
The DNA here is from genome assembly GCF_017168555.1 of Micrococcus sp. KRD012. Classification (NCBI taxonomy): domain Bacteria; kingdom Bacillati; phylum Actinomycetota; class Actinomycetes; order Micrococcales; family Micrococcaceae; genus Micrococcus; species Micrococcus sp. KRD012. The sequence goes on from NZ_JABFBB010000028.1 coordinate 26,741, forward strand.
CACGGGGATCGAGTGCTCCTCCTCGCGGACCAGCGGCCCCGGGTCGTAGGCCCGACGGACCTCCTCGGCGCTCGGCTCGCTCTCGCCGGGGGTCGGGGCGTCGGGCCGGACCGGGGAGTCCTGGCCGGCGTCCGGCGCGGCGCCGCCGGGGGCCGGTTCGGCCTGCGGCGGCGCCCCCCAGTCCTCGACCGACGGCACGGGACCGTCCCAGCCGGGTGCGCCGACGGGCCGCTCCTCGGCGTCCCGGGCCGGCGGGGTCCAGCCCTCGGGGCCGTCCGAGTCGTCCTGCTCCGCGTCCGGGTCGAACACGGGCAGCGAATCCCACGGGTCCTCCTCGGGCGGGGGAGCATCGTCCCAGGCGGGCGGCTCGTCGCTGCCTCTTATACACATCT
>NZ_JABFBB010000029.1:0-687 GCF_017168555.1 Micrococcus sp. KRD012
AACCACCACCGCCGGCACTCCTCGCTCGGCTACCTAACCCCAGCCGAGTACGCTCGGCAGTGCACCCATCAAATGGAAACCGACGACTCACAGAACGTCCGGACCGAATGAAGGGGGCGGCTCACGGTCACCGCCCGCCCGACGCGCGAGACGTGCCCCAGCGCGCGGAACCGGTAGAAGTACTCGCGGCCGGGCTTGAGGCCGGTGAGTGTGACGTGCACGGCGTGGCCCTGCTCCGGTCCCGTCGTCACGACGCCGGAGCGCACCACCCGCGTGAAGCGCTCGTCCGTGGCCACCTGGTACTCGACGTCGGTGACGCGCTGCCCCATGCCGCCCAGGCCGTCCAGGGCCAGGGGCGAGACCGCCAGGCGCGTCCAGACGACGAAGCCGTCCGGCCACGGGTCGCCCGAGGCCACGCCCAGGGTGAACGGGTCAGGCACGCCCGCGGCGCGCGCCGGGGTGCCGAGCAGGGCGGCGGAGGCGACGACGAGCGATCCGGTGGTCAGGACCGTGCGGCGGGACGTGCGTGCGGGGGAGAAGGGATGAGAGCTCACGAGAAATGAGGGTCTCAGGCGCAGGTGTCGGGATGGTGACGGGCCGGTATGGCGCGGGAGAAGGCGTGGGGTCAGGGGTGGGCACTGTCCGGATCGGCGGCGGGGCCCGGATTATCCCGGAGGCCGTCTGGAC
>NZ_JABFBB010000003.1:0-62128 GCF_017168555.1 Micrococcus sp. KRD012
GCCCCGGGATGAGCTGTCGGGGTGGTGGGCGCGCTCCCGTGGAGGTGAGCCTTGCCTCAGTCGAATACCGTACACGAGGGTGCCGTAATCCCCCAACGGGGATTCGACGGCTCCCGCCGCCCGGGGCCCGCGGCCTCGAGCCCCGTCAGTCCAACGGCGTCACCTCGAGGGCGAAGCGCGACCGACCCACGCGCGCCAGCACGAGGGTGGCGTGCCGTCCGGCCCCGCCACGCCGGCCCGGCTTCGCCCCGCCGAGGACGGCGCGACGCACCTCCTCGGGCGTCTCGCGGATGCCCCGCTTCTTCACGTCCAGCCGGCCCACCCCGGTCTCCTTCGCCCAGCGCCGCAGGGAGGCCAGGTGGAAGCCGTGCACCGCCTCGATCCGATGGGCGCGGGCCAGGCCGTCCCGCACCGGCTCGGGCGCGACGAGGTAGGCCAGGTGGGGGTCCAGCTGCCGCGTCGGCACGGGCCAGGACGCGGCCAGGTCCGTCACGAGTCCGGCCCGGATGACCGCGCCGTCCGGCTCGTGCAGGACCGCGCCGACGAGCCCCGCCATGCCCTCCTCCCCCACGGCCTCGACCTCGGGCGAGTCGCCGAAGTCCGCGCCGGAGACGAGCTGCGCCGTCGTCGTCTTCCCGCCATGGACGGTCATGACGCGCGCCGCCCGCCGCACCCCGGGGCGGGCCGCCGCGTTGAACCACAGGGCGGCCTCCACGACGTCGCCGTCGACGCTCACCCACTCGGCCTCGGCGCCCTCCGGCACGGCCTCGTGCGGAAGCCCCGGGCCGAGCTTGACCCCGACCGGCACGCCCGTCGCGGCGATGTCCGTCACGACGCTCAGGGGCGGGGAGAACGCCTCGGGGTCGAACACGCGCGCGGACCCGCCCCCGCCGACCTGACGGCGGGCGGGGTCCAGCCACACCGCGTCCGCCTCGGCGGGCACGTGGGCGCGGGCCCAGGCCACGGCGTCGCCGTGCACCACACGCGCACCGCGGTGGCCGGCGAGGTTCACCTCGGCGGCCGCGGCGACGACGGCGTCCCGCTCCACCGCCACGACGTCCAGGCCCCGGTCGGCGAAGGCGCGCGCGTCCAGGCCGAGACCGCAGCCGAGGTCGGCGACGCGCCGGGCCCCCGCGGCCGCCAGCCGGTCCGCATGCAGGCCCGCGACCAGCGGGCGGGTGGCCTGCTCCAGGCCGTCGCGCGTGAACAGCATCCGGCGCGCCTCCGGCCCGAGGCGGGCCTCCGCCCGGGACCGCAGCGCGGCCTGGGTCAGCGCGGCGGCCACGCGCTCGGGCGGGTGCCCCGCGGCGCGCAGGCGGGAGGAGACCGCGAGCGCGTCGGCCTCGCGGTACCCGGCGAGGGAGTCGAGCAGTGCGCGGCCCTCCGGCTCGAGGACGGGGGCCAGGGCGGTGTCGTCCGCCTCCGAGGCGGCGGCCGTGGGGCGCGGCGAGCGGGAGGCGGGGCGGGGACGGGCCATGCCCCACACCCTAGGTCCGGAGCGTGGACACCGGGCACAGACCGGGCCGGGGCTTCTAGGATGGGCGGCATGACTCTGCCCTTCGCCGACTCCGCGCAGTCCACTCTCGGAATCGAGTGGGAGCTCGCGCTCGTGGATGCCGTGTCCGGCGAGCTGCGCTCCGAGGCCCCGGACCTGCTGCGCACCCTGCATGCGACCGAGGGCCTCGCCGAGGACGACGTGAACCCGCACATGACCAGCGAGCTGCTGCAGAACACGGTGGAGCTCGTCACGGGCGTGCACGAGCGCGTGGACGCCGCGACGGCGGACCTCGGCCGGATCGCCGCGCGTGTGGCGGACGCCGCGGCTGCGCGGGGCATCTCCCTGTTCTGCCAGGGCACGCACCCGTTCGCGGACGCGATCGCGCAGCCCTCGACGCCCAGTGAGCGCTACGACCGCATGCTGGATCTCACCCAGTACTGGGGTCGGCAGCTGCTGATCTTCGGCGTGCACGTGCACGTGGGCCTGGACGACGTCTCCAAGGCCATGCCGGTGGTGAACGGCCTGGTCAACCGCGTGCCGCACCTGCTCGCACTCTCGGCCTCGTCCCCCTTCTGGGCGGGCACGGACACGGGCTACCAGTCCCAGCGCACCCTCCTGTTCCAGCAGCTGCCCACGGCCGGCCTGCCGTTCCAGTTCCAGGAGTGGGAGGGCTTCGAGCGCTGCGTGGCCCAGATGGAGCAGGTGGGCATGATCGCGGACGTCACCGAGTGCCGCTGGGACGTGCGGGCCGTGCCCCGCCTGGGCACGGTGGAGATGCGCGCGTGCGACGGCCTGGCCACGCTCGAGGAGATCGCCGCCGTGACCGCCTACACGCAGTGCCTCGTGGATGACCTGTCCGCGAGCCTGGAGCGCGGTGAGACGGTCGAGGTCCTGCCGCCGTGGCACGTGCAGGAGAACAAGTGGCGCGCCGCCCGGTACGGCATGGACGCCACCGTGATCGTGGACGCCCGGGGCACCCAGGTCCCGCTGGCGGAGCACCTGCCGGCGGAGATCGAGCGACTGACCCCGGTCGCCGAGCGGCTGGGCTGCGCGGCGGAGCTCGCCGGCGTCCAGGCGATGATCGACGACGGTGGCGCCGCGCGTCAGCGTCGCGTGGAGGCACAGGCCCTGGCCGGCCCGCCGGCCGCGGGTGAGGACACGGATGACGCGGTGGCCCCGTTGCGCGCGGTCGTGCTGGACGCCGCCGCCCGCACCCGCGCGTCGCTGGACGGCCGCACCGGCTGAGCGGCCGCTCCCCCGGCGAGGTGGCGGCCCTGCCGCGTCTCCATGCTTCCCCCGGCCCGTCCGGCGCGTCTACGGTCGCACCATGCGAGCACTCACATGGCAGGGAAAGCGCAACGTCGCCGTCGAGGACGTCCCGGATCCGCGGATCCAGGAGCCGACGGACGCGATCATCGAGGTCACTTCGACCGGCATCTGCGGGTCGGACCTGCATCTGTACGAGGTCCTGGGGCCGTTCATGGACGCGGGGGACGTGATCGGTCACGAGCCGATGGGCATCGTCCGCGAGGTCGGGTCCGAGGTCACCCACATCCGGCCCGGTGACCGGGTGGTCGTGCCCTTCACCATCTCCTGCGGTCGGTGCTGGATGTGTGAGCGCGGGCTGCAGTCCCAGTGCGAGACCACCCAGGTGCGGGAGCAGGGCTCCGGCGCCGCGCTCTTCGGCTACTCTCGGCTCTACGGCTCCGTCCCGGGCGGGCAGGCCGAGCTGCTGCGCGTGCCCCATGCGGACTACGGCCCCGTGAAGGTGCCGCACACCGGCCCGGATGAGCAGTGGCTGTTCCTCTCGGACGTCGTCCCCACCGCCTGGCAGGGGGTCCAGTACGCGAACGTCCCCGACGGCGGCACGCTCGCGGTGCTCGGCCTCGGCCCCATCGGTCAGCTGGCGGCGCGCATCGGCGTGCACCTGGGGTACCGGGTGATCGGTGTCGACCCGGTCCCCGAGCGCCGCGCGATGGCGGCCCGACACGGCATCGAGGTCCTGGACGCCGACGGCGGCGAGGCCGAGGTGCTCCGCGAGCGCACCGGCGGCCGCGGCCCCGACGCGGTCCTGGACGCGGTCGGCATGGAGGCGCACGCCTCCCCGGCGGGGCATGCGGCCCACACCGCCGTGGGCCTGCTGCCCGACGCGCTCGGCCGGGCGGCCATGAAGACCGCCGGCGTCGACCGCCTGAGCGCCCTCCACACCGCGATCGACGCGGTCCGGCGCGGCGGCACGGTGTCGCTCTCCGGGGTCTACGGCGGCATGAAGGACCCGATGCCGATGCTCACTCTGTTCGACAAGCAGGTCACCCTGACGATGGGCCAGTGCAACGTCCGTCGCTGGGTGGACGACCTGCTGCCCCTGCTCGACGACCCGTCCGATCCCCTCGGCGTGCTCGACCTGGCCACGCACACCGCCCCGCTCGAGGACGCGCCCGCCCTCTATGAGACGTTCCAGAAGAAGGAGGACGGCTGCATCAAGGTGGTCCTGAAGCCGTGAGGATCGTCGTCCTGGGCGCGACGGGCAACGTCGGCACCGCTGTCCTGCACCGCCTCCAGGCCGCGGCCGAGGTGAGCTCGATCGTGGGCGTGAGCCGGCGCGGCCCGGACCGGGCCGGAGCGCCCTACGACGGCGTCGAGTGGCACCGCCTGGACGTGGCGGAGCCCACGGCGGCGGGGCGGCTGCGCGAGATCGTGGCCGGCGCCGACGCCGTTGTCGACCTGGTGTGGGTGATCCGCCCCAACCGCGACCGCGACCACCTGCGCGCCGTCAACGTGGCCGGCAACGAGCGGGTGTTCCGGGCCGTGGTCGAGGCGGGCGTGCCCCACCTGGTCTACGCGTCCTCGGTGGGCGCGTACGGGCCCGGGCCGAAGGGCCGCGCCGTGCCCGAGTCCCATCCCACCACCGGGGTCCCCACCTCGCACTACGCCGCGCAGAAGGCCGAGGTCGAGTCGATCCTCGACCGCGTGCAGGCCGAGCACCCTGAGCTGCTCGTGACCCGGCTGCGCCCCGGGCTGATCTTCCAGTCCGCCGCCGGGCCCGAGATCAAGGACTACTTCCTGGGCGACCTCGTCCCCGCCCGGCTGGTCGCCCGCCTGCGCACTCCGGTGCTTCCGTTCCCGCGGGGCCTGCGATTCCAGGCGCTCACGGCCCAGGACGTGGCGGACGCGTACTGGCGCGTGATCGTCCACCGGGCAGGCGGCGCCTTCAATGTGGCCGCCGACCCCGTGCTGGACGCGCACACCATGGGCACCGTCCTCGGGGCGCGCCGCATCCTGGAGCTGCCCGTGGGCCTGTTCCGCGCGGCCGCGGCGCTGAGCTACCGGGCACGGCTGCAGCCCACCGACCCGGGGTGGGTGGACATGGCCGCAGCGGTGCCCATCATGGACACCACGGCCCTGCGCGCCGCGACCGGTTGGTCCGAGACCACCGACGCCCGGGAGGCGGTCCGCCTCGTGCTCGACCATCTCGACGGCGCCGAAGGCCTCGGCAACGCCGGGCACCGCTCGCACTCGCCCACGGAATGAGGACGATGACCATCACCCGCCGGGCCGCCCTGGCGGGCCTGCTCGGGGGCGCCGCCCTCGGGTTCACCGCCTGCACCTCCTCCGGCTACCCCGCCGACCCGGACGGCACCCTGGACCGCGTCACGGGCGGGGTGCTGCGCGCCGGCGTCGTGCACCACCCGCCCCACGTGGACGCCTCGGGCGCCGAGCCCGTCGGCCCCGAGCCCGACCTGATCCGCGGCTTCGCGGCGGCGCACGACGCACGCGTCGAGTGGACCGTGGCCGGGGAGGAGGCGCTCATGACCGCGCTGGAGAAGGGTGACATGGACCTGGTGGCCGGTGGCCTGACCTCGGCGTCCCCGTGGACGTCGCACGCGAGCATCACCCGCGACTACGCCGAGGCGGAGGGCCCGGACGGCGAGCCGGTGAAGCTCGTGATGGCCGTGCCCCTGGGTGAGAATCAGATGCTCACGGCACTCGAGGCGTACTTCGACCAGCGCGCAGCGGAGGAGGCCCGATGACGCGGCAGGACACCCGGGAGACGGGGCCGAGCGGGCGCCGGTTCGGCGCCACGGAGCTGCCCCCGGAGATCGAGCGCGTGGTCCAGCAGGCCAAGCGGCTCGAATGGGTGACGCTGGGGGTGATCGTGGTCACGATCGTCCTCGTGGCGATCGTGATGGGCTCCTCGCAGGCCATGCGGGCCGCGTGGATCGAGGACCTGCTGTCCCTGATCCCGCCGATCGCGTTCCTCATCGCCCTGCGCGTGGCCCGCATGGCCCCGACGCGGGCCCGGCCCTACGGCTCTCACCGGTCCGTCGGGGTGGGACACCTCGTGGCCGCCGTCGCCCTGTCCGTGATGGGCGTGGTCCTCGTCGGCGACTCCATCCTGGGCCTGGTGACGGCGGAGCACCCACCCATCGGCACGTTCGACCTGTTCGGGCACACCGTGTGGCAGGGCTGGTTCATGATGGCCGTGATGGCCCTGTCCGTGCCCGGGCCCATGATCCTCGGCCACAAGAAGCTCAAACTGGCCGAGCAGCTCCACGACCGCGTGCTGTACGCGGACGCGGACATGAACAAGGCGGACTGGCAGACGGGCGTGGCCACCATCGTCGGCGTGGCCGGCATCGGCCTGGGCTGGTGGTGGGCGGACTCCGCTGCGGCGATCTTCGTGGGCGTGAGCATCGTGCTGGACGGCTGGAAGAACCTCAAGGAGGCCGTCACGAACCTGGCGGATCGCCGCGCCGCCACGATCGACGGCGCCCGGCCGCACCCGCTCATCGACCGTGCTGAGCGGGTCGCCTGGGCGGAGCCGTGGGTGCGCCATGCGGGCGCCCGCGTCCGGGATGAGGGCCACGTGTTCCACGTGGAGATGTTCGTGGTGCCGCACGAGGGGGCGGACGTGACGGTGGGCCGCTGCTGCGCGCTGCGGGACGCGATCGCCGCCCTGGACTGGAAGCTGCAGGACGTCGTCGTCGCCCCGGTGGACGAGCTGCCTGCCGAGGTGCACGGTGGCCGGTCCGGGGAGCATCAGACGGGCGAGGAGTAGCCCGGGCCTCAGCCGTTGAGGAACCGTCCCTCGAGGGTGGCGGAGGTGATGCGCTGGATCTCGCGCTGCTGGTCGGCGGCCCTCTGGCGCAGGGCGTGCATCTCGGCGGCGTCGACCGCCGGCAGCTGCGGCGCGAGCTGTTCGAGGACGTGCCACATCGCGGACTTGGCCTGGAGCATGCCCTGCAGCAGGTCCAGTTCGATCTGCGTCCAGCCGGAGCCGCGCGTGCGCAGCGCGTTCACGGGGTTGAGGCGTCCGCCGACCTCGGCCGCCGCGCCGGCGGCCCGGTCCACCAGCGGGGTGCGGAGACCCAGTTCGCCGATGAGCGCCTCCAGGCGGTCCTGGTCGTCCTGGACGGCGTCGCCGAGGCGGCGCAGCGCGGCCTCCTGCGAGGTGCCGGCCCAGGTCTGCTCGGCGGCGCGGAACGCCTTCACACCGGAGCGGGAGCCGAGCAGGTGCTGATTGAGGAAGTCCTCCAGCATCTGCTCGTCCACGGCGGCGGAGGTGGACTCGGGGCGGAGGTGTTCGTGACCGGTCATGGGCCCTGTCTACGGAGCCCCTGATTCGACGGCAAGAGGCCGGGCGCGCTCAGACGCTGACGACCTCGACCGGCTGCCCCGGGTCCGCGCCGAACCACGCGTCGGAGGGGGCGACGCCGTCGCGCACCAGGCGTGCGCCGAGCGCGGCGACCATCGCCCCGTTGTCGGTGCACAGGTTCACGGGCGGGACGGTCAGCTCGATGCCGGCGGAGCGGCACCGGTCGGCGAGCAGGGCGCGCAGGCGCGAGTTCGCCGCGACGCCGCCGCCGAGCATCAGGTGGGTGAGCCCGTGCTCGCGGCAGGCGCGGACGGCCTTGGCGGTGATCACGTCCGCGACGGCCTCCTGGAAGGAGGCGGCGATGTCCGCGCGCGGCACCTCGAGGCCGCGGGCCTCGAACTGCTCCACGGCGCGGGAGACGGCGGTCTTCAGCCCGGAGAAGGACCAGTCGTGTCGGTGAGGGCCGGGCTCCTCGGCGCTGCCGACGAACTTGCCCGCGGTGAGCCCGCGAGGGAAGCGGAAGGCCGTCGGGTCGCCCTGGGCGGCGAGCCGGTCGATCACGGGGCCCCCGGGGTAGCCCGCCCCGATGAGCCGGGCGACCTTGTCGTACGCCTCGCCGGCCGCGTCGTCGATGGTCGAGCCCAGCAGCTCGACCTCGGAGCTGATCCGGCCCACGCGCAGGATCTCGGTGTGCCCGCCGGAGACGAGCAGCGCGCCCAGGTCCGCGGGCAGGTCGTCCCACTGCGCGGGCCGCACGCCGTCCAGCATGCCGACGCCCACGTGCGCCACGAGGTGGTTGATGCCGTAGAGGGGCGTGCCGAGGGCCGTGGCCAGCGCCTTCGCCCCCGCGACCCCCACCATGAGCGCGCCCGCCAGACCCGGGCCGGAGGTGACGGCGATCGCGTCGAGGTCCGCGAGGGTGACGTCGGCGGTGTCCAGGGCGCGGCGGATCGTGGGCACGAGGGCCTCGAGGTGGGCGCGGGCGGCGATCTCCGGGATCACGCCGCCGAAGCGCACGTGCTCCTCGACGGAGGAAGCGACCTCGTGGGCCAGCAGGGCGGTGCCGCGGACGACGCCGACGCCGGTCTCGTCGCAGGAGGACTCGATGCCGAGCACGAGGGGGGCTGCGGTGGCGGTGGGCATGGGCTCCAGTCTAGTGAGCGGCCCGGTCACAGGGTCTTGCGCATGATCACGGCGTCCTCGCCGCCCGGGTAGTAGCGGCGACGCACGTGCAGCTCCTCGAATCCGTGGCGCGCGTAGAGTCGCCGGGCGACGGCGTTGGAGGCCCGGACCTCGAGCATGAGGGCGCTCGCACCGCGCGCCGTGGCCTCCGCGGCCATCCAGCGCAGCTGGGCCGCCCCGATCCCCCGCCCCTGCGCCGCCGCGACCGTGCCCACGGTCTGCACGTCGGCGACGTCGCCGACCACCATGATCCCGCCGTAGCCGACGATCGCGCCGGGGGCGGGGCCGTCGTCGTCCGCGGAGCCGGGCGCGGGCACGTCGCGGACGACCACGCGGTAGTCCCGGGTGGGCGGACGGCCGTGCACGTCCCGTCCGCCGGCGGGGCCGGTCTGGGCGAGCTCCTCCTCGTAGAAGTGCGCGGGCCAGGCGTCGAGCGGGAAGAGGGTGGCCTCGTGGGCGAGCACCTCGGGGATGTCCCACAGGGTCATGGGGCGCAGCAGGTATCCGGGCGGCAGCCCGTGCGCGTCCTCGGCGGGGCTCCCGTCACCGGACGGGGCCGGCTCGGCCGGGCTCACGCGCCCGCCCGCTTGCGGGGGCCGGGGACCTTGGCGTCGGACTCGCGCAGGTAGAGCGGCTCGGCGGGCACGAGGCCGCGGCCGCGCCGCAGGGCGAGCTCGGCCACCTGCCCCACCCCGACGGCGGACGGCGTGGCCGACTCCCAGTCCGGCACCGCGCGCAGCGCCTCGGGGTAGAGCCCGGCCCCCGCGCCGTAGACGGGCAGCGGGGTGACCTCGTCCGCCGGCGAGACGAAGGGGCCGTGCAGCAGCGTCGGCTGCCCGCCGACCTGCGCGTAGTGGGCCCAGTAGACCTCGCGGCGGCGGGCGTCCGTGGCGACCACGAACTCCTCGATCCCGTGGCGGAAGGCGTCGACGCCGGCCGCGTGGGCGAGCGCGTCGAGGCTGCGGACCCCGTGCACGGGCACGTCCCACGCCAGGCCGAGGGCGGCCGCGGTCGCCAGACCCGCGCGCAGCCCCGTGAAGGGTCCGGGGCCGACGCCGACCGCGAGCGCGTCCAGCGCGGTGCCGGTGACGCCGGCCTCGCCGAGCACGGTCTGCACCGCGGGGGCGAGCACCTCGGCGTGGGCGTGGGTGTCGTCCGTGGCCCAGTGCGCGAGCTCCTCACCGTCCCGCACGACGGCGACGGAGGCGGCGGCGGAGGAGTCGATCGCGAGGAGCAGGGCCATGGCCGCCAGTCTACGGAAGCACGACGCCGACCCAGCGCGGGCCGCGGCCGGTCACGACGGCCGAACGCAGCTCCTCGGCCTGGCCCCCGTCCTCGTCGGAGAAGTCGGTGACGATGCCGTCCTCGCCCTCCCCCGCCGGGGCCGCGGGGGCGTCCTCACCCCCGCGGGCCCGGACGATCTCGATGTCCAGCCACGAGGCGTCCGGGTCCTCGGGGAACCCGGCGAGGGACTCGGCCATGCCCCGGCCCCACTCGACGACGGTCACGGAGCGGTCCACGCTCGCGTCGAGGTCGAGGTCCGTGAGCTCCCCCGCCGAGCGCAGCCGGTACGCGTCCACGTGCACGAGGTCCGGGGTGCCCGCCGGGGCGTCGGCCGGGGCGGGGTGGACGCGGGAGAGGACGAACGTCGGCGAGACCACGCCGGAGGCCACGCCGAATCCGCTGGCCAGCCCCTGGGTGAAGGTCGTCTTGCCCGCGCCGAGGTCGCCCGTGAGGATCAGCACGTCGCCGGCGCGGAGCACCCCGGCGAGGGCGCGGCCGAACGCCCGGGTGCCGTCGGCGCCCTCGAGCGGGACCGTCGCCGTCAGCACGGGCTCGGGCAGGGTCGCGCCCGGGGCGGGGATCGCGTGGTCGCTCATGGGCGGGCCTCCTGGGTCGGCGTGGGGTCCACGTGCTGCCGGTCCACGCGGCCCCCGATGCGGGTCACCAGCTCGTAGTTGATCGTCCCGGCGGCCGCGGCCCACTCCTCCACCGGAATGCCGGAGGCCGGTCCGAACAGCTCGACGGCGTCGCCGGGCGCGTCCGCGGCGTCCGGGCCGAGGTCCACCACGAACTGGTCCATCGCGATGCGGCCCACCACGGGGACGGCCCGGCCGCCGACGTGGACGCGCGTGCCCTCGACGACGCGCGGGACGCCGTCGGCGTAGCCGACGGGCACGAGCCCGAGCGTGGTGGGCTCCGCCGTGACGTGGCGGAACCCGTAGGACACGCCCTGCCCGGCGGGGACGGCCTTGACGTTGGCCAGGACGGTGACGAGGGACATGGCCGGGCGCAGCCCGAGCTCGGCGGCGGTGACGTCCGCGAACGGGGAGAGCCCGTACAGGCCCAGGCCGACGCGCACCATGTCCAGGTGCGTGTCCGGCCGGGCGAGGGTGGCCGGCGTGTTGGCCAGGTGCCGCAGCAGTGGGTGGCCGAGCGTCTCGGCGGCCTCGGCGGCCATCCGTTCGAACCGCAGCAGCTGCGCCGTGGTCTCGGCGGCCCGGTCCGGCTCGTCCGCCACGCCGAGGTGGGAGAACACGCCCTCCACCCGCGCGAGGCCCGCGGCCTCGAGCTCGGCGGCACGCGCGACGAAGGCGGGCCACCGCTCGGGCGTGCAGCCGTGGCGGCCCAGGCCGGTGTCCGCCTTCAGGTGCAGGACCGCACGGGCCTCGGGTCCGGCCCCGCCGCGGGCCCGCAGCCCGCGGACGGCGTCGGCGACGGCGTCGAGGTCCCAGCCCGAGACGCCGAGGGTCACCTCCGCCTCCACCGCGGCGGCGAAGTCCGTGGCCCCGGTGTGCAGCCACGCGAGCACGGGCAGGCGCACCCCCGCCGCGCGCAGGGCCAGGGCCTCGCGCACGTGGGCCACGCCGAGCCGGTCCGCGCCGGCGGCCGCGGCGGCGCGGGCGACGGCCACCGCGCCGTGGCCGTAGGCGTCGGCCTTGACGACGGCGGTCAGCAGCGGCCGGCTGCCGTCGGGGCGGCGGATCCGCTCCTGCAGCACGCCCACGTTGTGCCGGACGGCCGCCAGGTCGATGCGTACGGCGCGCTCGGTGTCCGCCGGGGCCACGTCGGCGCGGCTCATCGGACGGCCTCCGGCTCGGCGTCGTCCGGCCACCACAGGCGCGCGACGCGCGCGCCCAGCGCGGCCGGCAGCGTGGCCGTGGTGATCCGCCCGGCGCGGGCCTGGTCGGCCCCGGCCCGGGCATGCAGCCAGGCGGCGGCGGCCGCGAGCCGGGCCGTGGGCGCCGGGCCCGGATCCTCCCCGGCCCGGCGCGCCCGCGAGCGCCGCGCCACGTCCGCGGCCAGGACGGCGCCGATCGCCCCGGAGAGCACGTCGCCGGTGCCGCCCATCGCGAGGTCGGGCCCGCCGCCGGTCACGACCCACGCCTCGCCGTCCGGGGCGACCACGAGGGTGCGCGGGCCCTTGAACAGGACCGTGGCGCCGTGTTCGGACGTCCACGCCCGCAGCGCGGCGAGCGGGTCGGCGGCGTCGGCACCGTCCGCGGGGACGCGCTCGCGCAGGCGGGACCACTCCCCGGCGTGCGGCGTCAGGACCACGGGCGTGCCGGCCGCGCGCAGCGACCGCAGCTCGGCGGCGGTGACCAGGTCCAGGGCGGAAGCGTCGGCGACCAGGGCCGCCTCCGGCCGCTCCTCGAGCGCGGCGAGGACGCCGGCCCAGCGCCGCCGCGCGTCGTGCTCGGTGTCCAGGCCGGGGCCGGCCACCCAGGCGTCCGCGCGCGACGGCTCGGGCCCCTCCGCCGAGACCAGCGCCTCGGGGTGGGCGGCGAGCACCAGGTCCCGGGTGGTCTGCGGGCCGGCGTGGTGCACCATGCCCGCGCCCGTGTGCAGCGCGCCCGCGCTCGCGAGCACGGCGGCCCCCGGGTAGCGCTCCGATCCGGCGACGACGGCCACCACGCCGCGCGTGTACTTGTGGGCCTCGGCCGCGGGGGCCAGGTGGGCGGTCCGTGCTGCGGCCTCGTCCATCACGCCCAGCCGCGCGGCCGGCGACGTCGGCAGGTGCGGTCCCAGCCCGATGTCCGCCACGTGCACGGTGCCCGCGCGGCCTGCCCCCTCCCCGAGGACGAGGCCGGACTTGAGGGCGCCGAACGTCACGGTCGCGGCCGCGCGGAGGGCCTCCCCCCGCACCTCGCCGGTGTCCGCGTCCACACCGGAGGGCACGTCGCACGCCAGCACGAGCGCATCCGCCGGCAGCGCGCGCGCCGCGGCGGGCAGCTCATACTCGCCGGTGAAGCCTGTGCCGAGCACGCCGTCCACCACGAGCGCGGCCTCGGGCGGCACCGCGTCGGCGCGGCGTCCCCCGGCCGCTCGCAGCGCAGCCCAGCCCTCGGCGTGCCAGCGCGGGGCGCCGTCGTCGTCCCGGCGGACGGGCACGGCGACCGCGGCCACGCCCCGACGGCGCAGGAACGCGAGGGCGAACAGCGCGTCCCCGCCGTTGTTGCCGGGGCCGACGAGGGCGGCCACCGTCGTGCCGGCCACCGGGCCGCGCTCACGCAGCAGGGCCGCGGCGTGCTCGGCCAGGGCCCAGGCGGCGGCGCGCATCAGCTCCGGGCCGCGGCCGGCCGCGAGCAGGGGCTCCTCGGCCGTGCGCACGGCCGAGCCGGTCACGGCGATGCGGGTCAGGTCATCGGCGGTCATGCGGACTCCTCCTCGGCCGCGCGGCGTTCGGCGACCACGTAGGCGGTGGCGACGTCCCCGTCATGGCTGAGGGAGAGGTGCCAGTGGGTGATGCCCAGGGCCTCGGCCTGGGCCTGCACGGTGCCGGTCAGGTGCACGGTGGGGCGGCCGTCGCCGTGGTCCGGGCGCGGGATCCAGCAGTGGTGCCACATCATCCCGGGCGGGGCGCCCATGGCCTTGGCGATCGCCTCCTTGGCGGCGAAGCGCGCGGCCAGCGAGCGCAGCGGCAGGTCCCGCTCATCCTCGGTGAACAGGCGTGCGCGCAGCGCCGGGGTGCGCTCGAGCTGCGCCCGGAACCGCGGGACGTCCACCACGTCCACCCCCACGCCGACGATCACGCCGCCCCCGCCCGCCGGGCGCCCACGACGACGGCGCCGGCCTCGTCCCCGACGGGCTGCCCGCGCAGTCGCTTGGCCAGGTCGAGCGGCCACTGCAGCACGCCGGGCAGCTGCTGGTCGCAGCCCGGCGTGAGCATCGCCTTCCCGTAGGCCAGCACGCCGTAGACGCCGTGCTGCAGGCGGCCGAGCCGGTCGAAGCCGGCGTCGAACGCGTACAGGGACACACGGCCCTCCTCGGGGGTGAAGCACCGCTCCGCCAGCAGCCGCGCGCGCTCCACGTGCTGGTGGAAGGTGAGCACGCCCAGGTGGTGCAGGCCGAGCTCGCGCATGCGTTCGCCCGCGTGGATGACCTCGCCCTGGGTGGTCACCGGATCGGGCGCGAAGCACTCGACGGTGACGCCGGCCAGCCGCGGGTCGCGCTCCTCCGGGCCGCCGCACAGCTTCTCGTGCCCGTCCGGCCCCAGGTACGCGGAGACGAAGAGCCGGTCGGTGAGGCCGGACGCGGCGAGCTCGATCGCGGCGTCGTAGACGCGGGGCTGGCTGTAGAGGACGAGGAGGGCGTCCACACGCGGTGCGTCGTCCGGGTGCGGGTCCGTCACGGCGTGCGTGGCCCACCCCGCGCCGAAGGCCAGTGCCAGCGCCGCCAGGGTGGCCACGGTGGCGCAGAGGGCCCGCGCCCACCGCGGCAGGCCACGGCGGACGCGCCCCCGGTCGACCCGCTCGTTCATGCGCCCTCGGGCACCTGCCGCAGCACGACGGTGGAGCGGGCCGGGAGCTCAAGCACGTCCCCGGCACGCACGCGGGGGCGGGTGCCGTCCGGGGCGACGTGGGACGAGGTGTCCACGACGACCTCCCACTCCGCCGGGAACGTGGGCCCGGGCAGGGTGTACGGCACGGGCTCCCACCACGCGTTCATGAGGACGTAGAAGTCCCGGTAGGGCTCCTCCCCTTCCTCGTCCCCGCGGGTGAGCATGTGCCCGTTGAGGTAGAAGCCGATCGACCGGGCCTCGGCGCCCCAGTCGTCCTCCGTCTTGGCGGTCGCGTCCGGCTCGAGCCACACGATGTCCGGCAGGGGCGCCTCGACGTCGCGGGCCGCGGGGCGACCGTCGAAGTGGTGGCGACGGCGGAACACCGCGTGGTCACGGCGCAGCGCGATCAGGTCGCGGGTGAACGCCACGAGCGAGTCGTCCATGGCGGACCAGTCGATCCACGAGATCTCGTTGTCCTGGCAGTAGACGTTGTTGTTGCCGCCCTGGGTGCGGCCCAGCTCGTCGCCGTGGCTGATCATGGGCACGCCCTGGCTGATCAGCAGGGTGGCCAGGAAGTTGCGGCGCTGGCGGGCGCGGAGCGTCACGACCTCGGGGTCGTCGGTCTCCCCCTCCACGCCGCAGTTCCACGAGCGGTTGTGCGCCTCGCCGTCGTTGTTGTCCTCGCCGTTGGCCTCGTTGTGCTTCTCGTTGTAGGAGACGAGGTCGCGCAGCGTGAAGCCGTCGTGGGCCGTGACGAAGTTCACGGACGCACCGGGGCCGCGCCCGTCCCCCTCATAGAGGTCGGCCGAGCCGGTCAGGCGGGTGGCGAACTCGCCGAGGGTGCCGGGCTCGCCGCGCCAGAAGTCGCGTACCGCGTCCCGGTACATGCCGTTCCACTCGGACCAGAGGCCGGGGAAGTTGCCCACCTGGTAGCCGCCCCAGCCCACGTCCCACGGCTCGGCGATGAGCTTGACGGTGCGCAGCACCGGGTCCTGGCGGACCACGTCGAAGAACCCGGAGAACATGTCCGGGCCCTGCTCCCCCTCCACCCGGGTGAGGGTGGTGGCCAGGTCGAACCGGAAGCCGTCCACGTGCATCTCGGTGACCCAGTAGCGCAGGGAGTCCATGACCAGCTGGAGGGCCTTGGGGCTGGAGAGGTCCACCGAGTTCCCGGTGCCCGTGTAGTCCATGTAGTGCCGCTCGTCGCCCTCGACGAGGTGGTAGTAGCCGGCGTTGTCCAGCCCGCGCAGGCTGAGCATGGGGCCCTTGTCGTTGCCCTCGGCCGTGTGGTTGTAGACCACGTCGAGGATCACCTCGAGACCAGCGGCGTGCAGGTCCTTCACCATCTGCTTGAACTCGCGGACCTGGCCGCCCACCTCCGAGGAGGAGGCGTAGGCGGCGTGCGGGGCGAAGAAGCCGAGCGTGTTGTAGCCCCAGTAGTTGCTCAGCCCCTTCTCCTGCAGGGTGGCGTCGTTGACGAACTGGTGCACGGGCATCAGCTCGACGGCGGTCACCCCGAGCTCGGTCAGGTGGCGGACCACCTCCGGGTGGGCCATGCCCGCGTAGGTGCCGCGCAGCTCCTCGGGGACGGCGGGGTGCAGCTTGGTCATGCCCTTGACGTGGGTCTCGTAGATCACCGTGTCCGTGAGCTCGACGGCGGGTGGGGCGTCATCGCCCCAGTCGAAGTCCTCGGCGACGACGACGCCGAGCATGCTCGTGCCCAGGTTGTCCGAGGTGTCGATGCGGTCCGGCTCGTCGAAGTCGTACGAGTGGTGCTGCTGGCCCCACTCGTAGTCGCCGGTGAACGCCCGCGCGTACGGGTCCACGAGGATCTTGGCCGGGTTGTGCCACAGGCCGCGGGCGGGGTCCCAGGGGCCGTGCACGCGGTAGCCGTAGCGCTGCCCGTGGCCGATGCCCGCCACGTGGGCGTGCCATGTGGTGCCGTGCCGCTCCTCGAGAGGGATGCGCGTCTCCGTGCCGTCGTCGGCGACGAGGCACAGCTCGACCGCCTCCACCTCGCGGGAGACCGCGAGGGCGAAGTTGGTGCCGGTCTCGTCCACGGTGGCCCCGAGGGGGTACGGCTGGCCGATCTCCACTGTGTGCATGACTCTCCGGGGTCTCGTCGTGCGGCCCGCCGGGTGCGGCGGGCCTCCTCGGGGAGTCTACTGGGGCGGGAGGACACCGTCCCGGACGCGTCGCGGGCCCGGCTGCTGTGTGGCGGCCGGGCCCGGCAGGAGAGGTCTCGGTGGCCTCAGCGGCGGATCACTCCACCGTGACGGACTTGGCGAGGTTGCGCGGCTGGTCCACGTCGTAGCCCTTCGCCGTGGCGAGCTCGAGGGCGAAGATCTGCAGCGGGACCGTGGTCAGCAGCGGCATGAGCATCGGCTGGGTCTCGGGGACCTCGAAGACGACCTCGGCCTGGCCGCGCACGGCCGCGTCGCCGCGCTCGGCGACGGCGAAGGTGCGGGCGCCGCGGGCGCGGACCTCCTGGATGTTCGAGACCACCTTGGCGTGCAGCGAGTGACGGTCCAGGGGCGAGGGCATGACCACGAAGACCGGCTGGCCGTCGTCGATCAGGGCGATCGGGCCGTGCTTGAGCTCGCCCGCGGCGAAGCCCTCGGCGTGGATGTAGGCGAGCTCCTTGAGCTTGAGCGCGCCCTCCATGGCCACCGGGTAGCCGACGTTGCGGCCGAGGAACAGGACGGAGGTGGCGTCGGCCATGGAGCGGGCGAGCTCCTTGACCTGGTCCTTGGCGGCGAGGATCTCCTCGATCTTGCCGGGGATCGCCCCGAGGTCCGCCAGGATGTCCTTGATCTGGCCGCTGAACAGCTTCTTGTTCAGCTGGGCCAGGTACAGGCCCAGCAGGTAGGCGGCGGTGATCTGCGCCAGGAACGCCTTGGTGGAGGCGACGGCGATCTCGGGGCCGGCGTGCGTGTAGAGCACGGCGTCCGACTCGCGCGGGATCGTGGAGCCGTTGGTGTTGCAGATGGACACGGTGCGGGCGCCCTGCTCCTTGGCGTAGCGGACCGCCATGAGGGTGTCCATGGTCTCGCCGGACTGGGAGATGGACACCACGAGGGTGTGCGGGTCGATGATCGGGTCGCGGTAGCGGAACTCGTGGGAGAGTTCCACCTCCACGGGGATCCGGCACCAGTGCTCGATGGCGTACTTGGCCACCGTGCCCGCGTAGGCGGACGTGCCGCACGCCAGGACGATGATCTTGTCGACGGCCTTGAGCTCCTCGGGGTCGATCCGCAGCTCGTCCAGCATCAGGGCGCCGGCGGCGTCCGTGCGGCCCAGCAGGGTGTCCTGCACGGCCTGGGGCTGGTCGTGGATCTCCTTCTCCATGAAGGTCTCGAAGCCGCCCTTCTCCGCGGCCGAGGCGTCCCAGTCCACGGTGAAGCGCTTGCCGTCGGCGGGGCCGCCCCGGAAGTCCGAGATCTCGACGGCGTCGGCCGTGATCGTCACGACCTGGTCCTGCTCGAGCTCGATGGCCTCGCGGGTGAAGTCGATGAAGCCGGAGACGTCCGAGCCGAGGAAGTTCTCCCCCTCGCCCAGGCCGACGACGAGCGGCGAGTTGCGGCGCGAGGCCACCACGCGGTCCGGGTGGTCCACGTGCACGGCCAGCAGGGTGAAGGCACCCTCGAGGCGCTGGGAGGCCAGCTGCATGGCGCGGGTCAGGTCCTGGCCGGCCGCGTGCCGGTAGACGTCGGCGAGGAGGCGGGCGGCCACCTCGGTGTCCGTCTCGGAGAGGAACTCGACGCCCTTGGCGAGCAGCTCCTCGCGCAGCTCGGCGTAGTTCTCGATGATGCCGTTGTGGATGAGCGCCAGGCGGCCCTCGTCCGCCACATGCGGGTGGGCGTTGCGGTCGGTGGGGCCGCCGTGGGTGGCCCACCGGGTGTGGCCGATGCCGACGAGACCGGTGGGGATGGGGTGCTCGGCGAGCTCCTCGGCGAGGTTGGCGAGCTTGCCCGCCTTCTTCCGGTGGTACAGCTGACCGCCGTCCACCACGGCCACACCGGCGGAGTCGTATCCGCGGTATTCAAGACGACGCAGGCCCTCCATCAGGACGTCGAGAGCGCCGTGCTCACGATCTGACTGGGGCTGGCCGATGTATCCGACGATTCCGCACATGCGCACGAGAATACCGGGCCGGACCCGACTTCGGCGCACGGCGGGCCGTCTCACTCCGTCCGGGACGAGAACCCCGCGGGGTTGGCCTGCTGCCAGGCCCAGAGGTCCCGCACCATCGCGGTCACATCGCGTCGGGCGTGCCAGCCCACCTCGGCGCCGATCGCGTCCACGGCGGCGCACGACTCGGCGATGTCCCCGGGCCGGCGCTCGACCACGCGGTAGGGGATGCGGCCGCCCGTGACCGCCTCGAAGGCGCGCACCATCTCGAACACGGTGACGCCCTCGCCCCGGCCGATGTTCCAGACCCGGGTCGTCGTACCGCCCCCGGCCGCCACCCGGGCCGCGAGCCAGTCGAGCCCGGCCACGTGCGCCTCCGCGAGGTCCATCACGTGGATGAAGTCGCGCACGGCGCTGCCGTCGCGCGTGTCGAAGTCCGCGCCGAACACCCGCAGCTCGGGGTACGCGCCGGAGGCCACCCGCGCCACGAAGGGCATGAGGTTCGCCGGCACCCCGCTCGGGTCCTCGCCCAGCCGCCCGGAGGGATGCGCGCCGACCGGGTTGAAGTAGCGCAGCATCGCCAGCCCGCCGCCGTCGACCGTGGCGCAGACGTCGCGCAGCACCTGCTCCGCCATGAGCTTGGAGTGCCCGTAGGGCGAGACCGGGTCCGTGGCGGCGTCCTCGGCGACCGGCACCGGCGCGCGGTCGCCGTACACGGTCGCGGAGGAGGAGAACAGGACCGTGCGGGCGCCGGCCGCGAGCGCGGCCTCGGCGACGGCGGCCGTGCCGCCCACGTTCACGTCGTAGTAGGCGGCGGGGCGGGTCATCGACTCGGTGGGCGACTTCAGCCCGGCGAAGTGCACGAGTGCGGCCGGGCCGAAGTCCGCGAGCGCCCCGCGGTAGTCCTCGGGGCGGCGGATGTCGGCCACGTGCAGGCGCAGCCGCGACCCGCCCAGACGCGTCCCGGCGAGCTCGGCGACGCGCTCGAGCGCCGTCGTCGTCGCCGTGACCAGGCTGTCCAGGACGAGGACGTCGTGGCCCGCCTCGAGCAGCGTGAGCACGGTGTGGGATCCGAGGTATCCGGCACCGCCGGTCACGAGAACGCGCATGGGCCGATCCTATCCGGGCCCTGTGACGTCACGCGGGGGCCCGCTCCGGGCGGGCCGCGGCCATAATGGATCGGGTGACCTACACCCCCCCGACCTCCGAGCTGCCCCTCGTGGGCCCCGAGGAGCCCGCGGACGCCGTGCCCGACGGCCACCAGCGCTCCCCCTTCGTGGAGCTGGACCGCCAGACCTGGGCCCGTCTCGCCTCGGAGATGGCGCAGCCCTTCGACCAGGCGGACGTGGAGCGTCTGCGCGGCCTCGGCGAGCATCTGTCCCTGCGCGAGGTTGCCGAGGTCTACCTTCCGCTCTCGCGCCTGCTGAGCATCAACGTGGAGGCCTCCGCGGCCCTGCGCAGCGCGACCAACGCGTTCCTCGGCGAGCGGACGGGGCGCACCCCGTACGTGATCGGGGTGGCCGGGTCGGTCGCCGTCGGCAAGTCGACGACGGCGCGTGTGCTCCAGGAGATGCTGCGCCGCTGGCCGACGACGCCGCGCGTCGAGCTGGTCACCACGGACGGCTTCCTGCACCCCAACGCGGTGCTGCACGAGCGCGGCATCATGTCCCGCAAGGGCTTCCCCGAGTCCTACGACCGCCGCGCGCTGCTGCGCTTCATGGCGGACGTCAAGTCCGGGGCGCAGGAGGTGCGCGCGCCCGTGTACTCGCACATCACCTACGACATCGTGCCGGGCGAGGAACAGGTGGTGCACCGTCCCGACGTGCTGATCGTGGAGGGACTCAACGTGCTGGCCCCGCCGCGCACCCGGGCCGACGGCACCGCCGGGCTCTCCGTCTCCGACTTCTTCGACTTCTCGGTGTACGTGGACGCGCGCGCGTCCTGGATCCGGTCCTGGTACATCGACCGGTTCATGGGTCTGCGCTCGGGGGCCTTCGCCGACCCGCGCAGCTACTTCCACCGGTACTCCTCCCTGTCGGACGCCGAGGCTCAGGCGACGGCCGAGTCCATCTGGGACTCCATCAACGGCCCGAACCTCGAGCAGAACGTGCGCCCGACCCGCGGGCGCGCCCGGCTGGTGCTCACGAAGAACGCGCAACACGAGGTGACCCGCGTGCTGCTGAGGAAGGTCTGATCCATGCGTCGCACCCTCCCTCTCGCCGCGCTGGCCGCGCTCGCGCTGCTCGTGGCCGGTTGCGGCACGCCCGCCGCGGGCCCGTCCTCGACGCCGACGACGCCGACGTCCGGCTCCGCGAGCGCGGCCGCGTCGTCCGGCGCCGCCTCGAGCACGGCGCCGTCGTCGGGCACGCACGCCGACCCGGCCACCCTCGACGTCGTCGTGAACAAGACCCGCCCCGTGGCCCCGCCCGACTGGGCGCCCTCGGATCTGGTGGCCGTGCCCGGCAGCGAGCTGTCCCTGCGGGCGGCGGCCGCGACGGCGGCCGGTGACCTGCTGGATGCCGCCGCGGCGGCGGGCCACCGCCTCACCACCCTGAGCGCCTACCGCTCGTACGACTACCAGGTCCGGACGTACGGCCACTGGGTCGACGAGCTGGGCCGCGCCGAGGCCGACCGCGTCTCGGCGCGTCCGGGGTACTCCGAGCACCAGACCGGCCTGGCCTGGGACGTGGGCGACGCCGCGACCCCCGCGTGTGACCTGGAAGCGTGCTTCGGCGACACCGCCGCGGGCCGCTGGGTGGCCGCGCACGCCGCCGAGTACGGGTTCGTCATCCGCTATCCCGTCGGGGCCGAGGACGTGACGGGCTTCGCCCACGAGCCCTGGCACCTGCGCTACGTCGGGTCCGCGGAGGCGGCCCGGGTCGAGGCGGCCGGCGGCGTCCTCGAGACCGCGTGGGGTCTGCCTCCGGCACCCGACTACGCGGACTGAGACGCACGACTCGCTCGAACCCGTACCGCGCCGCCTTCGTGACACGTAGGATTCTCCCCATGCTCCAGGGATTCAAAGACTTCATCATGAAGGGCAACGTCCTCGACCTTGCCGTCGCCGTCATCATCGGCGCCGCCTTCGGCAAGATCGTGAACGCGCTCGTCGAGGCGGTCCTCATGCCGCTCATCGCCGCCGCCGTGGGCTCGCCGAACTTCGACTCGTTCGCCGTGCTGACGGTCAACGGCAACGACGTGAAGTTCGGCGTGCTGCTCACCGCCCTCGTCAACTTCCTGCTCATCGCCGCGGCCGTGTACTTCGCCATCGTGATGCCGATGAACAAGATGATCGAGGCCCGCAACCGCCGCCTCGGCATCGACCCCGCCGAGGAGGAGGTGCCCGCCGACGTCGCCGTGCTCACCGAGATCCGCGACCTGCTCGCCGAGCGCCGCGGCGGCCCCACCTCCGGGACCACCACCCTCTGATCTCCCCCTGTCCGACGCCGAAGGGCCCGGGACGACTCACGCGAGTCGCCCCGCGCCCTTCCTTCATGCCCTCGGCGGCACCGGGGCCGTGCCCTCAGGGCCGCGACGTCGTCCGGTCCGCGCTGGACCCGGCGTCCGGGGCGACCTCCGAGTCCTGCCGGTCCGGATCCAGGCACGGCAACCACTCCACGGGGGCGCTCTGCCGCGCACACACGGGCGCGTCCACGGCGAGGAACGCGGCCGACCACAGGACCGCCAGCCCCGCGAGCAGCCCCGCGAACAGGGTCCAGCGGCGGGGCCGGGGGGCCGCGTCCGACGTCATCGGTCCGGTCAGTCGTGCAGGCGCAGCTCGCGCTGCACGACGTCGGCCAGCACCTGGGCCTCCCGGCCGGCGGTCTCCTCGTCCGGGGCCTCGACCATGACGCGCACGACCGGCTCCGTGCCCGACGGGCGCAGCAGCACGCGGCCGGTCTCGCCGAGGCGGGCCTCCGCCTCGGCCACCGCCGCCTGGACGGCCTCGTCCTCGGCGGCGCGGGACTTGTCCACGCCGCGCACGTTCACGAGGACCTGGGGCAGCCGGTCCATCACCGCGGCCAGCTCGGAGAGCGGGGTGCCGGTCTCGGCGACGCGCGAGGCGAGCTGCAGGCCGGTGAGGACCCCGTCGCCGGTGGTGGCGTGGTCCGAGAAGATCACGTGGCCGGACTGCTCGCCGCCGAGCGAGTAGTCGCCGAGCTTCATGCCGGCCAGGACGTAGCGGTCGCCCACCTGGGTCTCGACGAGCTGGACGCCCTCCCGGCCCATGGCCAGCTTCAGGCCCAGGTTGGACATGACGGTCACGACCAGGGTGTCGTCCCGCAGGACGCCGCGGTCCTTGAGGGCCACGGCCATGACGCCCATGATCTGGTCGCCGTCGACGACCTCGCCGCGCTCGTCCACGGCGAGGCACCGGTCGGCGTCGCCGTCGTGCGCGATGCCGAGGTCCGCGCCGTGCTCGCGCACGGCCGCCTGGAGCTTCTCGAGGTGGGTGGAGCCGTAGCCGTCGTTGATGTTGAGCCCGTCCGGGGACGCGCCGATCACGACGACCTCCGCGCCGGCGGCGCGGAACGCCTCGGGCGAGCAGCCGGCGGCCGCACCGTGTGCGCAGTCCAAGACGACCTTGAGCCCGTCCAGCCGGTGCGGGAGGGTCTGCAGGAGGTGGAGGACGTAGCGGTCCTCGGCGTCCGCGAAGACGCGCACGCGGCCCACGTCCGCGCCCTGGGGCCGCCGCGGCGTCACGCCCTCGAGGTGACGGATGATCTCGTCCTCCTGCGCGTCGGTCAGCTTCTCGCCGCCGCGCGCGAGGAACTTGATGCCGTTGTCCGGGGCCGGGTTGTGGGAGGCGGAGATCATCACGCCGAAGTCGGCGTCCAGGTCCCCCACGAGATAGGCGGCGGCGGGGGTCGGCAGCACGCCCGCATCCCACACGTCCACGCCCGAGGACGCCAGGCCCGCCTGCACGGCGGCCGCGATGAACTCACCGCTGATGCGCGGGTCCCGGGCCACGACGGCGACCGGGCGTCGGCCGGCGTCGAAGGCCTCCGCGCCGAGGACGGGCGAGGCGGCCTGGGCCAGCTGGACGGACAACTCCACGGTGAGGGTCTCGTTGGCCAGGCCACGGACGCCATCGGTTCCGAACAATCTCGACATGATCAGTCAGTGTAGGGGCCGCCCCTGCGGCCTGCATCACGGGAGGGTCACGAAACGGGCCGGGGGGCGGTAGCATCGGACCGGTCGAGCCCCCGCGGCCGCGCGCCCGTCCGCTCACATCCGCCCGGGAGGCCCCGCCCCGAACCCGAAGGACCTCGATCCATGCCCGACGTGACCCCGCCCCCGCCCTCCCGTTCCTGGACGCGCCGCAGCGTGCTGGGCGGCACGGGCCTGGCGATCGCCGCCGGCGTGGCCGGCTGCGGGCGTGATGAGCAGGCCGAGCAGAGCTCGGAGGGCGACGAGCAGGCCACCCGCCTGCCCGCCCCGGACATCATCACCACGGCGCAGTGGGGCGCCATGCAGCCCAACTACTACCTGCAGACCCTGAACGAGCGCCCCTCCTACCTGGTGATCCACCACACCACCACGCCGAACGTCACGGACGGCTCCCGGGAGGCGGCGGAAAGCATCGCACAGGTGGTCCAGAACGCGCACATGAGCCCCGCGAACGACTGGGGCGATACCGGGCAGCACTTCACCGTCTCCCGCGGCGGCTTTGCGATGGAGGGCCGCCACGGCTCCCGGCACGCGCTCGAGGGCGGACAGACGTTCATGCTCGGCGTCCACGCGCTCGGGTTCAACGCGTATGCGCTCGGCATCGAGTGCGAGGGGCTGTACATGCTGAACCCGCCGCCGCAGAGCCTCTACGCCGGCCTGGTGCCGCTCGTCGCCTACATCTGCCAGCAGTACGAGCTGCCGCCGTCCCGCATCATCGGCCACCGCGACGTCACCGCCACCAGCTGCTGCGGCGACGCGTTCTACGCCAAGCTGCCGATCCTGCGCGAGGACGTCCGCCTCTCCCTGGCCTCGGGCGAGTACCACGTCTCGGAGGGCTTCGGGGCGGACAACCTCTTCGACGACGCCCACGTCACCCCGGAGTACGTGGAGGAGGAGCGCGGCTGAATCCGCCCCCGCACACGACGGCGCCCCTCCCCGGACGGTGAGGGGCGCCGTCGTGTGCGGCCCGGTCAGCGCACGCGCGGGAACGAGCCGCCGGAGACCTCGCCGTACTCGGCCAGCTCGTTGGCCGGGCCGCAGATCTGCGGGTCGGGGCGGTGGACGATGCGCTCGTCCTTGTCCGGGTAGGGCAGCGTGTGCAGCACGTGGCGGATGGCCTCGAGGCGGGCGCGCTTCTTGTCGTTCGACTTCACGACGGTCCACGGGGCGTCGGCCGTGTGCGTGTAGAAGAACATGGCCTCCTTCGCGTTCGTGTAGTCGTCCCACTTGTCCAGGGAGGCCAGGTCGGTGGGCGAGAGCTTCCAGCGACGCACGGGGTCGGTCTCCCGCGCGGCGAAGCGATTGAGCTGCTCACGCTGGGACACGGAGAACCAGAACTTGATGATGTGCACGCCGGAGTTGACGAGCATGCGCTCCAGCTCAGGGGTCTCGCGCATGAACTCGAGGTGCTGGATGTAGCACTGGAAGTACCACTGCGAGGCCTCCTCCTCCGTGGGCTTCTCCAGGGCCACGGTCCGGGCGCCGCGGGGGTTGAGGTGCTCGTTGAAGCGCTTGATGGCGCCGCCCTTGTCGGCGGCGTCGCGGCCCTCGAAGATGATCAGGACCTTCTGGCCGGTCTCCTTGACCCAGAGCTGCATCTTCAGCAGCTCGATCTGCAGCTCGCGCTTGCGTCGTTCGTAGCTCTTGCGGCTGAGCTTGGTCTTGTACGGGTAGCCCTCACGCCAGGCCTGCGGGTCCGGGGTGGGGGGTCTTCTTCTCCCCGCCGAGCTTGCGGCCCAGCTCCCGGATCTCGTCCACCTCGGCGGCGTAGTCACGGGTCACGGCGAAGGGGGCCTGCGCGGCGTGCTCCGTGCCGTGCTCGCCACGGGTGCGGGGGTCGGGCGTGGGACTCGTGTTCTCGGCCACGGCGGCTCCCGAGGGTGTCTCCGATCGGACCGCGCACCGGACGGGCGAGCGGCCCGTCATGGCGTCGTCGCCATGCGCCTTCATATTACCCCTGGGTCAGGTGCCGCCGGCCCACGGAGACGGCGGACGCCCCGCCCCGCTCGTGAGGAGCGGGACGGGGCGTCGGCGGGGGCACGGTGGGGACACCGTGCGGCGCAGGATCAGCGCTTCGAGAACTGCGAGGCCTTGCGGGCCTTCTTGAGGCCGGCCTTCTTGCGCTCGATGACGCGGGCGTCGCGGGTCAGGAAGCCGGCCTTCTTGAGCGCCGGGCGGTTGTGCTCGCGGTTGATCTCGTTGAGGGCGCGGGAGATGCCCAGGCGCAGCGCACCGGCCT
The DNA here is from genome assembly GCF_017168555.1 of Micrococcus sp. KRD012. Taxonomy (NCBI): domain Bacteria; kingdom Bacillati; phylum Actinomycetota; class Actinomycetes; order Micrococcales; family Micrococcaceae; genus Micrococcus; species Micrococcus sp. KRD012. The sequence goes on from NZ_JABFBB010000003.1 coordinate 25,601, forward strand.
GGCCGGAGGGGCCGCCGCCGTGGATGCGGGCGATCACGTCGTAGGCGCCGGTCAGCTCCAGCAGCGTGAAGGGGTCGGAGACCTCCTGCTGGTGCAGCTTGTTCGGAAAGTAGTTCTCCAGGGCGCGACCGTTGATGGTCCACTGGCCGGAGCCGGGGACGAGGCGCACGCGGGCCACGGCCTCCTTGCGGCGGCCGACGGCGGAGCCGGGCACGGTCAGGGCCGGGCGCTCGGAGGCGACGGGGGCCTCGGCGGCGGCGGTGGACTCAGAGGTGTAGCTCGTCAGCTCCACGTCGTCGTTCTCGTTGATGCTCATGGTTCTCCTCAGGGAAGGTCTGCGTCAGTGGCCCGCCGGGGTCACTGGGCGACCTGGCCGATCTCGAAGGTCTGGGGCTGCTGGGCGGTGTGCGGGTGCTCGGCGCCCTTGTACACCTTCAGCTTGGAGAGCTGCTGGGCGGCCAGCGAGTTCTTCGGGAGCATGCCCTTGACGGCCTTCTCCACGGCGCGGACCGGGTTGGTCTCGAGCAGCTCGGCGTAGGACTGCGACTTCAGGCCGCCCGGGTAGCCCGAGTGGCGGTAGGCGCGCTTCTTCTCGAGCTTGGCGCCGGTGAGGGCGACCTTCTCGGCGTTCACGATGATGACGTAGTCGCCCATGTCCATGTGGGGGGCGAACGTCGGCTTGTGCTTGCCGCGCAGGAGGGTGGCGGTGTGGGAGGCCAGGCGGCCGAGGACGACGTCGGTGGCATCGATGATGTGCCACTGACGGTCGGCGTCGCCAGGCTTGGGAGAGTACGTACGCACGTTGTCTGCCTTCAGGGTCGGTGGTGGTCCACAGCACCTGCCCGCCGGGTCGTGATTCCGGCGCGCTCGCGCTGTCAGTTCTCCGTGCGCGCCGGTCCCCCAGGTGAGGGCTGGAAGGCGTCCGGGCCCGATGCCCCGGGGGTGCGGCGCGAGCTGAAGGCCATGCAACTGAGCCACTCGCGGCACGACGCATCCGGGTGCGGGCATGCGCAACGTCCACCCATCCTACCGAACGCGGGCCCCGGAGCCAAAAGCCGCCGCCGCGGGCGACCCCGGCTCACAGGGTCCGCTTCGCCCGGGTGCCCTCGGCGCGCCGGCGCAGCTCCTCCGCCTCGTCGGGATAGCCGACGGCGAGCAGCGTCAGCCCCCCGGGCGGGGCGAGGCGCACCTCGGAGTCGCGGGCCGGCCTCGCCACCCGGTGCGCGAGCCAGCCGGGCTCGCGGGCCCCCTCCCCCACCTGCAGCAGCGCCCCGACGATCGCCCGGACCATGTTGTGGCAGAACGCGTCGGCCCGGATCCGGACGCGCACGACGCCGTCCTCATCGCGTCGCACCTCCAGGTGCTGGACCTCGCGGATGGTCGTGGCGCCCGCGCGGGGCCGGCAGAAGGACAGGAAGTCGTGCAGTCCGAGGACGGCGTCGGCCTCCAGCGCCATGAGGCGATCGTCCAGGGCGGCGCCGTGCCAGTGGGTGAAGCCCCGCGTGCGCGGATCACGCGCGGCGGGTGCGTCGTCGATCCGGTACTCGTACTCGCGCCACAGCGCGCTGAACCGCGCGTCGAAGCCCGCGGGGGCCCGCCGCGCCCCGTGCACGACGACGGCCCCGCCCCACCCGGAGAGCACCCCGCCGAGGCGGCGGGTGAGGGAGGTGGCCGGCTCCAGGCCGGGCCGGCCGCGGGTCAGGCCCGCCCACTCCGTCTCGGTCAGGTCGAGGTGGACGACCTGGCCGCGCGCGTGCACCCCCGCGTCGGTGCGGCCGGCGACCACCGTGCGCACGGGCCGGCGCAGGATCCGCTCGAGCCCGTCCTCCAGCGCACCCTGGACCGAGTCGAGACCGGGCTGGCGGGCCCAGCCGTGGAAGGTGCCGCCGTCGTAGGCCAGGTCCAGGCGGACTCGCACGGATGCGGGATCCCCGGGTGCCGGCGGGACGTCCGGGCGGTGCTGCTCGCTCATGCTGCTCCTCTCAGCGGGGCGGGGCCGGGGACGGCGAAGGGCCGCCCACCGGGTGGTGGACGGCCCTCGCCGGGGCGTCGTCACGGGGACGGACGCGGACTCCCGCGATGGCGTCAGGCCATCTTCTGGGCGGCCTCGCCACCGGCGGGCTCGAAGCCCGCGGCCTTGGCCTCCTCGACGGTGGAGAACCAGACCTCGGCGGTGGTCTGGTCGTACCAGCGCGAGCCGGGGACGTGGTACTTCTTCGAGCTGGCGTTGCCCTTGATGGTGGCCTCGGCCGGAGCCGAGCCGTCCTCGTTGGTGGGCACGGCGCCGTCGATCTCGGCGGCGGCCTCCTGCGACTCGGCCACGGTGACCTCCTCGGTGGCGGCCGGGTCGACGGCCTCCACCGGGGTGGACTCGGCCGGCGCGGCCGGCGCGGACGCGGCGGCCTGCTCGGCCTCACGCACCACGGCCTGCTTGCCGGAGATCGGGTCCATGATCAGCTCGATCACGGCCATGGGCGCGTTGTCGCCCTGGCGGTTGCCGATCTTGGTGATGCGGGTGTAACCGCCGTTGCGCTCGGCCATCGCCGGGCCGATCACGGTGAACAGCTCGTGCACGACCGCCTTGTTGGTGCGGTTCTTGGCGGCGATGAGACCCTGCACCTTGCGGCGGGCCGGCAGATCGCCCTTCTTGGCGAAGGTGATCAGGCGCTCGGCGTACGGGCGCAGGCGCTTGGCGCGGGTGAGCGTCGTGGTGATCGACTTGTGCTCGAACAGCTGGGCGGACATGTTCGCCAGCATGATGCGCTCGTGGGCCGGGCTGCCGCCCAGACGCGGACCCTTGGTGGGGGTAGGCATGGTGTTTCTCCTCGGGTGGGACCCTTCAGCCGGCTGCGGCGTCGGGTCGAAGATGTCAGGTGGTGCGGAATCGGCTCAGTAGTCCGAGAACGGGTCGTCGTCCATCTGGCGCGCGTGCGCCTGCGGGTCGTAGCCGGCCGGCGAGTCCTTGAGGGACAGGCCCAGCTCCTGGAGCTTCTCCTTGACCTCGTCGATGGACTTCGCGCCGAAGTTGCGGATGTCCATCAGGTCGGCCTCGGACCGGCCCACGAGCTCGCCCACGGTGTGGATGCCCTCGCGCTTGAGGCAGTTGTACGAGCGCACGGTGAGCTCGAGCTCCTCGATCGGCTGGGCCAGGTCGGCGGAGCCCTCGACGACCTCGGGCTCGTCACCCAGGTCGATGCCCTCGGCCTCGACGTTGAGCGAGCGGGCCAGGCCGAACAGCTCGACCAGGGTGGAGCCGGCAGAGGCCACCGCGTCACGCGGCAGCATGTTCTCCTTGGTCTCCACGTCCAGGATCAGACGGTCGAAGTCGGTGCGCTGCTCCACACGGGTGGCCTCGACCTTGAAGGTCACCTTGAGGACCGGGGAGTAGATGGAGTCGACCGGGATACGGCCGATCTCCGCGTCCGCGGACTTGTTCTGGGCGGCGGTCACGTAGCCGCGACCGCGCTCGATGGTCAGCTCCATGTCGAACTTGCCCTTCGCGTTCAGGGTCGCGATGTGCAGGTCCGGGTTGTGGATCTCGACGCCGGCCGGCGCGGTGATGTCCGCGGCGGTGACGACGCCGGCCCCCTGCTTGCGCAGGTAGGCCACCACGGGCTCGTCGTTCTCCGAGGAGACGGAGAGCTTCTTGATGTTGAGGATGATCTCGGTGACATCCTCCTTGACTCCGTTGACGGTGCTGAACTCGTGCAGCACGCCGTCCACGCGGATGCTGGTCACGGCAGCACCGGGGATCGACGAGAGCAGAGTGCGGCGCAGGGAGTTGCCGAGGGTGTAGCCGAAGCCGGGCTCCAGGGGCTCGATGACGAACCGGGAACGACGGTCGGAGACGACCTCTTCGGTCAGCGTGGGGCGCTGTGCAATGAGCACGGACATTTCCTTTCGGCGAGCGTCCGCCATATGACGCACGCGGTGGGTGGAAACGAGGACGGGGTGGGGGCAGGTCCGCAGACCTGTCCGCGTCCGCCCCGGGCGGGGGCGGACGCGGACACAGCGCTCAGGTCAGACGCGGCGGCGCTTCGCCGGGCGAGCGCCGTTGTGGGCCATGGGGGTGACGTCCTGGATGGACCCCACCTCGAGGCCGGCGGCCTGCAGGGAGCGGATGGCGGTCTCGCGGCCCGAGCCCGGACCCTTCACGAAGACGTCCACCTTCTTCATGCCGTGCTCCTGCGCACGCTTGGCGGCCTGCTCGGCGGCCATCTGCGCGGCGTACGGGGTCGACTTGCGCGACCCCTTGAAGCCGACCTCGCCGGACGAGGCCCAGGAGATGACGGCACCCGTGGTGTCCGTGATGGACACGATGGTGTTGTTGAACGTGCTCTTGATGTGGGCCTGGCCCACGGTGATGTTCTTGTTGGCCTTGCGACGCGGCTTGCGGGCAGCCGATGCGCGAGTCTTGGGGGGCATGTGATTCTCCTCCGGGAAAGCTGCTGGTGCTGATGCTGCGGGCGGGGCGTCCGGACGTGGACGCGGTCACCGCCGGTGCAGGATCACTTCTTCTTGCCGGCGACCGTCTTCTTGGGGCCCTTGCGGGTACGGGCGTTGGTCTTCGTGCGCTGGCCGCGCACCGGCAGGCCGCGGCGGTGGCGCAGGCCCTCGTAGGAGCCGATCTCCACCTTGCGACGGATGTCGGCGGCCACCTCGCGGCGGAGGTCGCCCTCCACCTTGTAGCTGCCCTCGATGTGGTCGCGCAGCTGCACCAGCTGCTCGTCGGAGAGGTCCTTCACGCGGATGTTCGGGTCGATGCCCGTGGCGGCGAGGGTCTCCTCAGCGCGGGTCTTGCCCACACCGTAGATGTACGTGAGTGCGATGATCACGCGCTTCTCGCGCGGAATGTCAACGCCTGCAAGACGAGCCATGTGGCCGTCCTCCTGTTCTTCTGCAGCAGGGGTCTGCACCAGGGACGTCCCGCACGACGCGGCACTGGGCCTCGCGGACCCGTCGTCGCGGCGCCGGGGAAGATCCGGCGTGCTCCGCGGCGGGCGTCCGCCGTCGTCGGTCTCCGGCCCCTGCGGCCGGAGGTGGGGGCCCTCCCCTCACGGGGTGGACCGCTGTCCCTGCTGTTCGGCCCGATGGCCGGTGGGTGGTGTGGTCAACGCGACGGCGTCGCTCCCCGGGCTCCCGGGGAGGCGATCAGCCCTGGCGCTGCTTGTGGCGCGGGTTCGAGCAGATCACCAGCACGCGGCCCTTACGGCGCACGACCTGGCACTTGTCACAAATCCGCTTCACGCTCGGCTGAACCTTCACGGCTCTTCCTCCTGCGCTCGCTTGGACGGGGGTTCTTACTTGTATCGGTACACGATCCGACCCCGGTTGAGGTCGTACGGGCTAAGCTCCACCACGACGCGATCCTCGGGGAGGATGCGGATGTAGTGCTGACGCATCTTTCCGGAGATCGTGGCGAGCACGACGTGCTCGTTCTGCAGACGGACCCGGAACATCGCGTTCGGCAATGCCTCCGACACCGTGCCCTCGACCTCGATGACACCTTCCTTCTTAGCCATGTCCTCCACAATCGTCATGCCCCGGGCACGGCCGCGGAGGGCCGGGTGACGGGGCGGGAACGGGTCTGCTCGCCGGCGCACACGAGTGCGCGCACACGAACAACGTTCGATGATACCGCATTCTCGGTCTGAGAACCAGCACAGACGACGACGGCCGCCCGGTCCGCCGGACGGGCGGGACGGACGGCCGACAGCTCGGGCCGCTCACTCCCCCGGCGGGACCGGGACCACGCCGAACCGGGCGAGCTCGGAGGCGCCGCCGTCGGGCGCGGTGAGCACCCACACACCGCCGTCGTGCCGGCAGACCGAGTGCTCCCACTGGCTGGCGCGGGCGCCGTCGAGGGTCACCACGGTCCAGTCGTCCGCGAGCACCTTCGTGTCGATGGAGCCACGCACCAGCATCGGCTCGATGGCGAGTGCCAGACCGGGGCGGATCTTGGGCCCCCGGTGGCCGGTGCGGTAGTTGAACACGTCCGGCGGCAGGTGCATGGCCGAGCCGATGCCGTGCCCCACGTACTCCTCGAGGATGCCGAGCTCCTCGCCCGGCTGCGCGGAGACGAAGTCGTCGATGGCGTCCCCGATGTCCCCGACGTGGGTGGCGGAGGCGAAGGCCGCGATGCCGACCCAGAGTGCCTCCCGCGTGATCGCCGAGAGGCGCTCGTCGGCCGGGTCCGCGGTGCCGGCCGCGGAGGAGCCCAGGATCACCGTGCGGGCCGAGTCGGCGTGCCAGCCGTCCACGATCGCGCCCCCGTCGACCTTCAGCACGTCGCCGGTCTGCAGGACCCGGTCCCCGGGGATGCCGTGCACGACCTCGTCGTTGACCGAGGTGCAGATCGAGGCCGGGAAGTCGTAGTAGCCCAGGAAGTTGGACGTGGCACCGCGCTCGGCCAGCACGCCCGCGAACACGGCGTCCAGCTCCGCGGTGGTGACGCCCGGCGCGGCCGCGGCCAGCGTGGCGTCCAACGCCTCGGACAGGACCACCCCCGCGCGCTGCATGGCCTGCAGCTGGGGGGCGGTCTTGAGCTCGAGCGAGCGGCGGCCGATCACGGGGTCAGGACTCCGCGCCCGGCTGGATCACGGGCAGGGAGCCCGTGGCGGCACGCACGGAGTACACGGCCTGCAGCAGGCGCTCGGTGACGTCGTCGATCTGCCCGGTGCCGTCCACGCGGGCGACGATGCCGCGCTCCACGTACTCCTGGATGACGGACTCGGTCTCGCGGTGGTACAGGTCCAGGCGGTGCTCGATGACCTCCTGGGTGTCGTCCGCGCGGCCCTCGATCTCGGCACGCTTGAGCAGACGCTCCACGAGCTCCTCGTCGGGCACCTCCAGCTCGACGACGGCGGACAGCGACTGGCCGGACTCGGCGAGCATGGCGTCCAGCGCCTCGACCTGGCCCTTCGTGCGCGGGTAGCCGTCCAGCAGGAAGCCGTGCTCCGCGTCGGCCTGGGCGATGCGGTCCGCGACCATGCGGTTCGTGACCTCATCGGGGACGAAGTCGCCGTTGTCGATGTACTTCTTGGCCTCGACGCCGAGCGGCGTCATCGACTTCACGTTGTGGCGGAAGATGTCACCGGTGGAGATCGGGACGATCCCCATCTTGTCGGCGATCCGGGTGGCCTGGGTGCCCTTGCCGGAACCGGGAGGGCCCATGAGCAGCATGCGGGTCATCGTGTGTTCCTCACTGTCGATACGGACGGCGTTGCGGGATCGGGTCGGGGCTCAGCGCAGCAGGCCCTCGTAGTGGCGCTGCTCCATCTGTGCGCTGACCTGCTTCACGGTCTGGAGGCCGACGCCCACCATGATGAGGATGGACGTGCCGCCGAGCGGGAAGTTCTGGCTGGTGCCGATCACCGCGAAGGCGATCAGCGGGATCATGGCCACGATACCGAGGTAGAGGGCGCCCACGAACGTGATGCGGCTGATGACGTACTGCAGGTAACGCTCGGTGGGCCGTCCGGCGCGGACGCCGGGGATGAAGCCGCCATAGCGCTTCATGTTGTCCGAGATCTCCACCGGGTTGAACGTGATGGACACGTAGAAGTACGTGAAGCCGATGATGAGCAGGAAGTACAGTGCCATGTACACCGGGTGGTCGCCGGAGCCGAAGTACCGGCTCAGCCACGTGATCCACGGGGCCGGCGCACTGCCGTCCTGCGGCGTGTTGAACTGGATGAGGATGCCCGGGAGCATCAACACGGAGGAGGCGAAGATGACCGGGATGACGTTGGCCATGTTCACCTTGACCGGGATGTAGGTGCTCGACCCGCCCACGGTCCGCGAGCCGATCTGCCGCTTGGCGTACTGGACCGGGATCCGGCGCTGCGACTCCTCCACGAAGACGATGGCCAGCATGGTGAGCAGGCCGATCCCCATGACGATCGCGAAAACGCGCCAGCCCTGCGTCTGGACCACCTGGCCGAGGCCGGCCGGGAAGCCCGCCGCGATGGAGGTGAAGATCAGCAGGGACATGCCGTTGCCCACGCCGTTCTCGGTGATCCGCTCGCCGAACCACATGACGATGAGACATCCGGTGGTCAGGGCGATGACCACGAGCAGCACCGTGAGGATGGAGCCGTCGCGCAGCAGCGGCAGGCTGCATCCGAGCAGGGCCCCGGTGCGGGCCAGCGAGGCCATCGTGGTCGCCTGCAGCAGGGCGAGGGCGAGGGTCAGGTAGCGGGTGTACTGCGTCAGCGTCGCCTGGCCCTGCGGGCCCTCCTGGTGGAGCTGCTCGAAGCGCGGGATCACCACCCGCAGCAGCTGCACGATGATCGACGCCGTGATGTAGGGCATGATGCCGAGCGCGAAGACGGACACCTGCAGGAGCGCCCCGCCCGAGAACATGTTCACGAAGGAGTACAGGCCGCCCTGGGCGTTGCCCGCTGCCAGACACTGCTGCACCGCCGGGTAGTCCACCCCGGGGGCCGGCACGAAGGCGCCCATCCGGTAGACGGCGATGAGCCCGAGCGTGAAGGCGATCTTCCGCAACAGGTCAGGCGTCCGGACGATCCGGGCGATGGCCTTGAGCACGAGTCCTCCTGCGGTGGTCCTGTGGGGCGCGCGCCGGCCGCGGGGCGGGGCACGAGACGGCGGCAACACCGGGGCGGCCGCTGTGCGAGTCTACACGGACGGACCGAGGGCCCTGGTCCGGAGCTCCTGCTCCGGGCCAGGGCCCTCGGTCGATGGGTCGGCGTGTCAGAGGGTCTCGGTGGACCCGCCGGCGGCCTGGATCTTCTCCACGGCGGACGAGGAGAAGGCGTTCGCCTTCACCTGCACGGCCGCGGTGATCTCCCCCGTGCCCAGCACCTTCACGGGCTGACCGCGACGGACGAGGCCCTTGGACACGAGCGCGTCCACGGTGACCTCACCGCCCTCGGGGAAGTGCGCGGAGAGCTTGTCCAGGTTCACGACCTGGTACTCCGTGCGGAACGGGTTCTTGAAGCCGCGGAGCTTCGGCAGACGCATCTGCAGGGGCAGCTGGCCGCCCTCGAAGCCCGCACGGACCTGGTAACGGGCCTTGGTGCCCTTGGTGCCGCGACCGGCGGTCTTGCCCTTCGACGCCTCACCGCGACCCACGCGGGTCTTGGCGGTCTTGGCACCGGGGGCCGGACGCAGGTCGTGGACCTTGATGGCGTCGTTGTCAGCCATTGTTGACCTCCTCCACGGACACCAGGTGCGGCACGGTGTTGACCATGCCGACCGTCACCGCATCGGCCTTGCGGGTGACCTGGTGGCCGATCCGCTTCAGGCCCAGCGAGCGCAGGGTGTCCCGATGGTTCTGCTTGGAGCCCGTGACGCCGCGGGTCTGGGTGATGACCAGGGTGGCGTCCGAGGGCTGGATGTTCTTGCGGGTGGGCTCAAACACGGCTCACGCACCTGCCTTCGCGCTCTTCTGGGCGCGATCGTTCTCCATGGTGCGCAGCATCGCATGGGGGGCGATCTCGTCCAGGGCCTTGCCGCGGCGGGCGGCGACGGCCTGGGGCTCTTCCAGCTTCTTGAGGGCGTCCACGGTGCCGCGCACGATGTTGATCGCGTTCACGGAGCCCATGGACTTGGAGAGCACGTCGTGGATGCCGGCGCACTCGAGCACGGCGCGCACCGGACCGCCGGCGATCACGCCGGTACCCGGGGAGGCCGGGCGGAGCAGCACGACGCCGGCGGCGTCCTCACCCTGCACCAGGTGCGGGATGGTGGAGCCGACGCGGGGGACGCGGAAGAAGGACTTCTTGGCCTCCTCCACGGCCTTCTGGATCGCAGCGGGGACCTCCTTCGCCTTGCCGTAGCCGACGCCGACGGTGCCGTCGCCGTCACCCACCACCACGAGGGCGGTGAAGGAGAATCGGCGGCCGCCCTTGACGACCTTGGAGACGCGGTTGATGCCCACGACTCGCTCGAGGAACTGGTCCTTCTCGTCGTCCTGGGCGCCACGACGGTTGCGGTCGTCGCGACGGCCGCCACGACGATCGCCGTCACGGCCACCGCGGCCGCCGTCGCGACCGCCGCGGCCACCGGCGGCGCGCTCGGTGGTCTGGCTCGCCGAGCCCGACCCGGTCTCGGAGACGGTGGTCTCGGTGCTCTCGGTCACCTGAGTGTCCTTCTGGTTGATGTTCTCGGTCACAGCTGCAGCCCACCCTCTCGCGCACCGTCGGCCACGGCCGCGACGCGCCCGTGGTACTTGTTGCCGCCGCGGTCGAAGACCACGGCCTCGATGCCGGCCGCCTTGGCACGCTCGGCGACGAGCTCGCCCACGCGCTTGGCCTTGGCCGTCTTGTCACCCTCGAGCGCACGCACGTCGGCCTCCATGGTGGAGGCGTACGCGAGCGTGCGGCTCTGCGTGTCGTCCACGACCTGCACGAACATGTGCCGTGCAGAGCGGTTGACGACGAGGCGGGGACGGACGGTGGTGCCGGAGATCCGCTTGCGCACCCGGAGGTGGCGGCGGGTGCGGGCGTTGAACTTGCCCTTGCCCTTCACCTTCAGAGTAGACATCACTTACCTGCCTTTCCGGCCTTGCGGCGGATCTGCTCGCCCGCGTAGCGCACGCCCTTGCCCTTGTACGGGTCGGGGCGGCGCAGCTTGCGGATGTTGGCGGCGGTCTCGCCGACCTGCTGCTTGTCGATACCGGCGACGGTGACCCTGTTGCCCTCCACCGTGAAGGTGATGCCCTGGGGCGCCTTCACCGGGACAGGGTGGGAGTAGCCCAGGGCGAACTCGAGGTCCTGGCCCTTGGCCTGCACGCGGTAGCCGGTGCCGACGACCTCGAGCTGCTTGGAGAAGCCGTTGGTCACGCCCTCGACCATGTTGCTGATGAGGGTGCGGGTCAGACCGTGCAGGGAGCGGGACTCACGCTCGTCGTCGGGGCGGGCCACGGTGACCTGCCCCTCCTCGAGGGTGGCCGTGATGGGCGTGGGCAGCGAGTGCTCGAGCTGGCCCTTGGGGCCCTTCACGGAGACGCGGTCGCCGTCGATGGTCACATCGACGCCGGCGGGGATGGTGATCGGGAGACGTCCGATTCGAGACATGTCAGTTCAGCCTTTCTTCCGTCTTGCCCGTCACCAGACGTAGGCGAGGACTTCTCCGCCCACGCCCTTCTTGGCGGCCTGCTGGTTCGTGAGGAGACCAGAGGAGGTGGACAGGATGGCGATGCCGAGGCCGCCCAGCACGTGGGGCAGGTTCGTGGACTTCGCGTACACGCGCAGGCCCGGCTTGGAGATGCGGCGCAGGCCGGCGATCGCACGCTCACGCTGCGGGCCGAACTTCAGGTCGATGGTCAGCTTCTTGCCGACCTCGGCCTCCTCCTCGCGCCAGTCCTGGATGTAGCCCTCGGCCTTGAGGATCTCGGCGACGCGAGTCTTCAGCTTCGAGGACGGCATGGACACGGTGTCGTGGTAGGCCGAGTTTGCGTTGCGCAGACGGGTCAGCATGTCTGCGACGGGATCGGTCATGGTCATGTGGGCTTCACGCCCTTTCTCGCCGTGGTTTCCGCCATCGGTTCACCGGTGGAGGACCTGTGGCGTGGAGGTCTTACTGGTCGGTCTTGAACGGGAAGCCCAGCGCCTTCAGCAGCGCGCGGCCCTCGTCGTCGTTCTTGGCGGTCGTCACCACGGTGATGTCCATGCCGCGCACGCGGTCGATCTTGTCCTGATCGATCTCGTGGAACACGGTCTGCTCGGACAGGCCGAAGGTGTAGTTGCCGTTGCCGTCGAACTGGCGGTCGGACAGGCCGCGGAAGTCACGGATGCGCGGCAGCGCGAGCGTGACCAGGCGGTCCAGGAACTCCCACATGCGATCGCCACGGAGGGTGGCGTGGGTGCCGATGGGCATGCCCTCACGCAGCTTGAACTGCGCGATGGACTTGCGGGCCTTGGTGATCATCGGCTTCTGGCCGGTGATGGCGGTGAGGTCGGTGACCGCGCCGTCGATGATCTTGGAGTCCTTGGCGGCCTCGCCGACGCCCATGTTGACGACGACCTTCACAAGGCCCGGCACCTGCATGACGTTCCCGTACTGGAACTGCTCCTGCAGGGCGTCGCGGATCTCCTCGCGGTACTTGGTCTTCAGACGCGGGGTGACCTTCTCGGTCTGCTGCACCTCGGTCATCACAGCTCCTTCCCCGAGGCCTTGGCGAAGCGGACCTTCACGGTCTTGCTCACGCCGTCCTTCTCGACGGTCTCGAAGCGGTAGCCCACACGGGTCGGCTTCTTGGTCTCCGGGTCCACCACGGCCACGTTCGAGATGTGGATCGGGGCCTCGACGACCTGCAGGCCGCCCTCGGTGGAACCGTTGTTGTCCTGGCCGGCGCGCAGGTGCTTGGTCACGCGGTTCACGCCCTCGACGAGCACGCGCTCATCCGTCGGGAACACGCGCAGGACCTTGCCCTGCTTGCCCTTGTCCTTGCCACTGATGACCTGGACGAGGTCGTCCTTCTTGATCTTGGCCATGAGGTCAGATCACCTCCGGGGCGAGCGACACGATCTTCATGAACTTCTTGTCACGCAGCTCGCGACCCACGGGGCCGAAGATGCGCGTGCCACGGGGCTCGCCGTCGGTCTTCAGGATGACCGCCGCGTTCTCGTCGAACTTGATGTACGAGCCGTCGGGACGGCGGGACTGCTTGCGGGTGCGGACCACCACGGCCTTGACGACGTCGCCCTTCTTGACGTTGCCGCCGGGGATGGCGTCCTTCACGGTGGCGACGATGGTGTCGCCGATGCCTGCGTAGCGGCGTCCGGAACCGCCGAGAACACGGATGGTCAGGATTTCCTTCGCACCGGTGTTGTCGGCGACCTTGAGCCGCGACTCCTGCTGGATCACTTGTCTCTCCTAGCGTCGCGCCGGTTCTCCCCCACGATGGGCGAGCCTTGCGGAACGGTTGAACGGGCATCCCGGGACGCTTACCCCTCCCCCGAGGCGGGCCGCCCGCCGTCGTCCCCCGACGACGCGTGTTCAGACAGCGTCGGGGAGGTCGAGAGCGGAGGGGCGCGCAGGGCAGGGCCGAGGCGGATCCGGGATCGGTGTGCGCGGCCCTCGGCACACAGGATGGATGGTCCTGCCAACGAGAGGGCGCACGAATATCAAAGTCTAACGCACAAGGCCGCCCCGTGCCAGTGCACGGGGCGGCCCTCTGCGTCGCCGGCCCTCAGGGGGCCGGGTCGATCACTTGGCGCGCTCGACGACCTCCACCAGGCGCCACCGCTTGGAGGCGGACAGCGGGCGGGTCTCGGCGATGCGGACGCGGTCGCCCACGCCGGCGGTGTTGTCCTCGTCGTGCGCCTTCACGCGCTTCGAGGTCTTCATCACCTTGCCGTAGAGCGAGTGCTTCTTGCGGTCCTGGACCTCGACGACGATGGTCTTGTCCATCTTGTCGGACACGACGATGCCACGGAGGGCCTTGCGGTAGCCGCGCTCCTCGGAGACGGCCGGGGTCTGCTCGGTCACTTGGCAGCCTCCTCGTTCTTCTCGGCCTGCGCCTCGGCGGCGACATCGCCGCGGATGCCCAGCTCGCGCTCGCGCAGGATCGTGTAGATGCGCGCGATGTCACGCTTGACGGACTTCAGCCGACTGGCGTTGTCCAGCTGGCCGGTGGCGGCCTGGAAGCGCAGGTTGAACAGCTCCTCCTTGGAGGACTTCAGGGCCTCCAGCAGGCGGGCGTTGTCCATCCCGTCCAGGGACTCGACGTTCAGATCCTTGGTGCCGATCGCCATGGGATCACTCACCACCCTCTCGACGGATGATACGGGCCTTCAGCGGCAGCTTGTGGATGGCCAGGCGGAGCGCCTCACGGGCGACGTCCTCCGTGACACCCGACAGCTCGAAGAGCACGCGTCCGGGCTTGACGTTGGCGACCCACCACTCCGGCGAGCCCTTGCCGGAGCCCATGCGGGTCTCGGCGGGCTTCTTGGTGATCGGACGGTCCGGGTAGATGTTGATCCAGACCTTGCCGCCACGCTTGATGTAGCGGGTCATGGCGATACGGGCGGCCTCGATCTGACGGTTGGTCACATAGGCCGGCGTGAGCGCCTGGATGCCCCACTCGCCGAACGTCACGGTGGTGCCGCCCTTGGCGGCGCCGGAACGCTTGGGGTGGTGCTGCTTGCGGTGCTTGACGCGACGGGGGATCAGCATCAGGCGTTGCCTCCTTCAGCGGGAGCGGCGGCCGGGGTCTCGGCGCCGGCGCCGGCGTTCTCCTGGCGGGGAGCACGCTCGGCGCGATCGTTGCGACGACGACGCTCGCCGCCGCCACGGCGCTCGCCGCCACGGCCACGGCCGGAGGGCTGCGCGGCCTCCTTGGCCGCGAGCTCCTTGGCGGTCAGGTCGCCCTTGTAGATCCAGACCTTCACGCCGATGCGGCCGAAGGTGGTCTTGGCCTCGAACTTGCCGAAGTCGATGTTCGCGCGGAGGGTGTGCAGCGGCACGCGACCCTCGCGGTAGAACTCCGAGCGGCTCATCTCGGCGCCGCCGAGGCGGCCGGAGCACTGGATGCGGATGCCCTGCGCGCCGGCGCGCATGGCGGACTGGATCGCCTTCTTCATCGCACGGCGGAACGCCACGCGGGAGGCGAGCTGCTCGGCCACACCCTGCGCCACCAGCTGGGCATCGGTCTCGGGGTTCTTGACCTCGAGGATGTTCAGCTGGATCTGCTTGCCGGTGAGCTTCTCGAGCTCACCGCGGATGCGGTCGGCCTCGGCGCCGCGGCGGCCGATCACGATGCCCGGACGCGCGGTGTGGATGTCCACGCGCACGCGGTCACGGGTGCGCTCGATCTCCACCTTGGAGATGCCGGCGCGCTCCATGCCGGTGGTCATCAGCTCGCGGATCTTGACGTCCTCCTTGAGGAAGTCAGCGTAGCGCTGGCCCTCCTTGTGGGAGTCCGCGAACCAGTGCGAGACGTGGTCGGTGGTGATGCCGAGGCGGAACCCGTTGGGGTTGATCTTCTGTCCCATTGTCAGTTCCCACCCTTCTCGTCCTTGGACGCCACGACCACGGTCACGTGGCTCGTGCGCTTGTTGATGCGGTACGCGCGGCCCTGAGCACGGGGCTGGAACCGCTTCATGGTCGGGCCCTCGTCCACGAAGGCCTCGGTGATGTAGAGGGCGTCCTCGTCGAAGGCCTGGCCCTCGCGGTCCGCCTTGACACGGGCGTTCGCCACCGCGGAGGTCACCAGCTTGTACACCGGCTCCGAAGCACCCTGCTGGGCGAACTTCAGGATGGCCAGTGCTTCGGTGGCCTGCTTGCCACGGACCAGGTCGACGACGCGCCGGGCCTTCATCGGCGTCACGCGCAGGTGGCGCGCAATTGCCTTGGCTTCCATTGCTTCTCTCTTTCGATTCTCGAGAAGGTCAAGCATGCTGTGCCCTCAGGCTCAGCGACGCTTGCCCTTCTTGTCGTCCTTCACGTGGCCGCGGTAGGTCCGGGTCGGGGCGAACTCGCCCAGCTTGTGACCCACCATGGACTCGGTGACGAACACCGGGACGTGCTTGCGTCCGTCGTGGACCGCGATGGTGTGACCCAGCATGTCCGGGATGATCATCGACCGGCGGGACCAGGTCTTGATGACGTTCTTGCTGCCCTTCTCGTTCTCGGCCAGAACCTTCAGGTAGAGGTGCTGATCGACGAAGGGGCCCTTCTTCAGGCTGCGAGGCATGTCTTCCCTGCTCCCTTATCGCTTGTTCTTGCCGGTACGACGGCGACGCACGATGAGCTTGTCGCTTTCCTTGTTCGGACGACGCGTGCGGCCCTCGGGCTTGCCGTTCCGGTTGACGGGGTGACGACCGCCGGAGGTCTTGCCCTCGCCACCGCCGTGCGGGTGGTCGACCGGGTTCATGACGACACCGCGGACGGTCGGGCGGACGCCCTTCCAGCGCATGCGGCCGGCCTTGCCCCAGTTGATGTTCGACTGCTCGGCGTTGCCGACCTCGCCGATCGTGGCGCGGCAGCGCACGTCGACGTTGCGGATCTCCCCGGAGGGCAGGCGCAGCTGGGCGTACTTGCCCTCGCGGGCGACCAGCTGCACGGACGCGCCGGCGGAGCGGGCCATCTTGGCGCCGCCGCCGGGGCGCAGCTCCACCGCGTGGATGGTGGTGCCCACGGGGATGTTGCGCATCGGCAGGTTGTTGCCGGGCTTGATGTCGGCGTTCGGGCCGGCCTCGACCACGTCGCCCTGCTTCAGCTTGGCCGGGGCCAGGATGTAGCGCTTGGCGCCGTCCGCGTAGTGCAGCAGCGCGATGCGGGCGGTGCGGTTCGGGTCGTACTCGATGTGCGCGACGGTGGCGGGCACGCCGTCCTTGTCGTGGCGACGGAAGTCGACCAGGCGGTACTGGCGCTTGTGGCCGCCGCCCTTGTGACGGGTGGTGATGCGACCGGTGTTGTTGCGGCCGCCGGTCTTGTGCAGCGGACGGAGAAGGGACTTCTCCGGCGTGGACCGGGTGATCTCTGCGAAGTCGGCCACGGACGAGCCACGCAGGCCCGGGGTGGTCGGCTTGTACTTACGGATAGCCATGTGTCAGTTCCTCGATTAAGTGGTCTCCGCACGCCGATCAGGCGAGCGGACCTCCGAAGATGTCGATGGTCCCGTCCTTGAGCGTGACGATGGCACGCTTGGTGGACTTGCGCTGGCCCCACCCGAAGCGGGTGCGACGGCGCTTGCCGGAACGGTTCAGGGTGTTGACCGAGGCCACGTCGACGTTGAAGATGCGCTCCACCGCCTGCTTGATCTCGGACTTGTTGGAGCGCGGGTCGACCAGGAAGGTGTACTTGCCCTCATCGATCAGACCGTAGCTCTTCTCCGACACGACGGGAGCGATGATCACGTCGCGGGGATCCTTGTTGATGGAGCCGCTCACTGGGCATCCTCCTTCTTGGCGCCGGAAGCCTGGGCCACGTACGCCTCGTAGGCCGCCTGGGTGAACACGACGTCGTCGGAGACGAGCACGTCGTAGGTGTTCAGCTGGTCGGCGTACAGGGTGTGGACCGCGGGCAGGTTGCGGGCGGACAGGGCGGCGACGTCGTCGGCCCGGTCGATCACCAGCAGCACGTTCTTGCGGCCGGTGTTCAGGGACGCGAGGCCCGCCTTGGCGGCCTTGGTGGACGGGGTGGTCCCGGACACGAGGGCCTCGATGACGTGGACGCGGCCGTTGCGGGCGCGGTCCGACAGGGCACCGCGCAGGGCGGCGGCCTTCATCTTCTTGGGGGTGCGCTGCGAGTAGTCACGCGGGGTCGGGCCGTGGACGACGCCACCACCGGTCATGTGCGGGGCGCGGATGGAGCCCTGACGGGCGCGGCCGGTGCCCTTCTGCTTGAACGGCTTGCGACCGGCACCGGACACCTCGCCGCGGCGCTTCGTCTTGTGCGTGCCCTGACGGGCGGCGGCGAGCTGGGCGACGACGACCTGGTGCATGAGCGGCACGTTGGACTGCACGTCGAAGAGCTCGGCGGGCAGATCGACCTGGACGGTCTTCACGGAGTTCTCAGCCATGGTCTCAGGCTCCCTTCACGGCGCTGCGGACGAGCACGACCTGGCCCTTGGAGCCGGGCACCGCGCCCTTGATCAGCAGGAGGTTGTTCTCCACGTCGATGCCGTGGAGGGTCAGGTTCATGGTGGTCTGGCGCACGGCGCCCATGCGACCGGGCATGCGCTGGCCCTTGAACACGCGGCCGGGGGTGGACGCGCCGCCCACGGAGCCGGGCTTGCGGTGGTTCTTGTGCTGGCCGTGCGAGGCGCCCACACCGGCGAAGCCGTGGCGCTTCATGGCGCCGGCGAAGCCCTTGCCCTTGGTGGTGCCCACGACGTCGACCTTCTGGCCGGCCTCGAAGACCTCCACGGTCACGTCCTGGCCGAGCGAGTACTCGGCGGCGTCGGCGGTGCGCAGCTCGACGAGGTGGCGACGCGGGGTCACGCCGGCCTTCTCGAAGTGACCGGCCAGGGGCTTGGTCACGCGGCGGGGATCGATCTGGCCGTAGGCGATCTGCACGGCGGTGTAGCCGTCGGTCTCCTCGGAGCGCAGTTGGGTGACGACGTTCGGGTCTGCCTTGACCACGGTCACAGGGATGAGCTTGTTGTCCTCATCCCAGACCTGGGTCATGCCGAGCTTCGTGCCCAGCAGGCCCTTGATGTTCTGGGTGTTGGTCATAGTCTCTCAGCACCTCCCTCTCAGAGCTTGATCTCGATGTTGACGTCCGCGGGCAGGTCCAGTCGCATGAGCGAGTCGACGGCCTTCGGGGTCGGGTCGATGATGTCGATGAGCCGCTTGTGGGTGCGCATCTCGAAATGCTCGCGGCTGTCCTTGTACTTGTGGGGAGAACGGATAACGCAGTACACGTTCTTCTCCGTCGGCAGCGGCACGGGGCCCACCACCGTCGCGCCTGCGCGCGTGACCGTGTCAACGATCTTGCGGGCCGAGACGTCGATGACCTCGTGGTCGTACGACTTCAGCCGGATGCGGATCTTCTGTCCCGCCATGGCG
Source organism: Micrococcus sp. KRD012 (assembly GCF_017168555.1). Classification (NCBI taxonomy): domain Bacteria; kingdom Bacillati; phylum Actinomycetota; class Actinomycetes; order Micrococcales; family Micrococcaceae; genus Micrococcus; species Micrococcus sp. KRD012. The sequence continues at coordinate 44,083 of NZ_JABFBB010000003.1, forward strand.
TCACGCCTCTCTCGTCGGGTGTGCTGTTCCTGTCCCTGTGCGGCGGATCATGCCCGCCTTCTTGTCCTCCACCCGCGCGGGGCGAATCCGGTCGGACCGGGTTCCTCGCCGCCGCCGGACTCCGGTCCACGCGGTCGGGCGTGTCGCATTCCTGGGAGGGCACACGCCTGCGGTGGGTCGGAGTGGTGACGTCACATCTGGGCCGAGCTGCCGCCGCGAGACACACGACGACAGCGCAATGGCGCTTGAGCAACCGAATCAGTATAGACAGAACCGGGCCCGGTCCGCCAATCGGCGGGCCGGGCCCGACGGCCCCAGGGCTCAGCGGCCCCACTCGGTGGGCGGGCCGGCGTTGAGCAGCAGGGTGAAGACGACGGCGACCACGGCGACCGCCAGGAGCGCGCTGACCACCGGATGGCGCAGCACCACGACGAGAAGCCGTTCGAGGGGCCCCCGCTCCCCCGGCGCGCGGTCCACGACCTGCCACCGCGACGCCGGCTCGCCGCGCCGCCGCTGGGCCCGCTCGAACGGGACCGTCATGAACGGGACGATCGTCGAACCGAGGCCGAGGAGTCCGCGGGCCACGGGCCACCGCCCGTCGATCCACACGGCGACCGTCACCACGAGGTAGCAGAGGAACACGAAGCCGTGGACGCCGCCGGCGATCGGCACCACCCGCTCCGTGACTCCGCCGTACTTGAGGCCCATGGCGATCAGCAGACCGGCCCAGGTGAACATCTCGGCCATCGCCGTGACGGCGAAGAGGCGGCGCGGGCCGGGCAGGCTCACCGCTCCAGCTCCCCGCCGCGGTTCGCGCGCCGGATGCGTCGGGCACGGTCGATCTCGGGACGGAAGGTCCGCAGCGCCCAGCGCACGGCCACGACGGCCACGGCGAGCACCACGATGAGGATGAGCAGTTCAGGCATGCTCCCCAGCCTAGCCGCCGCCGCCGCGCCGTCGTCAGACACGGCGACGCCCCCGCCTCCGGCAGACCCGGAGACGGGGGCGTCGCGCGTCAGCGGCTCAACGGAGCCACGAGACGGGATGCGTCAGATCACTTGGTGATCTTGGTGACGCGGCCGGAGCCCACGGTGCGGCCACCCTCGCGGATGGCGAAGCCGAGGCCCTCCTCCATGGCGATCGGCTGGATGAGCTCGACCGACATCTCGGTGGTGTCGCCGGGCATGACCATCTCGGTGCCCTCGGGCAGCGTGATGACGCCGGTGACGTCGGTGGTGCGGAAGTAGAACTGCGGGCGGTAGTTCGAGTAGAACGGGTTGTGACGCCCACCCTCGTCCTTGGACAGGATGTAGACGTTCGCCTCGAAGTTGGTGTGCGGGGTGATGGAGCCCGGCTCCACCACGACCTGGCCGCGCTCGACGTCGTCGCGCTTCAGGCCGCGCAGCAGCAGACCGCAGTTCTCGCCGGCCCAGGCCTCGTCGAGCTGCTTGTGGAACATCTCGATGCCGGTGACGGTGGTCTTCTGCACGTCGCGGATGCCGACGATCTCGACCTCGGAGTTGATCTTCAGGGTGCCGCGCTCGGCGCGACCGGTCACCACGGTGCCACGACCGGTGATGGTGAAGACGTCCTCGATCGGCATCAGGAACGGCTTGTCCTTGTCGCGGACCGGGTCCGGGATGAACTCGTCCACGGCCTCCATGAGGTCCTCGACGGACTTGACCCACTGGGGGTCGCCCTCGAGGGCCTTCAGACCGGAGGTGCGGATGACCGGGGCCTCGTCGCCGTCGAAGTCCTGGGAGGACAGCAGCTCGCGGACCTCCATCTCGACGAGCTCGAGGAGCTCCTCGTCCTCGACCATGTCCGACTTGTTCAGGGCCACGAGCAGGGCCGGCACGCCGACCTGGCGGGCCAGGAGCACGTGCTCACGGGTCTGGGCCATCGGGCCGTCGGTGGCGGCGACCACGAGGATCGCGCCGTCCATCTGAGCGGCGCCGGTGATCATGTTCTTGATGTAGTCGGCGTGACCGGGGGCGTCCACGTGGGCGTAGTGACGCTTCTCGGTCTGGTACTCCACGTGGGAGATGTTGATGGTGATGCCGCGCTGACGCTCCTCGGGGGCGGAGTCGATCGTCGCGAAGTCACGGGCCTCGTTCAGGTCCGGGTACTTGTCGTACAGGACCTTCGAGATGGCGGCGGTCAGCGTGGTCTTGCCGTGGTCAACGTGGCCGATGGTGCCGATGTTGACGTGCGGCTTCGTCCGCTCGAACTTTGCCTTTGCCACTAGTTCCTCCTAAGAACTGGTTCATCGTCAAGAAGACTGCTCAGCCGCCTGCGACGTGCTGACAACTTGACTGAGTCTACTCGGATGGTGCGGGGTTGGGGAAATCCCGGCCTCACGAGGGCCAGTCCGGTTCCAGGCCGTCGGGACCGCCGGAAGCGGACCGGACCTGACCCGTCCTGATCGCGGACCGCCGCGCCGGGGAGGGCGGTCCGGTCGCCCCGGGCCGGCCGCGGCTGCGGCGGCCGACCCGGGGCAGGTCGTTCAGAGCAGGTGACCTGCGGTCACTCGCCCTGGGACTTCTGGATGATCTCGTCCGCCACGGCCTTGGGGACCTCGGCGTAGGAGTGGAAGGTCATCGAGTACACCGCGCGGCCCTGCGTCTTGGAGCGCAGGTCGCCGATGTAGCCGAACATCTCCGACAGCGGCACGAGGGCGTTGACCACCTTCACGCCGGTGGCGTCCTCCATGGACTGGATCTGGCCGCGGCGGGAGTTCAGGTCGCCGATGACGTCGCCCATGAACTCCTCGGGGGTGCGGACCTCCACGGCCATCAGCGGCTCGAGGATGATCGGGTTGGCCTTGCGGACACCCTCCTTGAAGGCCTGGGAGCCGGCGATCTTGAACGCCATCTCCGAGGAGTCGACGTCGTGGTACGCGCCGTCGAGCAGGGTGGCCTTCACGCCGACCATCGGGTAGCCGGCCAGCACGCCGAACTGCATGGCGTCCTGGATGCCCGCGTCCACCGAGGGGATGTACTCGCGGGGCACGCGACCGCCGGTGACGGCGTTCTCGAACTCGTAGACCTCGCCCTCGGCGGTGTCCAGGGGCTCGAAGGACAGCTGCACCTTGGCGAACTGGCCGGAGCCGCCGGTCTGCTTCTTGTGCGTGTAGTCGACCTTGTCGACCTTGCGCTTGATGGTCTCGCGGTACGCGACCTGGGGCTTGCCCACGTTGGCCTCGACCTTGAACTCGCGCTTCATACGGTCCACGAACACGTCCAGGTGGAGCTCGCCCATGCCGCCGATCTCGGTCTGGCCGGTCTCCTCGTTGAGGTTCACGCGGAACGTGGGGTCCTCGGCGACGAGCTTCTGGATGGCGGTGGAGAGCTTCTCCTGGTCACCCTTGGTCTTCGGCTCGATGGCCACGGAGATCACGGGCTCCGGGAAGGTCATCGACTCGAGGATGATCGGGTTCGCGGGATCGCACAGGGTGTCGCCCGTGGTGGTGTCCTTGAGGCCGATCACGGCGTAGATGTGGCCGGCGACCACCTCGTCCACCGGGTTCTCCTTGTTGGCGTGCATCTGGAACAGCTTGCCGATGCGCTCCTTCTTGCCCTTGGTGGCGTTGAGGATCTGCGCACCGGACTCCAGGCGGCCGGAGTACACGCGGATGAAGGTCAGCGTGCCGAAGAAGGGGTGCGTGGCGATCTTGAAGGCGAGCGCCGAGAACGGGGCCTCCTTCGACGCCTCGCGCTCCAGCACCTCCTCCTCGTCGTTCACGGCGTGGCCCTTGACGGAGCCGGCGTCCAGCGGGTTCGGCAGGTAGGCGACCACGGCGTCCAGCATCGGCTGCACGCCACGGTTCTTGAACGCGGAGCCGCAGAACACCGGGTAGGCCTCGGCGTTCACGGTCAGCTGGCGCACGCCGGCCTGGATCTCCTCGACGGTGAGCTCCTCGCCCTCGAGGTACTTCTCCATGAGCTCCTCGGAGGTCTCGGCGACGGCCTCGACGAGCTCGTTGCGGTACTCCTCGGCCTTCTCCTGGAGCTCGGCGGGGATCTCGCGGGTCTCATAGGAGGCGCCCATGGTGACGTCGCCCTTGGCGTCACCCGGCCACACGAAGGCCTTCATGGAGAGCAGGTCGACGACGCCCACGAAGTCGTTCTCGGCGCCGATCGGCAGCTGCATCACGAGCGGACGCGCGCCGAGGCGCTTCACGATGGTGTCGACGGTGAAGTAGAAGTCCGCGCCCAGCTTGTCCATCTTGTTGACGAAGCAGATGCGCGGGACGTTGTACTTGTCCGCCTGGCGCCACACGGTCTCCGACTGGGGCTCCACGCCCTCCTTGCCGTCGAACACGGCGACGGCGCCGTCGAGCACGCGCAGCGAGCGCTCCACCTCGACCGTGAAGTCCACGTGGCCGGGGGTGTCGATGATGTTGATCTGGTGGTCGTTCCAGAAGCAGGTCACCGCGGCGGAGGTGATGGTGATGCCGCGCTCCTTCTCCTGCTCCATCCAGTCCGTCGTCGCGCCGCCGTCGTGGGTCTCGCCCAGCTTGTGGTTGACACCCGTGTAGAACAGGATGCGCTCGGTGGTGGTGGTCTTGCCGGCATCGATGTGGGCCATGATGCCGATGTTGCGGACCTTGTGCAGGTCGGTCAGCACGTCCTGTGCCACGGTGTCTCCCTTGGTCGGGTGGAATGGGGGGGCTCGTGAGGTGGATGCGGTGGGTGGCCCGTCCGAGAGGACGCACCTGCGGCCCGAGGCGCGGATCGCGCGCCCCGGGCCACACGGATCACCAGCGGTAGTGGGCGAAGGCCTTGTTGGCCTCGGCCATCTTGTGGGTGTCCTCGCGACGCTTCACGGCGCCGCCCAGGCCGTTCGAGGCGTCCAGGATCTCGTTCATCAGACGCTCGGTCATGGTCTTCTCACGGCGGGCCTTGGAGAAGCCGACCAGCCAGCGCAGGGCCAGGGCCGTGGAGCGGCCCGGCTTGACCTCGACGGGCACCTGGTAGGTGGCGCCGCCGACGCGGCGGGAGCGCACCTCGAGGGCCGGCTTGATGTTGTCCATGGCCTTCTTGAGGGTGGCCACGGGATCGGCGCCGTTCTTGGCACGGGCGCCCTCGAGCGCGCCGTACACGATGCGCTCGGCGGTGGACTTCTTGCCGTCGACGAGCACCTTGTTGATCAGCTGCGTGACCAGCGGGGAGCCGTAGACGGGATCGACGACGAGGGGGCGCTTCGGCGCAGGACCCTTACGAGGCATTACTTCTTCTCCTTCTTGGCGCCGTAGCGGGAGCGGGCCTGGCCGCGGTTCTTCACGCCCTGGGTGTCGAGGGCGCCGCGCACGATCTTGTAGCGCACGCCGGGCAGGTCCTTCACACGACCGCCGCGGACGAGCACGATCGAATGCTCCTGCAGGTTGTGGCCCTCGCCGGGGATGTAGGCCGTGACCTCGATGCCGCCGTTCAGGCGCACACGGGCGACCTTGCGCAGCGCCGAGTTCGGCTTCTTGGGCGTGGTGGTGTACACACGGGTGCACACGCCACGACGCATGGGGTTCCCCTGCAGGGCAGGGGCCTTCGTATTGACGACCTTGGGTGAGCGGCCCTTGCGGACCAGCTGCTGAATCGTAGGCACTCTTCAGCCTTCCTGTGTTTCGGTGATCGCTGACGTGATCGACCGGCGCCCGGGGCGCCGGCTGCTCGTTCCTCTGCTCTGCCTCTCCCTGTGGGGGCTCGCAACGAGCAGACGTCCGCAGGCGTGCAAAAGTGTGGCATCTGCCGCGCAATGACCCCGCGACCCGGACAGCGTCCAATTTGCCACACGAAAAACAATCCTTGACAGCATAGCACGCCCCGGCGCCGTCGACGAGCCGGCCCCGCACGCCAAGGGGCCCGCCGCTCCCCCGCGTGAGCGGCGGAACGGCGGGCCCCCTGGGGGACGGGGATCAGGCGCGGAAGTCGCCCCCGCGGTCGTAGTCGTCCAACGAGACGGCGTGGAAGTCGTTCTCGCCGAGCGACTGGTCCAGACCCGGGTAGTCGAAGTCCGCGAAGCCGGCCGGCGAGGCGAACAGGTTGGCCTTCGCCTCCTCCGTCGGCTCCACGACGGTCTTCGTGTAGCGGTCCAGGCCCGTGCCGGCCGGGATCAGCTTGCCGATGATCACGTTCTCCTTCAGGCCCAGCAGCGGGTCGGACTTGCCCTCCATGGCCGCCTGCGTCAGGACGCGGGTCGTCTCCTGGAAGGACGCGGCCGACAGCCACGAGTCCGTGGCCAGCGAGGCCTTCGTGATGCCCATCAGCTCGTCGCGGCCGGAGGCCGGCTGGCGGCCCTCAGCGACGGCGGCGCGGTTGGCGGCCACGAAGCGCGCCCGGTCCGTGAGCTCGCCCGGCAGCAGGTCGGTGTCACCGGACTCGATGACGGTGATGCGACGCAGCATCTGCCGGACGATGACCTCCACGTGCTTGTCGTGGATGCCCACGCCCTGGGACTGGTACACGTTCTGCACCTCGTCCACGAGGAACCGCTGCGCGGCCCGCGGGCCGAGCACGCGCAGGACCTGCTTCGGGTCCACGGCGCCGGCCACGAGCTGCGTGCCCACCGGCACGTGCTCGCCGTCGGCCACGAGGATGCGCGCACGGCGCAGCACCGGGTAGGCGATCTCCTCGGAGCCGTCGTCCGGCGTGAGCAGCAGGCGCACGGACGCCTCGGTGTCCTCGATGGTCACGCGGCCGGCGACCTCGGAGATCGGGGCCACGCCCTTCGGGGTGCGGGCCTCGAAGAGCTCCTGGATGCGGGGCAGACCCTGCGTGATGTCGTCGGCCGAGGCCACACCGCCGGTGTGGAACGTGCGCATGGTGAGCTGGGTGCCCGGCTCACCGATCGACTGGGCCGCGATGATGCCGACGGCCTCGCCGATGTCCACCAGCTGGCCGGTGGCCATGGAGCGGCCGTAGCACTTCGCGCAGGTGCCCACGGCGGACTCGCAGGTCAGGACCGAGCGGACCTTGATCTCCGTGACGCCGGCGGCCACCAGCTCGCCGATCAGCACGTCGCCCACGTCCGCACCGGCCGAGGCCAGCACCGTGCCGTCCTCGCCCGTGACGTCCTGGGCCAGCGTGCGGGCGAAGGCCGAGTTCTCGACCTGCTCGTGGGCCACCAGCTCGCCGTCGGCGTTCGGGGCGGCGATCGTGACGGACAGGCCGCGCTCGGTGCCGCAGTCGTCCTCGCGGACGATGACGTCCTGGGACACATCGACGAGACGACGGGTCAGGTAGCCCGAGTTCGCGGTCTTCAGCGCGGTGTCCGCGAGGCCCTTGCGGGCGCCGTGGGTGGCGGAGAAGTACTCGAGCACGGACAGGCCCTCGCGGTACGAGGACTTGATCGGACGCGGGATGATCTCACCCTTCGGGTTGGCCACGAGGCCGCGGATGCCCGCGATCTGGCGCACCTGGAGCCAGTTGCCTCGCGCACCGGAGGACACCATGCGGTTGATGGTGTTGAGCTCCGGCAGGCCGTCCTTCATGGCCGCGGCGACCTCGTCGGTGGCCTTGTTCCAGATGTCGATCAGCTCGGAGCGACGCTCGTCGTCCGCGATCAGGCCCTTGTCGTACTGCTGCTGCACGCGCTGGGCCTGCTCCTCGTAGCCCTCCATGATGGCGGCCTTGTCGAAGTCGGAGGTGATGTCCGAGATCGCCACGGTCACACCCGACCAGGTGCCCCAGTGGAAGCCGGCGTCCTTGAGGTTGTCCAGCGTCTGCGCGGTGACGACCATCGGGTAGCGCTCGGCCAGGTCGTTGACCAGCTGACCGAGGGTGCCCTTGGTCGCCTGCTTGTCCAGCCACGGGTAGTCGTCCGGCAGCAGCTCGTTGAACAGCACCTTGCCCAGGGTGGTCTCGATGAGGGCGATCTCGCCCTCGGACCAGCCCTCGGGGGCCGGCACGTCCGCCGACGGCACGAAGCCCTCGACGCCGATCCGCGCGGGCGCGTTCAGGTGCAGGTCGCCGCCGTCGAACGCCATGATGGCCTCGCCGACGGTCGCGTACAGGTTGCCCGCGCCGACCTCGTCCGGACGCACCGTGGTGAGGTGGTTCAGTCCGATGATCATGTCCTGGGCCGGCACGGCGACCGCACGGCCGTCCGAGGGCTTCAGGATGTTGTGGCTCGAGAGCATGAGCAGGCGCGCCTCGGCCTGGGCCTCCGGCGACAGGGGCAGGTGGACCGCCATCTGGTCGCCGTCGAAGTCCGCGTTGAACGCGGAGCAGACCAGCGGGTGCAGCTGCAGGGCCTTGCCTTCCACGAGCTGCGGCTCGAAGGCCTGGATGCCCAGACGGTGCAGGGTGGGGGCGCGGTTCAGCAGGACCGGGTGCTCGGTGATGACCTCCTCGAGCACGTCCCAGACCTGCGGACGGAAGCGCTCCACCATGCGCTTGGCGGACTTGATGTTCTGCGCGTGGTTCAGGTCCACGAGACGCTTCATCACGAACGGCTTGAACAGCTCCAGCGCCATCTGCTTCGGCAGGCCGCACTGGTGCAGCTTGAGCTGGGGACCCACCACGATGACCGAGCGGCCCGAGTAGTCCACGCGCTTGCCGAGCAGGTTCTGACGGAACCGGCCCTGCTTGCCCTTGAGCATGTCGGAGAGTGACTTGAGCGGGCGGTTGCCCGGGCCGGTCACCGGCCGGCCGCGGCGGCCGTTGTCGAACAGCGAGTCCACGGCCTCCTGCAGCATGCGCTTCTCGTTGTTGACGATGATCTCGGGCGCGCCGAGGTCGAGCAGCCGCTTCAGGCGGTTGTTGCGGTTGATCACGCGACGGTACAGGTCGTTGAGGTCGGAGGTCGCGAAGCGGCCGCCGTCCAGCTGCACCATCGGACGCAGCTCCGGCGGGATCACCGGGACGGCGTCCAGGACCATGCCCTCGGGCGAGTTGTCCGTGGTCAGGAACGCGTTGACGACCTTCAGGCGCTTCAAGGCGCGGGTCTTGCGCTGGCCCTTGCCCGTCTTGATGGTCTCACGCAGCATCTCGGACTCGGCCTCGAGGTCGAAGGTCTGCAGGCGACGCTGGATCGCCTCCGCGCCCATCGAGCCCTCGAAGTACTGGCCGTACTTGTCCCGCATGGCGCGGTACAGACCCTCGTCGCCCTCGAGGTCGGCGACCTTGAGGTTCTTGAAGCGGTCCCAGACCTGCTCCTTGCGGTCCAGGTCCGCGTCCGCGCGCTTGCGGATCTGCGCCATGGTCTTGTCCGCGGCGTCGCGGGCCTTCTTCTTCTCGGCGGCCTTGGCGCCCTCGGACTCCAGCTTGGCCAGGTCCTTCTCGAGGTCGGCGGCCACCGCGGCGATGTCGGAGTCACGCTGGTCGGCCAGGACACGGGTCTCCTGGTCGTACTCGGCCTGGAGGTTGGCCAGGTCGCGGTGCCGGGCCTCCTCGTCCACCGAGGTGATCATGTACGCCGCGAAGTAGATGACCTTCTCGAGGTCCTTCGGCGCCAGGTCCAGCAGGTAGCCCAGGCGCGAGGGCACGCCCTTGAAGTACCAGATGTGGGTGACCGGCGCAGCCAGCTCGATGTGGCCCATGCGGTCGCGGCGCACCTTCGAGCGGGTCACCTCGACGCCGCAGCGCTCGCAGATGATGCCCTTGAAGCGCACGCGCTTGTACTTGCCGCACGCGCACTCCCAGTCACGGGTGGGGCCGAAGATCTTCTCGCAGAAGAGTCCGTCCTTCTCCGGCTTCAGGGTGCGGTAGTTGATGGTCTCCGGCTTCTTGACCTCGCCGTAGGACCAGCGGCGGATGTCCTCCGCCGTGGCCAGGCCGATGCGCATCAGGCCGAAAGAGTTGTCAGTGGACATGCTGTTCACGCTCATGCTCCGGTGAACTCCCTTGGTTCAGTGGTTCTCAGGTGACGTCTTGTGGATGCGGGATCGGGCCCGGCTCAGACTTCCTCCACCGAGCTGGGCTCGGCGTGGGAGAGGTCGATGCCCAGCTCCTCGGCGGCGCGGTAGACCTCGTCCTCCGCGTCGCGCATCTCGATGGCCTGGCCGTCGGCGGAGAGGACCTCCACGTTCAGGCAGAGGGACTGCATCTCCTTGATGAGCACCTTGAAGGACTCGGGAACACCCGGCTCCGGGATGTTCTCGCCCTTGACGATGGCCTCGTAGACCTTCACGCGGCCGTGGATGTCGTCGGACTTGATGGTCAGCAGCTCCTGGAGGGTGAACGCCGCGCCGTACGCCTCGAGCGCCCACACCTCCATCTCGCCGAAGCGCTGGCCGCCGAACTGGGCCTTACCGCCCAGCGGCTGCTGCGTGATCATCGAGTACGGGCCCGTGGAACGGGCGTGGATCTTGTCGTCCACCAGGTGGTGCAGCTTGAGCATGTACATGTAGCCCACGGACACCGGGTCCGGGAACGGCTCGCCGGTGCGGCCGTCGAACAGCTGCGCCTTGCCGCTGTCGCTCATGAGACGGTCGCCGTCGCGGGTCACGTTCACGTGGCCGAGCAGGCCCGTGATCTCGTACGCCTCGGCGCCGTCGAACACCGGGGTGGCCACGTTGACCGGACCGGACTGCCGCGGGAAGTTCGGCAGGTCCTTGATCCACTCCGGCTCGCCCTGGATGTCCCAGCCGCGCGAGGCGGCCCAGCCCAGGTGCAGCTCCATGACCTGGCCGAGGTTCATGCGGCCGGGGACGCCGAGCGGGTTCAGCACGATGTCCACCGGGGTGCCGTCCGCCAGGAACGGCATGTCCTCGAGCGGCAGGATCTTCGAGATGACGCCCTTGTTGCCGTGGCGGCCGGCCATCTTGTCGCCGTCGGTGATCTTGCGCTTCTGCGCCACGTAGACGCGCACCAGCTGGTTCACGCCCGGGGGCAGGTCGTCGTCCTCGTCGCGGTCGAAGATGCGCACGCCGATGACGGTGCCGGACTCGCCGTGCGGCACCTTCAGGGACGTGTCGCGGACCTCGCGGGACTTCTCGCCGAAGATCGCGCGCAGCAGGCGCTCCTCCGGGGTCAGCTCGGTCTCGCCCTTCGGGGTCACGCGGCCGACCAGGATGTCGCCGGCCTCCACCTCGGCGCCGATGTGGATGATGCCGCGCTCGTCGAGCTGCGAGAGCACCTCCTCGGACACGTTGGGGATGTCGCGCGTGATCTCCTCGGCGCCCAGCTTGGTGTCGCGGGCGTCGACCTCGTGCTCCTCGATGTGGATCGAGGTGAGGACGTCCTCCGAGACCATGCGCTGGGACAGGATGATCGCGTCCTCGTAGTTCAGGCCCTCCCAGGGCATGAACGCGACGAGGAGGTTCTTGCCGAGCGCGAGCTCGCCGTTGTCCGTGGCGGGACCGTCGGCGATGATGCTCAGCGGCTCCACCCGCTCGCCCTCGGAGACGCGCACCCGCTGGTTGTAGGCGTTGCCCTGGTTCGAGCGGGCGAACTTCATGATCGGGTAGTGCGTGGTGGTGCCGTCGTCGTTCATGACGGTCACCAGGTCCGCGGCCACCTCGGTCACGACGCCGCCCTGGGTGGCCGTCACGGAGTCGCCCGCGTCCACGGCCACGTACTTCTCCATGCCGGTGCCCACGTAGGGGGCCTCGGAGCGGAGCAGCGGCACGGCCTGACGCTGCATGTTCGCGCCCATGAGCGCGCGGTTGGCGTCGTCGTGCTCGAGGAACGGGATCAGGGCGGTGGCCGCCGACACCATCTGGCGCGGGGACACGTCCATGTAGTCGATCTCGTCCACGGTCGAGAGCACGGGCTCGCCGTCGCCGCCGCGCTGGCGGCAGAGCACGAACTCCTCCTCGAACCGGCCGTCCTCATCCACCGGGGCGTTCGCCTGGGCGATCTGGAAGGCCAGCTCGTCGTCGGCGGTCAGGTAGTCCACGGTGTCCGTGACCCGGCCGTCGACCACGCGGCGGTACGGGGTCTCGATGAAGCCGAAGGAGTTGATCCGGCCGAAGGTCGCCAGCGACCCGATGAGGCCGATGTTCGGGCCTTCCGGGGTCTCGATGGGGCACATGCGGCCGTAGTGCGACGGGTGGACGTCACGGACCTCCATGCCGGCACGGTCGCGGGACAGGCCGCCCGGGCCGAGCGCGGACAGGCGACGCTTGTGCGTCAGGCCGGCCAGCGGGTTGTTCTGGTCCATGAACTGGGACAGCTGCGAGGTGCCGAAGAACTCCTTGATCGCCGCCACCACGGGGCGGATGTTGATCAGGGTCTGCGGGGTGATCGCCTCGACGTCCTGGGTGGTCATGCGCTCGCGCACGACGCGCTCCATGCGGGACAGGCCGGTGCGGATCTGGTTCTCGATCAGCTCGCCCACCGCACGGATGCGACGGTTGCCGAAGTGGTCGATGTCGTCGATCTCCACGCGCACATCCACCGGCTCGCCGTCGCGCGTGCCCTTGATGACGGTCTCGCCGGCGTGCAGCGCGGCGATGAAGTGCACCATCTGGACGATGTCGTCCTCGGTGAGCACAGACGCGTTGGGGTCGCCGAGGTGCACGTCCACGCCGAGCTTGCGGTTGAGCTTGTAGCGGCCCACCTTGGCGAGGTCGTAGCGCTTCGGGGTGAAGTACAGGTTGTTCAGCAGCGTCTGCGCGGCGTCGACGGCGGCCGGCTCGCCCGGGCGCAGCTTGCGGTAGATGTCGAGCAGGGCCTCGTCCTGGTCCGCGGTGCCGTCCTTCTCGAGGGTGGCGCGGATGGAGTCGTAGTGGCCGAACTCCTCCAGGATGCGGGACTCGGTCCAGCCCATGGCCTTGAGCAGCACCGTCACGGGCTGCTTGCGCTTGCGGTCGAGGCGGACGCCGACCTGGTCACGCTTGTCCACCTCGAGCTCGAACCAGGCGCCGCGCGAGGGGATGATCTTCGCGGAGAAGATCTCCTTGTCCGAGGTCTTGTCCGGGGTGCGCTCGAAGTAGGCGCCCGGGGAGCGGACCAGCTGGGAGACGACGACGCGCTCGGTGCCGTTGATGATGAACGTGCCGTTGCGGGTCATCAGCGGGAAGTCGCCCATGAAGACGGTCTGCTGCTTGATCTCGCCGGTCGTGTTGTTCATGAACTCGGCCTTGACGTACAGCGGGGCGGAGAAGGTCGCGTCGCGATCCTTGCACTCCTCCTCCGTCATCTTCGCGTCGGCGAACTCGGGCTCGGCGAAGGACAGGGACATGGTGCCCTGGAAGTCCTCGATCGGGGAGATCTCCTCGAAGATGTCCGTCAGTCCCGAGGTGACGGGCACGGAGTGGTCGTCGGCGGCCAGGGCGGCGTCCACGCGCGCGGCCCACCGCTCATTGCCGATCAGGCGGTCGAACGACTCGGTCTGCAGCGCCAGCAGGTCCGGCACGTCCAGCGGCTCGGAGATCTTGGCGAAGGAGACGCGTCCGGCGGAGGCGCCGGATCGCGGGGAGACGGTAGCGGTTTCGTTGGAGGTGCTCGAGGCGACCACGTAGGATCCTTCCACAGGCCTTCTGGGTTCCGTTCGCTCCCCTGCCGCGAGACGGCGGCGCCGGCCCACCGCTATATGAAGGCCGTGCGGAACCGTGCGGGCCACGGCGGGACGCGAGGTCCTGCGGGCGGCACGGAACAGGGGAGATGCAAAGATCCATCCTATCCGCGCCCGTCGCCCCTGTCCAGCCGGGGGTGCGTGACCCGGGACGCCACGAGGCCCCCGGTCCGCAGCGCGGGTCCGGGGGCCTCGTGAGGAGGCGTGATGCGGCTCAGGCCGCGATCATCACTTGAGGGTGACGGTGGCGCCGGCGCCCTCGAGCTGCTCCTTGGCCTTCTCGGCGGTCTCCTTGTTGACGCCCTCGAGGATGGGCTTGGGAGCGCCGTCCACCAGGTCCTTGGCCTCCTTCAGGCCGAGGGAGGTGAGGGCGCGCACCTCCTTGATGACGCCGATCTTCTTGTCGCCGGCGGCCTCGAGGACGACGTCGAACTCGTCCTTCTCCTCGGCGGCGGCGGCCTCGGCACCACCGGCGGCACCGCCGGCGGCGGCCACGGCCACGGGGGCGGCGGCGGTGACGTCGAACTTCTCCTCGAACGCCTTGATGAACTCGGACAGCTCGATGAGGGTCAGCTCCTCGAACGCGGCGAGCAGCTCTTCGGTGGTCAGCTTGGCCATGATGGCTCCTTTACGGGTACGTCTTGACTACGTGTGAAGTGGTGGGCCGTGCAGCCCGGGGCGGACTGCTCAGGCAGCCTCGCCCTGCGCGGCGCGCAGCGCCTCGACCGTGCGGACGGTCTTGGACAGCGGCGCCTGGAACAGGGCGGCAGCCTTGGACATGCTGCCCTTCATCGCGCCGGCGAACTTGGCCAGCAGCACCTCGCGGGACTCGAGGTCCGCGAGCTTCTTGATGCCGGCCTCGTCCAGGGGCTGGCCATCCATGTAGCCGCCCTTGAGCACGAGCTTCTCGTGATCCTTGGCAAAGTCACGCAGGGCCTTCGCGACGTTGACCGGGTCCCCGGTCACGAACGCGATCGCGGTGGGACCGGACAGGTGAGCCTCGAGGCCCTCCAGACCGGCGTCCTTGGCCGCGATCTCGGCCAGCGTGTTCTTCGCCACGGCGTAGGTCGCGTCCTGACGGATGGAGTCGCGCAGCTGCTTGAGCTCCGTCACCGTCAGGCCACGGTATTCCGTCAGAACAGCGGCGCTGGACTCACGGAACAGGTCCGTGAGCTCAGCCACCGCCGACTCCTTCGCGGACGTCGCCATGGCACTCCTCTCGATGATGCGTGGGAACCGCCACCCCGAGACGAGAAAGCGCCCCGTGCAGATGCACGGGGCGCAGCAGGAGCATCGACGCGGCCGGACCCGGAGGGTCGACGTGCGGATGCGAGCGTGGCTCACGTTCACCTGCGCGGGCCGTCTCCGTCAGGGAGATCCTTCGGTGGGCTCTGCCCGGAGGCAGGGCACCACGACCGGCGGTCTTCGGTAGGCACCAGCGTACACGTCCGGGGCGGGCCCGCAAAATCGACCCGGGACGACGCCGGCCGGTCGTCCCCGCTGCGGGGACGACCGGCCGACGTCGTGGGCCCCGATCACCGGGGCCGCGTGGCTCAGAGCTCGGAGGAGTCCACCGAGGTCACGTTCGGGTCCATGGGCACGCCCGGGCCGAAGGTGGTGGCCACGGTGGCCTTGGAGATGTAGCGGCCCTTGGAGGAGGACGGCTTCAGACGCAGGACCTCCTCGAGGGCTGCGGCGTAGTTCTCCACCAGGGCCTTGGCCTCGAAGGAGGTCTTGCCGATGATGAAGTGCAGGTTGGAGTGCTTGTCGACGCGGAAGTCGATCTTGCCGCCCTTGATGTCGGCCACGGCCTTGGCCACGTCCGGGGTCACGGTGCCGGTCTTGGGGTTCGGCATCAGGTTGCGGGGGCCGAGCACCTTGCCCAGACGGCCGACCTTGCCCATGAGCTCCGGGGAGGCCACGGCGGCGTCGAAGTCCACCCAGCCCTCGGAGATCCGGGCGATCAGGTCGTCGTCGCCCACGACGTCCGCGCCGGCGGCGCGGGCGGCCTCGGCGCGGTCACCGGTGGCGAACACGACGACGCGGGCGGTCTTGCCGGTGCCGTGGGGCAGGCTCACGGAGCCGCGGACCATCTGGTCGGCCTTGCGGGGGTCGACCGAGAGGCGGAGGGCCACCTCCACGGTGGCGTCGGTCTTGGAGGGGTTGGTCTCCTTGGCGAGGCGGATCGCCTCCACCGGCGAGTACAGATCCTCGCCGATCGCGGCCTTGGCCGCCTTGTATGCCTTGCTGCGCTGTGCCATCTGCGTTCTTCTCCTTGTGCAGTCGTGGTCTGCGGGCCGCGCTCGGCCCTGCCACTGGAAGGGGGTGGGGGTGGGCGTCAGCCCTCGACGGTGATGCCCATCGAGCGGGCGGTGCCCGCGATGATCTTGGCGGCGGCCTGGACGTCGTTGGCGTTCAGGTCCTCCATCTTGGTCTGGGCGATCTCCTCGCACTGGGCCTGGGTCAGCGTGCCGACCTTGGCCGTGTGCGGGGTGGCGGAGCCCTTGGCGACGCCGGCGGCCTTCTTGATGAGCTCGGCGGCCGGCGGGGTCTTGGTCACGAAGGTGAACGAGCGGTCCTCGTACACGGTGATCTCGACCGGGACCACGTTGCCGCGCTGCGACTCGGTGGCGGCGTTGTACGCCTTGCAGAACTCCATGATGTTCACGCCGTGCTGGCCCAGGGCGGGGCCGATGGGCGGCTCGATGAACGGGAACGCCTCCTCCAGCTCGGCCTGCCACGGGGTGTCCGGGGCGAACGCGTGGCCGCGCGAGGCCATGCGGGCCGAGTACAGGCGGATGAGCTCGCCGGCGATCTCGCGGGTGGCGGCGCCGGCCTGGATCTGAAGCTTGATCAGACCGGTGACCTTCTTCTTGGGAGCCATGAGTGGATCCTTCTCTCACTGGGGGACCCTCGGCGCAGGAGCGCACCGGGGGCGGTGGCCGCCGTGGCGCGGCGGCCGGTGCCGCGTCCGGGCCGGCAGGCGGCCGGCCCGGTGCGGAAGCGTCGGGTGTCCTCAGATGGCCTTGGTCACCTGGTTGAAGGACAGCGTCACGGGGGTCTCGCGCTCGAAGATCGAGACGAGCACCACGAGCTGCTGGGCCTCCGGCTTGATCTCGGAGATCGTGGCCGGGAGGGTCTCGAACGGGCCGTCGTTGACGGTGACCGACTCGCCGACCTCGAAGTCCACGTGGATCGCGGGGGCGGCGGGCGCGCCGGACTCGGCCGCGGCGGGGACGGCCAGGCCGGCCTTCTCGGCGGCGCGGGCGGCCTCCTGGATCACGGACGGGGCGAGCATGTCGTACACCTCGTCCAGGCTGAGCGGCTGCGGGTGGTGGGCGTCGTTGCCCACGAAGCCCGTGACGCCCGGGGTGTGCCGTACGACGCCCCACGAGGCGTCGTCGAGGTCCATGCGGACGAGCACGTAGCCCGGGATGCGCACGCGCGAGACGATCTTGCGCGTGGTGTTCTTGATCTCCACGACCTCCTCCATGGGGACCTCGATCTCGTAGATCGAGTCCTCCATGTCCTGGGTCAGGATGCGGGCCTCGAGGTTCGTCTTCACGCGCTTCTCGTAGCCGGCGTAGGTGTGGACGACGTACCAGTCGCCGGGCTGGCGGCGCAGGCGGGTGCGCAGCTCCTCGGCGGGGTCCACGGCGGGCTCGTCGTCGGACTGCTCCTCGACGGGGGTCGGTGCGTCCTCGCCCTCGGCGACGGCCAGGTCGGCCTCCTGCACGGTGGCCTCGGCGGTCTCGTCACCGCTGCCGGCGACCTCGTCCAGGGCGTCCTCGACGGGCGTGCCGGCGTCCTGCGCGGTCTCGGCGGTCTCCTCGGCCACGGCGTCCTCCGACATCGGGACGGACTCCTCGGCGGGCTGACGATCCAGTTCCTGCTCGGACACGGTTCCTGCTTTCTGCTGACGGACGGCGGGCCCTGCCGTCGGGGAGGGCCCTCACGGGCGTGCGGGGGACGCGTCCTGCGACGTCGGGACCGTCCGCGCCGGGCTCAGAGGCCGCCGGCGCCGAACAGGAGACCCGCCACGGTGCCGAACACCCAGTCCAGCCCCATGACCAGCAGGATCATGAACGCCACGAAGGCGAGCACCACTCCGGTCGTGCGCAGCAGCTCCTCGCTCGTGGGGGTGACGACCTTGCGGAGCTCGTCCACCACCTGGCGCAGGAACAGCGCGATCCGCGCGAACAGCCCGCGACGCTGCCTGCTCGGCGTGGGGGCGGGCCCCCCGCCGTTCGCCGCCATCTCAGTCACGTGGCCTCACTCGTCGGATCGCCGAATCGCTTTCTACACGTCCGATGCCGAGCACAAGGCTCGGCATCGAGCAGGGCAGACAGGACTCGAACCTGCAACCTGCGGTTTTGGAGACCGCTGCGCTACCAATTGCGCCACTACCCTTCGGACCGACGGAGCCGGCCGAACCCTCGTGGGATCGACCGTGAACGCGGTACCGGAGATCCAGGATACGCCATCGGGCGGCGGGAGTCGAACGGGCCCCGGGCAGTCAGTACCCTGGCAGGACGGAGCCCCGCTCCGCCCCGCCCTCCCCGTCGAGCTCGAAGAAGGTCCCCATGGC
>NZ_JABFBB010000003.1:62228-81910 GCF_017168555.1 Micrococcus sp. KRD012
CCCCCTCCGCCACCCTCGCCGTCGACGCCCGCGCCAAGGAGCTCAAGGCCGCCGGGCGCCCGGTGATCGGCTTCGGCGCCGGCGAGCCCGACTTCCCCACCCCGGACTACATCGTGGAGGCCGCCGTCGCCGCGGCCCGGGACCCGAAGAACCACCGCTACTCCCCCGCCGCCGGCCTGCCCGAGCTGCGCGAGGCGATCGCGGCCAAGACGCTGCGCGACTCCGGCGTGTCCCTCGAGGCCGCCCAGGTGCTCGTGACCAACGGCGGGAAGCAGGCCGTGTACAACGCCTTCGCCGCCCTGCTGGACCCGCAGGACGAGGTGCTCGTCCCCGCCCCCTACTGGACCACCTACCCCGAGGCGATCCGCCTGGCCGGGGGCGTGTCGGTGGAGGTGTTCGCCGGCCCCGAGCAGGGCTACAAGGTCACCGTGGACCAGCTCGACGAGGCCGTCACGGACCGCACCAAGGTGCTCCTGTTCGTCTCCCCCTCCAACCCCACCGGCGCCGTGTACTCCCCCGAGGAGACGGCGGCGATCGGCCGGTGGGCACGGGAGCGGGGGCTGTGGGTGGTCACCGACGAGATCTACGAGCACCTGACCTACGACGGCATGCCGTTCACCTCGATCGTCCGCGCCGTGCCCGAGCTGGCGGAGCAGTCCGTGATCCTCAACGGCGTCGCCAAGACCTACGCCATGACGGGCTGGCGCGTCGGCTGGATGGCCGGTCCGCTGGACGTGGTCAAGGCCGCCACGAACCTGCAGTCCCACGCCACCTCGAATGTGGCCAACGTGTCGCAGCGGGCCGCGCTGGCCGCCGTCGCCGGCCCGTTGGACGCCGTGGCGGAGATGAAGACGGCGTTCGACCGCCGGCGCCGGGCCATGGTCGAGGCCATGGACGCCGTGCCGGGCTTCCACTGCCCCACCCCGCAGGGCGCGTTCTACGCGTACGTGGACGTGCGGGAGGCGCTCGGGAAGACCTACCGCGGGGGCGTCACCCCCACGACGTCGGCCGAGCTGGCCGCCTTCATCCTCGACGAGGCGGAGGTCGCCGTGGTCCCGGGCGAGGCGTTCGGCCCGTCCGGCTACCTGCGACTGTCCTACGCGTTGGGCGATGCGGACCTCGCGGAGGGCGTCGAGCGCATCCGCGCCCTGCTCAGCGCCTGAGCCGCACACCCCACCCCTGAGCCCCGCGACGCCGCGCGCCGCGGGGCTCAGGCGTATCCGCGGCGCGCGGCCCAGCGGGTCAGCTCGTGGCGGTTGGAGAGCTGGAGCTTGCGCAGCACGGAGGACACGTGGGTCTCGACCGTGCGGTCCGAGATGAACAGCTCCGCCCCGGCCTCCCGGTAGGTGTATCCGCGGGCGATCAGCCGCATGACCTCCCGCTCCCGTGCCGAGAGCCGGTCGAGGTCCTCGTCGGGGGCCGCAGCCCCGCTCGTCGCCGCAGCGGTGACGGGCGGAGGCGCGGGCGCCGTGCCGCGGAAGGCGTCGAGGACGAACCCGGCCAGCCGGGGCGAGAACACGGCGTCGCCGTCGGCCACGCGGACCGCCGCGTCCGCCACCTCGGCGCCGGAGGCCGTCTTGGTGATGTAGCCGCGGGCCCCCGCACGGATCACGGCGACGACGTCCTCGGCCGCGTCCGAGACGGACAGGGCCAGGAACCGCTGCGCGGGTCGGCGCGCGAGGACACGCTCGGCCACCTCCGCTCCCCCGCCGCCGGCCCCGCCGGGCAGGTGCACGTCCAGCAGCACCACATCCGGCGCCAGGTCCAGCACGGCGCGGACGGCCTCGTCCACGTCCCCGGCCTCGCCGAGAATGGCCAGTCGGTCCGGGTCCAGGTCGGCGCGCAGGCCGGAGCGGAAGATCGCGTGGTCGTCCACGATGACGGCCGTGCGCGGGGCGGGGTCGGTCATGGGTGCTCCTGTCCGGTGCGCGCTCGCGCACCCTCGGGCTCGGCCAGCGTCAGGTGGACCTCGGTGCCGCCCGGGCCGGACCGGATGCGGGCGGTCCCGCCGGCACGCTCCATGCGGCCGAGGATCGACTCCCGCACGCCGAGCCGGTCGGCCGGGACCGTGGGCAGGTCGAAGCCGGGGCCGCGGTCCCGGACGAACACCTCCGCGACGGTGCGGCCGCGGTCGTCCTCACCGGCCTCCGCGAAGACCTGCGCGTCGCCGGCGTGCCGGGCCGCGTTCTGCATGGCCTCGCGTGCCGCGGCCGCGAGCGGCTCGAGCCACGCCCCCGCGGCCCGCCCCACGGCCACGACCTCCACCCGGGCCCCGTGGGCGTCCTCGACGGCGGCGGCGTGCTGGTCGAGCGCCTCCGCCAGGGAGTGCGGGCCGCCGCGGGAGTCCAGGGCGAGGAACTGACGCAGCTCACGCTCCTGGGCGCGGGCCACCCGGGCCACCACGTCCGCGTCCTGGGCGCGCCGCTGGATGAGGGCGAGGGACTGCAGCACCGAGTCGTGCAGGTGCGCCGCGATCTCGGCGCGCTGGGCCTGCACCGCGAACGCGGTCCGCTCCGCGTCGCGTCGGCGCAGCCAGGCCAGGGCGTAGGGCATGGCCACCAGCGCCGCGCCGGCGAGCATCGCGACGGCGGCCAGCAGAGCCCGCCACAGCTCGCCCGAGCTCACGGCGCCCAGGACGATGGCCAGCACCGCCAGCAGCACGAGGGCCGTGCCGAGCACGAGGCGGACCAGTCGTCCGCTCCGCCCGGCCCGGGGCCCGCCCGCCAGGTCGAGCTGCATCCAGGCCAGGCCGAGGCCGATCACGAGGACGGCCACCGGGCCCACGAGCGCCCAGTCGACGGTGAGGCCGAGGCCGTCCGCGACGGTCAGCACGCCCACGCCGAGCACCACGGCGGCCAGCAGCACCGGCCAGCCGCCCTCGCGCACCCGCTCGAGCACCTCGGGGGCGCGACCACGCAGGGTGGGGGCGTCGGCGGCGGGGGCGCCGTCCGGACCCTCCTCCGGCATGAGCAGCCAGAGCCACACGTACAGGGCCAGGCCCGCGCCGCCCAGCAGGCTCAGCAGCGCCAGGGCCGCGCGGACGCGGCCGGCGGGCATCCCGAGGTGCCGGGCGAGCCCCGCGGCGACGCCGGACACCGGACGGTCGGCCCCGTGCCGCATCAACGGCGGACGCGGGGCCGGCGCGGGCGCGGACGGGGTGGGCATGCCCCCATCCTGCCGTGTCGGACGGGGCGGCACATCCGGGGAGGATTCCGGGAGTTCCCGGATGGGCGGGGGCCGCAGGCGGACGAGGATGGAGACATGACGAGCACACACGACCCGTTCACCGGCCCGCCCCGGCCCCCACGTCGCCCCCGACGGAGCCGCCTCGGGCGAGACCGGCCCCGACGGACTGGACGCCCTGCCGGGCTGGCTGCGCCGCGCCGTCCTGAGCTGGGGCGTGCGCCGCTCGCCGGCCTCGTGGGTCGGCGGGGTGCTCGGCGGGGTGGCCGAGCGCTACCGCATCGACCCGCTGCTCGCCCGCGGCGTGTTCGTCGCCGTGTGCATGGTCTCCGCGGGCCTGGGCCTGCTGGCCTACGCGGCCGCCTGGGCCGTGCTCCCCGACGCCGACGGACGCGTGCAGTTCGGCCGCCTGCGCCGCAGGGAGTGGCAGGACGCCACCGTGGCCATCGGCGTGATCGGGGCGATCGGCGCCCTCAACCTGCTGCTCGGCGCCGGGTTCACCCTCATCGCCCCGGCCGTGGGCGGCCCCGGCTCCCTCCTGGGCCTGGGCGCGCTGGCCGTGCTCGTCTGGTGGCTCGTGACCCGCTGGGACGGCCGGGCGCAGGCCCGCGTGGCCCCGGGCCGGGCCCCCGACGCCGACCAGCCCAGCCACGCCGTGCCGCGCCCGGCCTGGTACGTC
Organism: Micrococcus sp. KRD012; assembly: GCF_017168555.1. Taxonomy (NCBI): domain Bacteria; kingdom Bacillati; phylum Actinomycetota; class Actinomycetes; order Micrococcales; family Micrococcaceae; genus Micrococcus; species Micrococcus sp. KRD012. The sequence continues at coordinate 66,091 of NZ_JABFBB010000003.1, forward strand.
GGCGGAGGTCCGCGCGAGCGGGCGGCCGAGGTCACCGACCCGCACGGCTTCCACCCCGAATGGATCGACCCCGCGACCGGCACCTGGCGCGACCACGTCCACTCCCGCGAGCGGCGAGCCGCGGCGCGCCTGGCCGAGGAGGCCCCCCGGGCAGCCACCGCCCCGACCGGCTCGGGGTCCGCAGCCACGGCCGCGAAGCCGCGCCTCGGGCCGATCGCGCAGGCCGCCACCTACGCCGGGGCCGTCCTCGCCGCGCTCGCCGCCCTCGGGATCAGCCTGCTGCTCGGTGTCGGTCCGACCCCCACGCTGCTGGCGGTGCCGATGCTCGTGGCCGCGCTCGCGGTGATCGCCCCCGTCCTGCTGGGCGCTCTGCTCAGCGGCCGTCGTCCCGGCACCCTCGGCCCGGCGAGCGGCATCCTCGTGGGTGCGACGGCCCTCCAGGTCGCCGTCCTCGTGGCCCTCGGCTGACCCGCCGCCCGTCGCCCGTCCCCTGACGCGACGCGGCGGGCACGCCTAGGGTGGTGCCGACCCCCACGAGAACGCCCGAGAGGACCCCCATGCGCGTCGGAATGCTCACCTCCGGAGGCGACTGCCCCGGCCTCAACGCCGTCATCCGCTCCGCCGTCCTGCACGGCATCAAGTCGTACGACATGGAGATGGTGGGCATCCGCAACGGGTGGTCCGGCCTGATCGAGAAGGACGTCGAGGACCTGCCCCGCTCCCGCGTGCGCGGCCTGGCCCGCACCGGCGGCACCATCCTCGGCACCTCCCGCACGCACCCCTACAACGCGGAGGGCGGCGGCCCGGAGAACATGCTCCGCAACCTGCGCGAGCTGGACATCGACGCCGTCATCGCGATCGGCGGCGAGGGCACCCTGGCCGGCGCGAACCGCCTGGCCGCGGACGGGCTGCCGATCGTGGGCGTGCCCAAGACGATCGACAACGACCTGCAGGGCACCGACTACACGTTCGGCTTCGACACGGCCGTGCAGATCGCCACGGACGCCATGGACCGGCTGCGCACCACGGGCGAGTCCCACCACCGCTGCATGGTCGCCGAGGTCATGGGCCGCCACGTCGGCTGGATCGCCCTGCACTCGGGCATGGCCGCCGGCGCCCACGCGATCCTCATCCCCGAGGTCCGCACCCCGATGTCCCAGGTCGCCGAGTGGGTGCAGCAGGTCCACGACCGCGGTCGCTCCCCGCTGGTCGTGGTGGCGGAGGGCTTCGTCCCCGAGGGCCACGACGATCCGCTGGCCGAGGCCGGGGTCGAGGCGTCCGGCCGGCCGCGTCTGGGCGGCATCGGCGAGTGGGTGACCCGCGAGATCGAGGAGATGACGGGCATCGAGACGCGCAGCACCATCCTGGGCCACATCCAGCGCGGCGGCGCCCCCACCGCCACGGACCGCGTGCTCTCCACGCGCTTCGGCATGGGCGCCGTCGACCTCGTCGCCCAGCGCCGCTGGGGACAGATGGTGGCGGCCAACGGCACGGAGATCATCTCCATCCCCATGAGCGCCGCCCTCAAGGGCCTCAAGAAGGTGCCGGTCTCCCGCTACGACGAGGCGAAGATCCTGTTCGGCCGGTGAGACCCGACCACCCCGCCGTCGGCGTGCTGGCCCTCGGGCTGGCGCGTCGGCTCGGCCTGCCCGACACCGCGCTCCTGCCCGGCGACGCCCCGGCGGCGGGCGCCGAGCCGCGCCGCATCGAGGTGGCCCGGCAGGGCGTCGCCGAGGCGGAGGTGCTGGCCCTGCCCTGGGCCACCGTCGTGGCGGGGCCGGCGTGGTTCACGCGTGCCTGCCGCGGCGTGCCCGCCGAGGCGCTGGGCGTGGAGTCGGCCCTGCTGCGGACGGCGGTGCGCGCCGCCGCCGGGGAGGCCGTGCGCTCCCGCGGCGAGTTCACGCTCTACGCCGCCGAGGAACCGCCGCCGGTCGACCCCTCGCGCACCGTCAACGTGTCCGACGACCCCGCCCACGTCCACGCCGTGGTCGCGCAGGCCCCCGCAGACGACGTGGCCGAGGCGGGTGTCCCCTCCTGGGAGTCCTCGGTCGCGCTCGTTCCCGACGACGGCGCGGGACGGGCGATCGAAGCCGCGGTGGCGGCGGCGGGGCATCGCGTGACGGGCGGCGTGCTGGCCTCGCTGGGCACCCTCACCCCACCGCGGCTGCGCGGTCGTGGGCTCGGCCGCTACGCGGTGGCCGTGGCGATGGACCGGGCGGCGCTGGAGGGGCTGCTGCCGTTCGCCGAGGTGCCGGCGGGCCACACGGCCGCGCACCACGTGGCGATCGCCGTCGGGCTGGAGGCGGCGGGCACGCGGACCGTCCTCGCGCTGGACTGAGCCGGCGAGTCGGTCAGCGCAGGCGGCCCACGCCGCGCGGTCGGCCGACGACCTGCCCGGCGTCCGGGGACACGAGCGGCTCCTGGCTCGCGGCGATCCAGCCGCCCTCGGCGGCACCGTCCTCGCCGGGAGCGTCCTCGCGGACCAGCAGCTCGGCGTCCACGGGCACCGTGCGCTTGAGCAGCGCCAGGGCGACGGCGCCCGCCTCATGGTGCTGGGCCGCGGCGGTGACCGTCCCCACCGGACGGGCGGCGGCGCGGGCCTCGGGCGTGTCCTCGGCCGGCCGGAGGATCACGGGGGCACCGTGCTCGGGGAGCGCGTGGACGGAGCCGTCCAGGAGCAGGCGGGTGAGGCGGCGGGGCGGGCGGCCCAGGTTGTGCACGCGCGCCACGGTCTCCTGACCGCGGTAGCAGCCCTTCTCGAGGTGCACGGCGGTGCGCAGCAGGTCCAGCTCGTGCGGGATCGCGCGGTCGTCCACGTCGAGGGCCCGGCGGGGGCGGCCGGCCTCGATGCGCAGCGCCTCGGCCGCCGTCGTGCCCGCCAGGGACCAGCCCGCGAGCACGCCCGTGCCGAGCGCGCGGACGGTGGCCTCGAGGTCGGCCCGGGTGACGAGGTACTCGCGCCAGGACCAGTCCGCACCCGGGTGGGTCGCCGGATCCGGATCGGCCGTGTAGGCCCAGCCGCCCGCCCCGACGCGCGGCCACGGGTCCAGCCACACGGTGCGGTCCTCCCAGCCGGGCACGGGCGCGGTGGCGCCCACGACGGCGACCGCCCCGGTGTGGTCCCGCAGCGTGACGTCGTGGGAGAAGCGCATCGAGGTGAGCCACGCGGCGAGGCCCGGGCCGTCCTCGCGGTCCGTGACGAGCCAGGCCGCGGCGCCGTCCTCGAGCAGGTGGGCGGCGTGCTCGATCCGCCCCTGCACGTCGAGGAAGAGGATCTCGGTGCTCGTGCCGGGGGGCAGCGTCTCGACGTGCTGCGTGCCGAGCGTGTGCAGCCAGCTCAGCCGGTCCGGGCCGGACACGGAGAGCACGGCCCGGTGGGAGAGGTCCACCAGGGCGCGGCCCCGGGCGAGGGCGCGCTGCTCGGGCAGGGGGCGACCGTAGTGCGCGGCGACGCCGGCGTCCGGGCCGAGGCCCTCGACGGCGCCGCCGGCCGGCCCCTGCGGCTCGGCCACGGCCAGGTCCAACAGCGGGCTGCGGGAGGCTGTCACGACTGCTCCCCGCGAGCCCCGCGAGGACGCTCGGCCCCCGGGGCGAGCCGACCCTCGGCCGCGCTCGGCATGCGGTCCAGGATGGCGGAGGCGTGCGCCTCGAGCTCGGCGCCCGCGGCGTCCGCGACGTCCCAGCGCCAGAACAGCTGCCCGTTCACGAGACCGGCCATGCGGGTGGCCCGGTGGTACGGGCCGGCGGCGGAGCCACTCAGGACCGCGTCCGTGGCCAGCTGCAGCTGCGGGCCCTTGATGCGGCCGTAGTACAGCTCGGACAGCGAGCCCGGATGCGTGATGGTGGCGGTCAGGCCGAAGCCCTCGTCGCCGGCGCGCAGCCGCTCGACGTCCTCGGCGGAGCGGAACGCGGGGACGATGTCCGCCGGGCGCATGCCGGGGCCGACGTCGCCGTCGCGCCGCGCCCGGTCCACCTGCCAGAAGCCGGACTCCACGGTCAGCGGACGCAGCAACGTGCCGTCCGCCTCGCACAGCCACGACTCCGCGCGGTACTCGACGAACGGCAGACCGTGCTCGGTGAAGTCCACCCGCTGGTAGAAGATCTCGGTGCCGGCGGAGCCGTCGCCGAGGCGACCCTGGCCCTCCCAGCTGCCGATGAGCCAGGACAGGGGCGCGAGCTCGGGGGTGAGGTCATAGGGGAGTTCAGTCGCCATGGCAGATCACGGCGCGGCCCGACAGCGGGCCGCGCGTCCTCAGCGCTGGCCCTTGAAGAGGCCGCTGATGACGACCGCGGCGACGGCGGCCATGCCCAGGCCGGCCAGGACCACGAGGGCCAGGAAGAAGATCTCGAGCGCAAGAAGGGTATCCATGCGGGACATCCTACCGAGCGGGCCCGACCTGTCAGGCCAGGAAGCCCACCATGACGTGCGCCACGACGCCGGCCGCTCCCACGGGCGCCAACGCGAGGGCGTAGCCCGCCCGGCGCGGGCGCAGGGTGGTGCCCACCGGCCGGTCCTCGGGCCGCGGCCGCGACGACGGCGCCGTGGCGGCGGTCAGGGACACCAGCACGGCCACCGCGAGCGCCGCGGCCATGACGGCCGGCCGGTCCCGGGCGCCCACGCCGGCCAGCGCGGAGACGGGCCACGCGAGCACCGTGCTGAGGGGGATGACCACGAGCGCCAGGACTCCCGGCCGGCCCTGCATCCACGGGGTGAGGCCGACGAGGGAGACCGCGGCCACCGTGACCGCCAGCGTGATGACCAGCCCGGCGACCGCGGGGGTGTCGCTCCAGCGTGAGACGGCCACCCAGCACGCTGTCACGACGGCCACGAACGCCCCGCCCATCGTGGCGACGGTGGACTCGAGGCGCAGCGGCCGGCCGGTCCCGCGCACCAGCTGGACGACGAACGAGGCCATGGTGCTCCAGGCGACGACGACGGCGAGCGGCTCGAAGAGCGTCCAGGCCCCGCTGTGGCCGTCCTCGAGCGGCGGCCACAGCAGCATGAGCAGCACCGCGGCGCCCCCGGCGACGGCCAGGGTGACGCTGAGCGAGAGGCGCGCGGGCGCCCCCATCTGCCGCGGCCAGCCCCAGGCGATGACCAGGATCACGACGGCGGCGGCGAGGGCGGCGGGGACCGGGCCCAGCAACGCGGCACCGCCCAGGACGAGGGCGGCGACGGCCGCACTCAGGGCCATGGACAAGCGCATCACCTGCCCCATCCTGCCAGGTGCGCACCGGCTCGGCCCTGGGCGGGCGACGGCGGGGCGCACCTCGCGGGCCACCGTCCTCCTTCCGTAGGGTGGCCGGCATGGCCGAACACCCCACCCCCACGACCTCCGACGCCGACGGCATGCCGCGCGTCGTCACCCCGCGCCCGGAGGAGGCGAGCGCCGTCCTGGACCTGGCCGACCGCGCCGGGGCGGCGGACGGTCATCCCCCGCTGTCGGACCAGACGCGCGTGCTGCTCGCCCGCGGCGGGCAGCTCTGGTGGGGGGCCACCCGGGGCCCGGACGGGGCGATCGACGGGGCGGCCGTGCTCGTGCCCGAGGGCACGGCGGCCGTGCTCGAGCTCGTCGTCGACCCGACCGCACGCCGCACCGGCCGGGGGACGGTCCTGGCCGACGCCGCGGCCGCCGCGGTCCGGGACCTGGCGCGGGAGGAGACCACGAGCGTCTGGGCCCACGGCATGCTCCCGGGGGCGGTCCGGCTCGCCCGGCGGCACGGCCTCGAGCCCGTCCGCGAGCTGCGCCGGATGCGCCTGTCGCACGCGGCGCTCGCGGCCCTGCCGGAGGTGCGGCTCGCCGACGGGGTGGCCCTGCGCGGCTTCGTCCCCGGCCAGGACGAGCAGGCCTGGCTGGACGTGAACGCCGCCGCCTTCGCGGACCACCCCGAACAGGGCAGCCTGACCCGCGCCGACCTCGACGACCGCATGGCGGAGGACTGGTTCGACGCCGACGGCCTCCTGCTCGCCGCCCGCGAGGCGGACGGGCGGCTGCTCGGCTTCCACTGGACGAAGGTGGAGCCGGATGCCGGAGCCGACGGCCCGCGCGTCGGGGAGGTGTACGCCGTGGGCGTCTCCCCCGACGCCCAGGGCCTCGGCCTCGGTCGGGCCCTCACCCTGGCGGGGCTGCACCGGATGGCGGAGCAGGGGGTCGACGTCGTGGACCTGTACGTGGACGCGGACAACACGGCCGCCGTCACGCTCTACGCGTCCCTCGGCTTCGAGCTGTTCGCCGCCGACGCCCAATACCGCCGCCCCTGAGACCCTCGGGCGGGGACCGGCCGGGCACATCCCGGCGGCCTCGTATCCTGGTGGGGCCGGCCCCCGCGGGGTCGGCCACGCCCCGTGCCCTGCCCCAGCAGTCGTCGCGGCCGCCGCACCTCGAGAGGAACCCGCCCCATGCCCTCGTCCCACGCCGACCGCGTCGCCCGCTGGTCCACGGAGGACCGTGTCTCGGAAGGCCCCCGCGCCGAGGTGCTGGCCGCCGGCATGCTGCCGTGGCGCCGCGTGCCCGGCGGCCTCGAGGTGATGGTGATCCACCGGCCCCGCTACGACGACTGGTCGTGGCCCAAGGGCAAGCTCGATCCGGGTGAGACCCTGCCGGAGTGCGCGGTGCGCGAGCTGCGCGAGGAGGTCGGCCTCGAGCTGCGGCCGGGCATCCCGCTGTGCGTGACGGCGTACGAGGTGCCCGGCAAGCGGGGCGCACGTCAGAGCAAGGAGGTCTGGTACTGGGCCGCCGAGGTCGACGGCCAGCGCGCCCTCCCCGACGGCGACGAGGTGGACGAGGTCCGCTGGGTCGGGCCGGACGAGGCCCGGCGGCTGCTGACGAACGACTCGGATCACGAACCGCTCGACCTGCTGCTGCGTGCCGCCTCCCGGGGGCGCCTGCGGACCGTGCCGCTGCTGGTGCTGCGCCACGCCAAGGCCAAGCCCCGCTCCTCGTGGTCCCGCGCCGAGCAGGAGCGCCCGCTGGCGGCGACGGGCCGGCGGCAGGCGCTCGCCGTCGAGGGCCTCGTGTCGGCCTGGCGGCCGGAGCGGCTGGTCTCCTCCCCGTGGCGCCGCTGCGTGGAGACGCTGGCCCCGCTCGTGAAGTCCAGCCGGCTGCCGCTGAAGACCAAGGGCGCGTTCACGGAGACCACGGCCCGGGAGAAGCCCAAGAAGACCCGCAAGGTGATGGCCGAGCTCATGGGCCGCTCCCGGCCGCTGGTCGTGTGCACGCACCGGCCGGTGCTGCCGACCCTGTTCGAGGTGGTCGAGGACGCGGCCGCCGGCCAGGCGGACCGCGTGCTGCGGGCCCTGCCGACCGAGGATCCGTGGCTGCGGCCCGGCGCTGTGCTGGTGGCGCACCGCGCGCTCGACCTCGACGGCGACGTGGTGGCCGTCGAGGTCTACGACCCCTGGGACGACTGAGCCGCCCGCGCCGGCCTCGGCCCGCACGACCGGGCCACCGTTGAGCGGGCCCGCCCCCGGCCCTAGGCTCGGGTCATGGAGAACACCGCCGCCCAGAGCCAGCCCGAGAAGATCGTCCACGAGCGCCTCACGGTGACCCGGGACCCGGACCGTCAGCGCTTCGAGCTGCGCCAGGACGGGACCTTCATCGGGTTCCTCGGCTACGACCAGGAGACCGTGCGCGGCGCGGACGGCGAGGACACCGTGGTCCTGCGCCTGCAGCACACCATCATCGACGAGCAGTTCGGCCGCCGCGGTTATGCCCGCGCCCTCGTGACCATGGTCCTGGACCGGCTGCGCGCGGAGGGTGACCGGATCGTGCCCGAGTGCTCCTACGTGGAGGACTACCTGCGCCGCTACCCCGAGTACCAGGACATGGTCTTCCACGGCTGACCGGGGGCGGGGCCCTGCCCTGCCGGTACCCGCCTCCGCCGGGCCGTCGACGACGCTCAGCGCGTCCGCTCGGATCGCTAGAGTGGACCGGGTGAGCATCCCCACCCCCTACGAGGACCTCCTCGCCGACGTGATGGCCCACGGGGCCGTCAAGACGGACCGGACCGGCACGGGCACGCGCAGCGTGTTCGGCCGCCAGCTGCGCTTCGACCTGGCCGAGTCCTTCCCGCTGATCACGACCAAGCGCGTGCACTTCAAGTCGGTCGCGCTCGAGCTGCTGTGGTTCCTGCGCGGGGACTCGAACGTGCGGTGGCTCCAGGAGCGCGGCGTGCGGATCTGGAACGAGTGGGCGGACGAGGACGGCGAGCTCGGCCCCGTCTACGGCGTGCAGTGGCGCTCGTGGCCCACCCCGGACGGGGGCCACATCGACCAGATCGCCAAGGTCGTGGAGCAGATCCGGACGAACCCCGACTCGCGCCGGCACATCGTCACCGCGTGGAACCCCGCCGAGGTGGACGAGATGGCGTTGCCGCCGTGCCACGCGCTGTTCCAGTTCTACGTCTCCCCCGGTCAGGACGGCGCCCCCGGGCGGCTCTCATGCCAGCTCTACCAGCGCTCGGCGGACCTGTTCCTCGGCGTGCCGTTCAACATCGCCTCGTACGCGCTGCTCACGGTGATGGTCGCGCAGCAGACCGGGCTGACTCCCGGCGAGTTCGTGTGGACCGGCGGGGACGTGCACATCTACGCGAACCACGAGGAGCAGGTGCGCGAGCAGCTCTCCCGCGAGCCGTACCCGTACCCGCGGCTGCGGCTGCGGCGCACCCCCGCGTCGATCTTCGACTACGACTACGAGGACTTCGAGGTCCTCGACTACCGTCACCACCCCACCATCACGGCGCCGATCGCCGTCTGAGCCGAGGATGCGCAGCGACCCCATGAGCCGGGCCACCCGTCCCACCGAGCCCGTGATCGCCATGATCTGGGCCCAGACCCCCGAGCGCGTCATCGGTCGCGACGGCACCATGCCGTGGCACGTCCCGGAGGACCTCGCGCACTTCCGGGCCCACACGCACGGCCACCCCGTGATCATGGGCCGGCGCACGTGGGAGTCGTTCCCGGCGCGCTTCCGCCCGCTGCCCGGGCGCACGAACATCGTGGTCTCCCGCACCCTGACGGCCACCGAGGAGGCCGGCGCGGAGCTGCGGGCCGCGGGCGCCGTCGTCGTGCCGGACTTCGGGGCGGCCCTGGCCGCCGCGGCCGAGGCCGACGGCTGTGACACCGTGTGGGTGATCGGCGGGGCGACGCTCTACGAGCAGGCCCTCGACGTGGCCTCGCGCGCCGAGGTGACCGTGATCGACGCCGACGTCGACGGCGACACGCACGCCCCGCCGCTCGACGCCCGCTGGCGGCGCACCGCCGTCGACCCCGCCCCCGACGCGTGGCTGGACTCCGCCTCCGGCCCGCGCCACCGCTTCGAACGATGGGAACGCGACTGACATGGCCTCGACCGACTCCGACCAGCGTCTGCTCTCCCCGCAGGCGGTCTCGTTCCTCGCGCTCGTCGCCCTGCCCGTGCTGGCGTTCGTGTGCGCCGTGTTCGGGCTGATCCTCGTGCTGCAGGGCAAGACCCTCGCCGGGCTGGTGTTCCTGCTCGTGCTGACCCAGGTGTTTGCCGTGGGCGGTCTCATCGCGTGGAACAAGCGGAAGCGCGCGCAGCAGGGCCGCTAGCCTGGAGGGCATGACTTCCGCTGCCCCCGCATCTGTGAACGCCCCCGACGCGGCCGCCGTGCCCACCGTGGGCCTGGTCGGCTGGCGCGGCATGGTGGGGTCCGTCCTCCTGCAGCGCATGGCCGAGGAGGGCGACTTCGCCCGTATCCATCCCGTCTTCTTCTCCACGTCCAACGCCGGCGGTCCCGCGCCCGTGCTCGAGGGCATGGCCGGTGACCCGGGCGTGCTCCAGGACGCGTACGACGTGGACGCGCTCAAGGCCCTGCCCGTGATCCTCACCGCGCAGGGCGGGGACTACACGCAGGCCGTGTACCCGAAGCTGCGCGCCGCCGGCTGGGACGGCATCTGGATCGACGCCGCCTCCACCCTGCGCATGGCGGACACCTCCGTGATCGCACTGGACCCCGTGAACCGCGGCGTGATCGACGCCGCCCTGGCGAACGGGACGAAGGACTTCATCGGCGGCAACTGCACCGTCTCCTGCATGCTCATGGGCCTCGGTGGCCTGTTCAAGGCGGGCCTGGTCGAGTGGGGCACCGCCATGACCTACCAGGCGGCCTCCGGCGGCGGTGCCCGGCACATGCGCGAGCTGCTCACCCAGTACGCCGAGCTGGGCGGCGCGGTGCGGGCCGAGCTGGCCGATCCGGCGTCGGCGATCCTCGAGATCGACCGCAAGGTGATCGAGCTGCAGCGCGACGGCCTGGACTCGACGCAGTTCGGCGTGCCGCTGGGCGGCTCGCTGATCCCCTGGATCGACTCCGACCTGGGCGACGGCGTCTCCCGCGAGGAGCGCAAGGCCTACGACGAGACCAACAAGGTGCTCGGACTGACCGGGGCGGACCGGATCCCGTTCGACTCGCTGTGCGTGCGGATCGGCGCCATGCGCTCCCACTCGCAGGCCCTCACCCTCAAGCTCACCCGGGACGTGCCGCTGGACGAGGTCGAGCAGATCATCGCCGCGGACAACGAGTGGGTGCAGGTGGTGCCGAACACCAAGGAGGCCACGGTCACCGACCTGACCCCGATCGCCGCGACCGGCACCCTGCAGATCCCCGTCGGCCGGCTGCGCAAGCTCAACATGGGTCCCGAGTACCTGTCGGCGTTCACCGTCGGCGACCAGCTGCTGTGGGGTGCGGCCGAGCCCGTGCGCCGCATGCTGATGATCGCCACCGGCAACCTCTGAGCCGCGACGCCGGCGCGGCGGCGCGCACCCGGCCCAGCCCCGGCCCCCGTACCCGGCCCCCGCCCCCGGCCCCCGTTTTCGTTCGGGAAACGGCGGGTGTTCGGTCGTTGTCGTTCGGGAAACGGCGCCCGCCCCGCCAAGGGGCGCCGTTTCCCGAACGAAAGCACTCCTGGGGGCGCCGTTTCCCGAACGAAAGTGAGGGGTCAGAGGCTGGTGCCGATGATCATCGGCTCGGGGTGCAGCTCGACACCGAAGCGTTCGCGCACACCGTCGCGCACGGTGCGCGCGATCGTCAGGACGTCCTCGGTGGTCGCGTCGCCGCGGTTGGTCATGGCGAGGGTGTGCTTCGTGGACACCGACGCGCGGCCCCCGGCCAGGCCGGTGCCGTCGACTCCGCGGCCGTCCGGACCGCCCTCGCGGGGCCCGACCTCGGGCAGCCCGAAGCCCTTCGCGAAGCCCGCGCGATCGATCAGCCAGGCCGCCGAGAGCTTCACGAGCGGCGTCCCGTCCTCGGCCTCCCCGGCGGCGAACGCCGGGGCGCCCTCGGGCAGGGAGGCCCGCACGGACGCGGGCACGATCGGGTTCGTGAAGTAGCTGCCCGTGGACCACGTGTCCGGGTCCGCCGGGTCGGACACCATCCCCTTGGCGGCCCGCAGGGCCAGCACCTCGCGGCGGACCACCGCGAGCGGGGCATGGGCGCCCTCCTCGACGTCGAGCGCGGCCGCCAGCTGCCCGTAGCGGACCGGCGCCGTCGGCTCGGCGTCGGAGGAGGCGCGACGCAGCCGCAGGTCGATCGAGAGCACGATCCACCGGGGACTCGGCGCGCCGGTCTCCAGCATGGAGCGCTTGATCACGGAGTCGCGGTAGCCGAGGCGCAAATCCGCGGGCGTCAGCTCGACGACGTCCCCCGCCTCCCGGTCCCACGCGCGCAGGGCGACGAGCACCTGCGAGACGTCCGCACCGTACGCGCCGACGTTCTGCACGGGCGTCGCGCCGGCCGAGCCCGGGATGCCCGAGAGCGCCTCGATCCCGCCGAGCCCGTGCGCCACGGTCCATGCGACGGCGTCGTCCCACGGATGGCCCGCCGCGACCCGCACGACGACGGCCTCCCCCTCGTGGCCCGCGAGCCGGGCCCCGTCGCCGACGGGCGGCGCCTCACCCTCGCCGGGCACCGGCCCGTCCAGCACCCCGATGCCCTCGAAGGCCAGCCGCACGACGGTGCCGGGGAAGCCGGAGTCCGCCATGAGGGTGTTGGAACCGCCGCCGAGGACGAACAGGGGCTCGCCCGCCGCGTCGGCGGCGCGCACGGCCTCGATCGCCTCAGCCTCGGTGCGCGCGGTGACCCACGCGCGCGCGGGCCCGCCGACGCGGGTGGTTGTGTGGTCCGCCAGCCGCTCGCTCACGCGCTCTCCCCCGCGGGGTCGGCCAGGCGCACCACGGCCTGCGCCTTGGTCAGCACGCGCGGCTTCGCCGCGTCCGGGTTGGTGACGTTCAGGTCGATCCGCACCGTCCCGGCAGCCTCGTCCACGGCGCCGACCGTGCCGACGACCTCGAGCGTGGCACCGGGGACGGGCGCGCCGTCGTCGTCCGTGCGGACCGTGGTGTCCGCGACGGGCACCATGCCGGTGAAGCGGGTCTGGTAGTCGACGACGGCGCCCGGGTCGCCCGCCCATTCCGAGACGAGCTGCACGGCCGCGCCCATGGTGAGCATCCCGTGGGCGATGACGCCGGGCAGGCCGACGTGCTCGGCGAACGACGGGGACCAGTGGATCGGGTTGCGGTCGCCGGAGGCGCCCGCGTAGGCGACGAGGTCGGCGCGGGTGAACGTGACGGTGCGCGTGCCGACCACCTCGCCCCGGGCGAGGTCGGACAGGCGGGGGGCGGTGCTCATCAGGACTCCTCTCCCCGGACCAGCAGGGTGGACGTGACGGTGGAGACGGGTGCGCCGTCCAGATCCGCGATCTCGGTGACGGTGGTGACCATGCGGTTGCCGCCGAGGGACTTCACGGCCTCGACCCGCACGGTCGCCACGACCTCGTCCCCGGCCACCAGCGGCCGGTGGTGGACGAAGCGCTCGTCCGCGTGGACCACGCGCGAGAAGTCGATCCCCAGCTCGGGATCGGCGACGACGGCGGCCTCGGCGCGCTGGGCGATGACGACGGCGAAGGTCGGCGGGGCGACCAGGTCGGCGTGTCCCAGGGCCCGGGCGGCCGCGACGTCGTGGTGCGCGGGATGCTGGGCCTGCACGGCCTCGGCGAAGGCGCGGACCGCCTCCCGGCCGACCTGGAAGGGTGGCGCGGGCGGATAGCTCCGCCCGGCGACGTCGGGGTTCACGCTCAACTCGGGCCTCCTGCGGGACGGTTCTCGACTGCCGTCCAGCCTAACGGCCGGGGCGCCGCTCCCCCTGCCGGCGGGCGGCCTGGCGGAAGCGCACGAGCTGGGCGGACAGGTGCACGGCGACGCCCGCGCCGAGCACGCCCAGGGCGGTGCCGGAGACGGCGAGGCGTCCGGTGGTCCCGCCGACGACCGCCAGCACGATCCCCACGAGGAACAGCGCGGAGCCGGTCAGCACGAGGGTCCGGTACAGCCGGGAGCCGTGCTCCCACGGGGAGACGAAGCCGCGGGGCGCGGTGGTGCCGCGGGCGGGCTGGTGGGCGGGGCGACGCGTGGACATGCCCGCCAGGCTACCGGGGCGACGGACGGGCCTCGGAACGCGAAAGGACCCGGCCCCTCCGAGGAGGTGACCGGGTCCGTCCGATTCCGTAGCGGCGGGGGGACTCGATCCCCCGACCTCACGATTATGAGTCGTGCGCTCTAACCAGCTGAGCTACGCCGCCACGACACGAGAACGCCCGCACTCACGGTTATCACGCCGCGAGGGCGGGCTCTCATGTCAGAGCCCCGACCGGGAATCGATCCCGGGACCTCCATCTTACCAAGATGGCGCTCTACCACTGAGCTATCGGGGCAACGAGGTGAGACTCTACCAGGGCCCCGGGGCCGATGCAAAATCGGCCCCGGTCACGGCCTCCGGCGGGGTCCGCACCCCGGCCGGATCAGCGGCGGGCGCCCCGATCCGAGCGCTCCTGGGCGCCCCAGCGGGGCTTGCGGCCGCCGGGGCGTCCCCCGCGGTCGCCGCGGAAGCCGCGGTCGTCCCGGTCCTTGCGGAAGCCGCCACGATCCTCGCGGGAGCCGCGGTCGTCCCGGTCCTTGCGGTACCCGCCGCGCTGGCCGCCGTCGCGGTCCCCGCGGAAGCCGCCGCGCTCGCCGCGGTCCTTGCGGAAGCCGCCGCGGCGCTCGCCGCGGTCCTCGCCGTCGCGCTCGGCGCGGGTCGGGCGACCGGTGTCCTTGCGCAGGCCGAGGCGACGGCCGTTGATCTCCGCGTTGGCCGCGGCCTCGAGCTGGGCCGCGGTCATGTCCGCCGGCAGCTCGACGAGCGAGTGGTTGCCGCGCAGGTCGATCGCGCCGATGGCCGAGGCGGGCAGGCCCACCTCGTTCGCCAGCGCGCCCACGATGTTGCCCGGCCGCACGCGGTCCTGGTGGCCGACGGCGATCCAGTACGTCGCGTTGCCGGCCGCGGGCTCCCGGGCCGGGCCACGCGAGCCGCGGCCGTCACTCGTGCCGCGCTCACGGCCGCCGTCGCGCCCACCCTCGCGGCCGCCGTCGCGGTCCTTGCGGCCGCGGGCGCCGCCGAACGGGATCTCCTGCTCGCGGGCCAGCAGCGGGCGCCCGCCCTGGGCCATCATGCCCAGTGCGGCGGCCACGCGCGCCGGCTCGGCCTCGTGCTCGTCGACGTACGCGGCGACGATCTCGCCGAACACCGCCAGCTCCTCCTCCGAGGCGCGCTCGAGGGTGCGGGTGATGCCGTCGGCGAAGCGACGCTTGCGGGCCGCGTTGACGTCGGCGACGGAGGGCACGGCCATCTCCTCGACCTGCTGGCGGGTGGTCCGCTCGATCTGCTTGAGCAGGAAGCGCTCACGCGGGGTCATGAAGAGCACGGCGTCGCCCTGTCGGCCGGCGCGGCCGGTGCGGCCGATGCGGTGCACGTAGGACTCGGCGTCCTGCGGGATGTCGTAGTTGACCACGTGCGAGATGCGCTCAACGTCCAGGCCGCGGGCGGCGACGTCGGTGGCCACGAGGATGTCCACGCGGCCGGCCTTCAGGTCCTCGACGGTCTTCTCGCGCTGCTTCTGGGCGATGTCGCCGGAGATGGCCACGGCCTTGAACCCGGCGCGCGTGAGCTTCTGGGCGAGCTCCTCGGTGCCGGCACGGGTGCGCACGAAGGCGATGACGCCGTCGTGCTCCTCGGTCTCGAGGATCCGGCTCAGGGCCTCGAACTTCCACTGGTGGCCCACCTGCAGGTAGCGCTGGCGGATCGTGGCGGACGTCGTCGACTGACGGGCGACGGCCACCTCCTCCGGGGCGTTCAGGTACTGGGCGGAGATGCGGCGGATGGCCGGGGGCATGGTGGCGGAGAACAGCGCGGTCTGCTTCGTGTCCGGCGTGGAGGCGAGGATGCGGTCCACCTCCTCCGCGAAGCCCATGCGCAGCATCTCGTCCGCCTCGTCCAGCACGAGGGTCTGCAGATCGGAGAGGTCCAGCGAGCCGCGCTCGAGGTGGTCGATCACGCGGCCCGGCGTGCCGACGACGACCTGCGCACCCCGACGCAGTCCGGCCAGCTGCGGGCCGTACGGGGAGCCGCCGTAGACGGCGAGCACGGAGACGTCGTCGAGGTGCTTGGCGTAGCTGTCGAAGGCGTCGGCCACCTGGAGGGCGAGCTCGCGGGTCGGGGCGAGCGCGAGCACCTGCGGGGTGTCCGCGCGCCCGGTCACGTCCGTGGTCTCGGCGAGGCGGGACAGGGCCGGCAGCGCGAACGCACCGGTCTTGCCGGTGCCGGTCTGGGCCAGGCCCACGACGTCGCGGCCGTCCAGCAGCAGCGGGATGGTCGCCTCCTGGATCGGCGAGGGGCGGGTGTAGCCCAGGTCTTCGACGGCGGCCAGCACGCGGGCGTCCAGGCCGAGGTCCAGGAAGGTGGGGCCGGCCGGTTCGGCGGGAGCCTCGGGGGC
>NZ_JABFBB010000003.1:82010-85535 GCF_017168555.1 Micrococcus sp. KRD012
GTCTGGGGATCAAGGATGTCGGACATGGGTCCTCCTGTGGGGATGCGCGGGCGCACGCCGGAGGACGTCGGTCGCGGGTCGACGTCGTGGGGCGCGGGGGCCAGCTGGGTCAGATGATTCCGTCCACCCGGCAGCCCCCGAGGGCCACGACGTTCGTGACCCGCACACACATCTGCACAGACATCTGCAGTCCGGCGTGGCACACGCGTCCACGCTCATTCATCACAGGGGGAGAGACCGGATCCGGTCCGCCCAGTCTACGCCACCGGATCCCGGGCCGGGCTGTGCCCTCGGACACCCCGGTCGCTCACCGGCCGGGGCGATAGGCTCGGCAGGTGCCCCAGAACAGCGAAGACCGCCCCCTCGCCCGCGGGCTCGGCCGGGCCGCCGGCCGCGCCGCCCAGTCCTTCCGGGAGAGTCAGCGGGCCGACGACGCACGGCTGCGCGCCGAGCGCGCCCGCCTCACCGCCGAGGACGAGGAGCGCCTGGAACGGCGCCGCGCGGACCGCGAGCGCGACCTGGCTGAGCGGGACGCGGCCGAGTCCGACGCCGGCCTCGTCCACCCGCTCCTGAAGGTCGCGCGCCTCTACTGGCTCGCGGTCACCGTGGTGCTGGTCGGCATCGCGGGCGCATTCATCTGGAACGGGGCCCGCGCACAGGACAACGGCGAGCCCGTCATCGATCCGCTCACCGGCATGGAGTCGGTGGGCGTGCTGGGCGGCGCGACGGGGCAGTTCACGATGGGCACCGCCGTCGCCCTGCTGGCCGCGGCGTCCCTGTGGGGCTGGATCGGTCTGCTGCGCCGCCGTCGTTCGGCGATCGGGACCCTGACGTTCATCGCCGTCCTGCTGGCCGCCCCCGCGTTCCTGCGGGCCAACGGCCTGCTGATCATCCTCGCCATCGTGATGCTCCTGGGCGCCGCGCTCGTCTGGCTGCCGCCCGTGCGCTCGCGCGTGCGGCGCTGAGCCCGCGCGTCCCGCCCCCGCCGCCGGGCGGCGGCGCCGGTCAGTCCTCCACGGGACGGGCGGAGGCGACGACGGGCCGGGCGGTGGCGACGTCGTACTCCATGACCTGACGGCCGCCGATCCACACGCGCAGGGCCCGCTGCATGACATCGAGCGGGTCGCCGGACCAGAGCACCAGGTCGGCATCCTTGCCCACCTCGAGGGAGCCGATGCGGTCGTCCAGCCCGAGCACGCGCGCGGGATGCAGGGTGATGGCGCGCAGGGCGGTCTCCCGGTCCAGGCCCTCCTTCACCGACAGCGCCGCCTGGTAGACGAGGAAGTCGATGGGCACCACCGGGTGGTCGGTGATGATGCTGATCTCGACGCCGGCCCGCGCCAGACGCCCCGGGTTGCGCATCGAGCGGCCCCGCAGCTCCGGCTTGGACTTGGTGGTGAACAGCGGGCCGATCAGCACCGGCACGCCGCGGGCCGCGAGCTGGTCGGCCAGCGGGTGCGCCTCGGTGCCGTGGTCCAGGACGAGGTCGTAGCCGAACTCGTCGGCCAGGCGCAGGGCGGTGGCGACGTCGTCGGTGCGGTGGCAGTGCTGGCGCCAGGGGATCGTGCGCTCCAGGACGAGGGCGAGGGCGTCGAGGTGGGGGTCGCGGGTGAAGGGCTTGCCCTCGCGTTCGGCCTCCGCGCGGCGGGCCATGTAGCCCTGCGCCCGCAGGAACGCCTCGCGGATCACGAGGGCGGTGCCCAGCCGCGTGGACGGGGTGCGGCCCTTCTCCTTGTAGACGTTCTTGGGGTTCTCGCCGAGGGCGGACTTCACGCCCGAGGGGCTGCGCAGCACCATCTCGTCCACGGTGCGTCCGTGGGTGTGCAGCGCCACCGCCTGGCCGCCGATCGGGTTGCCCGAGCCGGGGTTGACGTTCACGGTGGTCACGCCGCCGGCCAGGGCGTCCTTCCAGCCCGGCTCGTTCGGGTCGACGGCGTCGATCGCCCGCACCCCGGCCATCACCGGGTCCGTCATCTCGTTGACGTCCGCGGTCGCACCGACCTCGCCCTCGGCATGCATGCCGAGGTGGACGTGCGCGTCCACGAAGCCGGGCAGCAGCCAGCGGCCCTCGCAGTCCACGACGTCGGCGCCGTCGGGTGCCTGGACGTCGGGGCCGAGCGCGGTGATCCGGCCGTCCTCGACGAGCAGGGCGCCGTCGAACGGCTCGGCGGCGACGGGGACGACGTGGGCGTTGACGAAGGCGGTGAGGGTCATGCCCGTCACACTACGCCGCCCCGTGCTCCCCACCCGTGCGCTAGACCTCTGGCGGACGTCGGCGGGTCAGAGGCTGCCCAGAGCCCGCTCCAGGTCCGCCACGAGGTCCTCGGCGTCCTCGATGCCCACCGACAGGCGCAGCAGGTCGTCCGGCACGGCCAGCTCCGTGCCGGCCACGGACGCGTGGGTCATCTCCGCCGGGTAGTTCATCAGCGACTCGATGCCGCCCAGGGACTCGGCGAGCTGGAACAGGCGGGTCGACTCGGCCACGCGGCGGGCCGCCGCGGCGCCGCCGGACAGGCGCAGCGAGACCATGCCGCCGAAACCGCGCATCTGCCGCTGTGCGAGCTCATGGCCGGGGTGGTCCGGCAGCCCCGGGTACAGCACCTGGGAGACCTCGGCGCGGCCGGTGAGCCACTCGGCGACGGCCTGGGCGTTGGCCTGGTGGCGGTCCATGCGCACCCCGAGCGTCTTGAGGCCGCGCGTGGTCAGGTACGCGTCCATGGGCCCGTTCACGGCCCCCGCCGCGAACTGCTGGAACTTCACCTGTTCGGCGAGTGCGGCGTCCGGGATCACGAGCGCCCCGCCGATCACGTCCGAGTGGCCGCCGATGTACTTCGTGGTGGAGTGCACCACCACGTCCGCGCCGAGGGCGATCGGGGACTGCAGGTACGGCGTCGCGAAGGTGTTGTCCACCACGAGCAGGGCGCCGTGCGCGTGGGCCGCCTCCGCGACCGCGGCGACGTCGGAGATCTTCATCATCGGGTTGGACGGGGTCTCCAGCCACACCATGACCGGCCCCGTGGCGGCGGCGCGCTCGACGGCGGCGGCGACCTGCTCGGCGTCCCCCATGTCCACGACGACGTGCTCCACGCCCCACGGGGCGAGCACGCGGGAGATGAGGCGGTAGGAGCCGCCGTACACGTCGTTGCCGAGCACGATCGTCATGCCCGGCCGGCCCGCGCCCATGATCAGCGCGGTCTCCGCGGCCAGGCCGGAGGCGAACGTGAGGCCGGTGGCCCGGGGGGCGCCGGACTCGTCGACGCCGGCCTCGAGCGCGGCCAGCTGCTCCTGCAGCGCGTCCCGGGTGGGGTTGGTGCCGCGGCCGTAGTCGTAGCCGCGCCGCAGCTCGCCGACGGCCGTGGGCGCGTAGGTGCTCGAGAGGTGGATCGGCGGGACGACGGCGCCGAACACCTCGTCCAGGTGCTGGCCCGCGTGCACGGCGCGCGTGCCGAAGCCTCCCCCCTGGGGGTGGGCGGCGGCGTCTTCGGCGCCGGTGTCGGGGGTGGTGGCGTGCGGGTCCTCGTGGAC
>NZ_JABFBB010000003.1:85635-192960 GCF_017168555.1 Micrococcus sp. KRD012
GTGCGGGTCCTCGTGGACGTTCTGCTCGGTCATCTCGGGAGCCTCCTCGGAGAGATCGGGTCGGGTGGGGCGGGCGCGGCCGGTGCGGCCGGCCTCAGGCGGTGACGTGGGCGAGGACGTCGTGCAGGGTGACGACGCCCTGGACGCGGCCGGCCTCGAGCACCAGCAGCACGGGGTCCTGGGCGAGGCGCCGGGCCACGGCGCGCAGCGGGGTGCGCGCCCCCAGGCAGGGCAGCACGGGGCCCATGACGTCGGCCACGGGGGTCTGCGCGGTGGCCCGCCCCTCAGCGAGGGCGTCCGCGAGCGCGGCGGAGGAGACGGTGCCGCGGACCTCGCCGATCCGCAGGTCGTGCCGGGGCTCGAGGATCACGGGCAGGGCGTCGACGCCGTACCGGTTCATGGTCGCCACGGCGTCCGCCACCGAGGTGGTCGGGGCCGCGGTGACGAGGGTGGGCACGGAGCCCGGGAACAGGTCGGCCTTCTCGGTCAGCAGCTCCCCCGCCGTCGCGGACCAGCGGTCGGCCTCGGCGGGGGCGCCCGCGCGGGTCGCCGGCTCGGCGTCGGCGTGCTCGAGCACCTCGACGGGCGTGCCGGCCCCGCCGGCGGCCCCCGTGGCGCCGTCGTCGTCCATCTGCGGGACCGCCGAGCGGGTGCGCCCGCGCGCCCACGCCGGCAGCACGGTCTCGCGGACGTCGTAGTCGAAGCCGCGCTCGTCCATCCACGGGTCGTTGAAGATCTTGGCGAGGTAGCCGCGGCCCGAGTCGGGCAGCACGATCACCATGACGTCCTCCGGGCCGAGCTCGCGGGCGGCGCGCAGGCCGGCGACGACGGCCAGACCGGAGGAGCCGCCCACGAGCAGGCCCTCCTCGGCGGCGAGGCGGCGGGTCATGGCCAGGGCCTCGGCGTCCTCGACGGCGATGACCTCGTCCGGGACCGCGGGGTCGTAGTTGTCCACCCACATGTCCTCGCCGACACCCTCGACGAAGTAGGGCCGGCCGGCGCCGCCGGAGTACACCGAGCCGCTGGGGTCCGCGCCGATCACGCGGACCGGACCGGACGGGCGGTCCGCCGAGACCTCCTTGAGGTAGCGGCCGGTGCCCGTGATGGTGCCGCCCGTGCCGGCGCCCATCACGACGTGGGTGACGCGGCCGGCCGTGTCCTCCCAGATCTCGGGGCCGGTGGTCTCGTAGTGGGAGGCCGGGGCGGCGGGGTTGAAGAACTGGTTGGGCTGATAGGCCCCGGGGATCTCCCGCACGAGGCGGTCGGCGACCCCGTAGTAGGACTCCTCGGACGTCGGGTCCACGGCGGTGGGCGTGACGACGAGCTCGGCGCCGTACGCGCTGAGCACGTCCCGCTTCTCCTGACCCACCTTGTCCGGGGTGACGAACACGGTGCGGTAGCCCTTGAGCTGTGAGACCAGGGCCAGCCCCACGCCCGTGTTGCCCGAGGTGGGCTCCACGACGGTGCCGCCCGGGCCGAGCAGGCCCTCGCGCTCGGCCTCCTCGATCATCTTCAGCGCGATGCGGTCCTTCACGGAGCCGCCGGGGTTCAGGTACTCGACCTTCACCAGGACGGTGGCCTCGATGCCCTCCGTCACGGAGTGCAGCTTCACGAGCGGGGTGTGCCCGATCAGCTCGAGGACGTTCTCGGCGTACTGCATGGGCTGCGCAGGGGTGGGCGCGGGGGTCTTTTCACTCACGCACCCCACGCTACGCCAGGGGCCGGACGCCGAAGGAGGGCTCCGGACACGCGGGGCAACGCCCGGCGTGCGCGCCGTCACGGCCGACGTCGTCCTGTCCGGGCCCGGGTGTACGGTGCGGGCATGACCGCCCCGGACGCCGAGCGCCGCGTGCGCGTGCCCGTCCCCGTGGACGTCGCGCTCACCCTGCGCCCCCTGCAGCGCGGTGCGGCCGACCCCACGGTCCGCGCCACACCGCAGGGCGTCTGGCTCACTCTGCGCTCCCCCGCCCCGGACGTGGCGTCGGACGGCCCGGGCCGGCCGACGTCGTTGCTGGTCTCCGGCGTCCGGGAGGCCGCAGGGGGCGGCACCGCGGTGACGGCCCGCGCGTGGGGCGCGGGCGCGAGCGCCGCCGTCGCCGGCGTGGAACGCCTGCTCGGCCTGCACGACGACGGCTGGGAAGCCTTCGACGCCCTGCTGCGGCCGGACTCCGGCGCGCCCGCGCTGCCGCCGCACGTGCGCGAGGCGCGGCGGATGCGGGCCGGGCTGCGGCTGCCGGCGGCGGGCGCGCTGTCCCGGCAGCTGCTCACCGCCGTGCTCGAGCAGAAGGTCACCCACGACCAGGCGCGGCACGGCTGGCGCACCCTCGTGCGGCTGGCCGCCCGGATCGACGACGACGGGCCCGCCCCCGGCCCGGTGCCGCCGGGGATGCTGCCGCCGCCGACCCCGGCCGCCGTCCTGCGGATCCCCTCGTGGGACTG
Organism: Micrococcus sp. KRD012; assembly: GCF_017168555.1. Taxonomy (NCBI): domain Bacteria; kingdom Bacillati; phylum Actinomycetota; class Actinomycetes; order Micrococcales; family Micrococcaceae; genus Micrococcus; species Micrococcus sp. KRD012. Next base: position 88,075 of record NZ_JABFBB010000003.1, read on the forward strand.
GCATGCGCGGGCCTGGGTGCAGCCCTCCCAGTCGCGGACCATGCTGGAGGTCGCCCGGCGGGCCGCGAGCATCGACCGGCTCGGCGACGCGGTCGCCCCCGGGGACACGGCCGGGGTGGCCGCGCTGGCCCGGCGCCTGGAGTCGGTGCCCGGGATCGGGCCGTGGACCACGGCCGAGGCGCTGCAGCGCAGCCACGGGGCGGCGGACCTCGTCTCCGTGGGCGACTACCACCTGGCGCAGTACGTGGGGCAGGTCCTCACGGGACGCCGGACCGACGACGCCGGGATGCTCCGCCTGCTCGCGCCATGGGCCGGGCACCGGCAGCGGGTGGTGCGGATGATCGGGCTCTCCGGAGAGCGCAAGCAGGCGTTCGGGCCCAAGCTCGCCCCGGCCGACCACCGCGCCCACTGACGCGACGCCGGGCCGGCCGAGGCCGTGCCGGCGCGTCCGCGCGACCCCTCCGCTCCTGCACAGGCCGCTGCTCCCGGCGTGTCCTCCCCAGCCCCGGCCGGGTCCGGCCGGCCGCCCGCCCCGGGTTCCTAGCGTGGGCGATGCCGCTCCGACCGGTGCGGCGCCGCCGGGACCCTGATGAGTCCCCACCCGGGAGGAGACCGCCATGACCACCGCCTTCGAGCCCCGCCCGCACACCGCCGCCGCCCCGCGCGAACCCGACCCGCACGGCCCCGGCACGCCCGGCTCCCTGCGTCCGGGCGAGCGCGGCTCCGTGCTCATCGTGACCCGCCACCCCGACCCGGACGAGGCCATGCGGCACGCGATGGCCTGGATCACTGCCTTCGAGGAGGACTGCGGCCTCGTGCTGGACACGGACGAGACCGCGCTCTACGCCGTCGGCCGAGCGGGCGACCTGGGTGAAGCCCTGCGTCGCGGCCCCCTGGTCCACGAGGACGGCAGCCCCGCCGACACCTCCGCGTTCGTGGACGCGGTGCTCGCGGACGGCACGTGGCGCCTGCGCGACGCCGACCCGCGGGCGTGGTCGACCACGTACCGTGCCACGATCCTGGGCGCCGCCCCCGAGGCGGTCTGCACCATCTGGGACGTGTTCCCGCTGCCCGCCGCCTGAGGGTGACGGTCGTCGTCAGCCCGCACCCTGGGCGTGGGCCTGGGCCTGGGCCTGGACGACCTTCGCGCCCTCTTCGCGCAGCTCGACCTTGCGGACCTTGCCGGAGACGGTCATGGGGAAGGCGTCGAGCACGCGGACGTAGGCCGGGATCTTGAAGTGCGCGATCCGGCCCGTGGCGAACTCGCGGACGGCGTCCACGGTGAGCGGCTCGACGCCGTCCTTCATGATCACGCAGGCCATGAGCTGCTCGCCGTACTTCTCGTCCGGCACGCCCACCACCTGGACGTCCTGGATGTCCGGGTGGGTGTAGAGGAACTCCTCCACCTCGCGCGGGGAGATGTTCTCGCCGCCGCGGATGACGAGGTCCTTGATGCGGCCCTCGATGCGCACGGAGCCGTCCTCGTCCATGGAGGCGAGGTCGCCGGAGTGCATCCAGCCGTCGGCGTCCAGCACCTCGGCGGTCTTCTCGGGGGCGTCCCAGTAGCCGAGCATCACGGAGTAGCCGCGAGTGCACAGCTCGCCCGTGGCCCCGCGCGGGACGACGTCACCGGTGGCGGGGTCCACGATCTTCGTCTCCACGTGGGGCATGGTCCGGCCGACGGTCTGGGTGCGCACCTGTAGGGAGTCGTCGCGGCGGGTCATGGTGGACACGGGCGCGGTCTCCGTCATGCCGTAGCAGATGGCGACCTCGGACATGTGGAACCGGTCGATGACCTTCTTCATCACCTCGACAGGGCACGTCGAGCCGGCCATCACGCCGGTGCGCAGCGTGGACAGGTCCAGCGCGTCCGCCTCGGGCCGGGCGAGCATGGCGATGAACATCGCCGGCACGCCGTACAGGCTCGTCGCGCCGGTGGCGGCCACGGCCCGCAGCGCCGAGACCGGCTCGAAGCTGCGCGCCGGGATGACGGCGAGCGAGCCATGGGAGACGGTGGCGATCACGCCGATCACCATGCCGAAGCAGTGGAAGAACGGCACCGGGATCACCACGGTGTCCTCCTCCGTGTAGCCCAGCAGCTCGCCGATGTGGAAGCCGTTGTTCAGCACGTTGCGATGCGTCAGCGTGACGCCCTTGGGGAAGCCGGTGGTGCCCGAGGTGTACTGCAGGTTCACGGGGTCCGCCGGCCGGGTGGCGGCCTCGCGCGCGGCCAGGTCCTCGTCCGAGACCCGCGCGGCCCCGGCCAGGAAGGCGGCCCACGTGCCCTCGGCCACGGGATCGGCGGCGTGCCGGCCGGCCACGTCACCGTCCTGCACGTGGGCGTAGGCGTCCTCGCCGCTCCCGGCCGGCAGCATGATCAGCTGCCGCAGGTGCGGCGCCGACTCACGGGCCACGGCCCGCGCGGTGGCGGGCGGGTCCATGCGTGCGTCCGCGCAGGCCACCACCAGCCCGCGCATGTCGCACTGCTCGACCACGTACGTCAGCTCGTGGGCGCGGTACGCCGGGTTGAGGTTCACGAGGATGACGCCGGCGCGTGCCGCGCCGTAGAGCAGCGAGACCCACTCGGCGACGTTGGGGCTCCACATCCCGATCCGGTCCCCCGCCTCGTAGCCCGCAGCCATGAGCGCCTTGGCCACCGTCACGGACTCCTCCCGCAGCTGCCCGTAGGTCCAGGTGCGTCCGGTGGCAGGGTCCCCGTCCGGTCCACACTCCAGGAGGGCGGCGCGGTCGGCGAACCGGCGGGCGGTGTCGTCGAGGTTCTGGGCCAGGGTCTGCTCGAGCAGCTCGACGTCGGTCGGTCCCTGGGTGAAGGACTCGGGGGCGGTGGACTCGGTCATCGGGCGCTCCTCGCGGACGGTCGGGCGACGCCGCACGGCGTCACGATGCACGGCCGTGCCGCCGCCGGACCGCGGAGGGCATCGGGTGTGACACGGACCACAGACAGGCTACGTCGCCTGGCGGGAGGCCGCCACCTCCCGGGGCGGGGACGCGGGGTGTGCCACGGCCCCGGACGGCAGAAGACCCCGGGACCGTACGGTCCCGGGGTCTTCGTTCCGGTGGCAGATACTGGATTCGAACCAGTGAAGGCAGTGCCAGCTGATTTACAGTCAGCCCCCTTTGGCCGCTCGGGAAATCTGCCGTGCCACCCGGCGGCTGCTGGGCGTCTCGAGGACGACCGCACCGGTCGGGCGAGAGTCGACTGTACAGCATCTCCGCGCCACGCCGCCAATCGGCCCGGGACCGCGTCCGTCGTCCCCGGTAGGCTGGCCCGCAGAGCGCTCCGCGCGGCCCTGCAGTGGCCGTCGACGACGGGCGCACCCCGTCCGCAGACCCTGAAGGAGAGCACCCGTGGCCAGCGATTCCACGTTCGACATCGTCAGCAAGGTGGACAGCCAGGAGGTGTCCAACGCCCTGAACCAGGCGCAGAAGGAGATCGCCCAGCGCTACGACTTCAAGGGCGTCGGCGCCGAGATCGACTTCTCCGGCGAGAAGATCCTCATGAAGGCCTCCTCCGAGGAGCGCGTCAAGGCCGTCAAGGACGTGTTCGAGTCCAAGCTCGTCAAGCGCGGCATCTCCCTCAAGTCCCTCGACGCCGGCGCCCCGTTCGCCTCCGGCAAGGAGTACCGCATCGAGGCGACCATGAAGGAGGGCATCGACCAGCCCACCGCGAAGAAGATCACCAAGCTGATCCGCGACGAGGGCCCCAAGTCCGTCAAGGCCCAGATCCAGGGGGACGAGCTGCGCGTGTCCTCCAAGTCCCGCGACGACCTGCAGTCGGTCATCGCGATGCTCAAGGACTTCGAGGACGCGGACCTGCAGTTCGTGAACTTCCGCTGATCCGCACGCCGTCTCCCCTCCGAGCCCACCAGGAGTCCCCATGCTGTACCTGATCGACCCTCGCGGGGCCGTGTGGTCCGCCGACACCACGATCGGCCGGGCGCGGGCCCGGGCCCGCGTGGACGGCCGCCCGGTCGACGACCTGAAGTTCACCAAGGCCGCCATGCTCCTGACCTTCGAGGACCATGTGGACCTCGCGCTGCGTCACGGCATCGCCGCCCCGCGCGGCCTCCTCCTCGACCACGGGTTCGTGGCCCAGGTGCTCGCCCCCGCGAACCTGAAGGCCCAGCGCGCCAACCAGGACGCGATCGCCGAGCAGCTCGCGGTGGTGGAGCGTCGCACGGAGGACGTCGGATCGCTGCGCTCCCACCGGCACGCGGCCGCCTACGAGGGCGCGGACCAGGATCTGGAGCGCCGCATCAAGAAGGCGGAGGAGGCGGCCCGCGAGACGCTCCAGGCGGCCCCGGACGAGGACCTCGTCCGCCACTGGACGCGCCTGGGCGGCGCGGTGCCGGCCACGCTCCAGGCCGACCGCGACCGCTGACCCGCCGGCCGCCGTCGTCGTGGTGGCTCCCGTGGACGGCGGCTCAGGCTGCCGCGAGCCAGACGTTTCGGCGGTTTCGCGGCCCGATCTGCAGCAGAATCATCTGGCTCACGGGCAGAAACGTCTGGCTCGGCGCTCCTCGGCGGTCGCGGGCTCGCAGCCTCCCGCCACGGAACCCCGCGCCCGCTCAGGGTGTGGGGTTCCGCGCGTCGTAGCGCAGGAAGCCGGGCTGCCACCGCATCAGCGCGGTCACGCCGAGCATGCACAGCACACCGCCGGCCAGCAGGGTCGGCCCCTCCCCCAGGCCCACGGAGGCGCCGCCGGTGAGCAGCTCGCCCAGGCGCGGCCCGCCCGCCACCACGACGACGAACACGCCCTGCAGCCGGCCGCGCAGGTGGTCCGGGGTCGCGGACTGCAGGATCGAGCCGCGGAAGACGCCGGAGAGCGAATCCGCGGCCCCGCCCACCGCCATGCACAGCGCGGCGAGGGCGAACGCGAGCGTGAGGCGGGGATCGCCGTCGGGCAGGGACTGCGCCCACCACACCACGCCGCCGAACGCGGCCACCGCCGCGCCCCACACGAGGATCGAGACGTACACGCCCCAGCCCTGCGCATGCAGGCGTGTGAACGGCGCGGAGAACAGCCCCGCGAGGAACGCGCCCGCCGCCATCGCGGCCAGCAGCACCCCGACGGCGGCCTCACCGCCGCCGAGCACCACGGCGCCGATGGCGGGCAGCAGGGCGCGCGGGAACGCCGTCGTCATAGCCACGATGTCCGCCAGGAAGGTCATCCGCAGGTTCGGTCGCGAGCCGAGGAAGCGCAGGCCCTCGACCACCGAGGCCAGGCCCCAGCGCGTCCCCGAGGCGGTCGCGGTCTCGGCCCGCTGCGGCGGCAGGGACGGCAGCCGCCACACGGCGTACAGGGCGGCGAGGAAGGTGACGACGTCGATCGAGTAGGTCCACGCGTAGCCGACCGCCGCCACGAGCACGCCGCCCAGCACGGGGCCGACCATCAGGGCCACGGAGAACGTCATCATGTTCAGCGCGTTCGCCGCCGGCACGAGCGGCAGGCCCACGAGCGCGGGGATGATCGCGCCGCGGGTGGGCTGGTTGATGCCGGACGCGCCGGAGTGCAGGGCCACGAGGGCGTACAGCACCGGCACCGACTCGAGCCCGGCCCAGGCCTGCGCGGCGATGCCGACCGTGGTCAGCCACATGACGGCCGACGAGGTCAGTGCGACGCGGCGGCGGTCGTGCCGGTCCGCGATCGCGCCGCCGTACAGGCCCGCGACCACGAGGGGCACGAGCGCGGCGAGGCCGAGCAGGCCCACCGCGAACGAGGAGCCGGTCAGGGCGAACACCTCGAGGGACACCGCCACGAGCGTGAGCTGCGTGCCCACGTACGCGAGCGTGTTGCCGAGCCACAGCCGCCGGTAGGCGGGTGAGACCCGCAGCGGGGTGATGTCGACGAGGAGGCGGGCCACCCCGGAAGCCTAGCGCCGGGGCGGCCAGGGCCCGCCCCGGATCAGGCGGTCGGGACGGAGGCCCCGTCGCGGGAGATGCGGGTCATCTCCTCCCGGTCCACGACCTTCACCCGCTCCCGCGCCACCGGACCGGCCTCCGTGGCCTGCGCACCCAGGGACTTCTCATGCTCATCCAGAGCATGCCAACCGGCCCACGTGGTGTACGGGACCTCACGGGACTCGAGCAGCTCGATCACCGACTCCTCGGAGGGCTCCTGGGCCGTCCACAGCCCCGGCTCGTCCTCGATCAGATGCTTGATCGTCTCCAGGGAGTCACCCTTGGTGTGCCCGATCAACCCCACCGGGCCCCGCTTGATCCACCCCGAGGCATACAGACCCGGCACCGGGGCACCGTCCGCGTCCAGCACACGACCCTCCGCGTTCGGGATCACCCCGCGCACCTCATCGAACTCCACCCCCTCCACGGGCGAACCGAAATACCCCACGGCCCGGTAGATCGCCTGCACCGGATAGTCCACGGTCTCCCCCGTCGGACGGACCCCACCGGAACCGTCCAACTCCATCCGGCGCATCCGCAGACCGTCCACCCGGCCGTCCCCGTCCTCGTCCAGGAACTCCTCCGGAGCCTGCAGGAAATGCAGGTGCAGCCGACGCGAGGCGCTCTGCTGACGGTCCTCCTGCTCCATGAGCCAGTTCGTCAGCGTCCCGACCATGGTGCGGACCTGGTTGTTCTCCTCGATCGCCTTCTCCGAGGCCGCATCGAAGTCGAAGTCCTCCTCGTACAGCACGATGTCCACATCCCGGGAATGCGCCAGCTCCCGCAGCTCCAACGGGGTGAACTTCACCTGCGCCGGCCCACGCCGGCCGAACACGTGCACATCCGTGACCGGGGAAGCGGCCAGGTCCCGGTACACGTTGTCCGGGATCTCGGTGGGCAGCAGGTCCTCGGCACGCTTGGACAGGATCCGGGCCACATCCAGGGCCACGTTCCCGTTGCCGATCACCGCCACCTGCGTGGCCTCCAACGGCCAGTGCCGCGGCACATCCGGGTGCCCGTCATACCAGGACGCGAAGTCGGCGCCACCGAACGAGCCGGCCAACTCCACCCCGGGAACGTCCAGGGCCGCGTCCCGCACGGCACCGGTGGAGAACACGATCGCGTCGTAATGCCGACGCAGATCCGCCAGGCTCAGGTCCGTGCCGTAGTCCACGTTGCCCAGGAAACGGATGTCCCCGCGGTCCATGACCTTGTGCAGGGCGGTGACGATGCCCTTGATGCGCGGATGGTCCGGGGCCACCCCGTAGCGGATCAGACCGAACGGGGCCGGGTACCGGTCGAACAGGTCGATGCTGACACGGAAGTCCCGCTCCTCCTTGGTCAGGATGTCCGCCGTGTACACCCCGGCGGGTCCGGCACCGATGATGGCGATGCGCAACGGGCGATCGGGCCTCGAGGCCGAGGGGGTCAGGGTCATGCTCGTGCTCCTTCGGAGGTCGGGTTCAGGGTCAAGATCGGGGCAGGGGCGGCGGCCGCAGGCGCGCCGGTGGCGTAGGGGCTCAAGCGCACGACGTCGCCCACGACGATCACGGCGGGGTTCTCCACACCGACGGCGGCCGCCTGCGCGGCGATGGTCTCCACCGTGCCCACGGTGACCCGCTGGTCCGGCATCCAGCCACGCTCGATGATCGCCACGGGCGTCGCACCGTCGAGGCCGCGCTCCGTCAGTCGGCGCGCGGTGTCCGCGAGCCGACGCACGCCCATCAGCAGGACGAGCGTGTGGTCGGCCCGGGTGGGCACTTCGGCCAGCTCTTCGTGGCCGGTCACCAGCGTGAAGCCGGTGGCGACGCCGCGATGGGTGACCGGGATCCCCGCGGCGGCGGGCACCGAGACGGCGCTCGTGACACCGGGGACCACCTCGACGTCGACGCCGTGGGCGCGGCAGTGCGCTGCCTCCTCGCCGCCGCGGCCGAGCACGTACGGGTCGCCGCCCTTGAGCCGGACGACGAGGCGGCCGGCCCGGGCCTCCCGGACCAGGACGGCGTTGATCTCGTCCTGCGTGGCCAGGTGGTTCCCGGGGGCCTTGCCGACCTCGATCACGGGCACCGCCGGGTCCAGCTCGGCCAGGAGGGCGCGCGGGCCCAGCCGGTCGGCGACCACCACGTCGGCCTCCGCGAGCAGCTGTCGGCCGCGCACGGTGATGAGCCCGGAGTCGCCGGGGCCGCCGCCGACGAGGGCCACGCGACCGGGCTCGGCGGACGCGCGCCGCCGCCGCAGCGGCAGCCGCCCCGTGGACAGGGCGAGGGTGATCGCGTCCTTCAGGGCGCGGGCACGGCGAGGGTCTCCCCCGGCGTTGACGGCCACGGTCACGTCCCCGGCCCGGACGACGGCGGGCGTCCAGGCGGCGGAGGACTCGGCGTCGGAGGCGTCGACACACCAGACGCGGCGGGCCTCGGCGTCGGAGGCCACGGCCCCGTCCACGGCCCGGTCACCGGTGGCGGTCTGGGCGAACCAGACCCCGTCGAGGTCGGACGGGCGGTAGGGGCGGCGATGCAGGGTGAGCAGGCCGGCCGCCGCGAGCCGCTCCACCTCCTCCCCCGGCTTCGGGGCCACCACGGTGACGAGCGCGCCGGCGTCGAGGAGGGCACCCACGCGGCGGCCGGCCACGCGCCCGCCGCCCACGACCAGGACGGGCCGGCCGAGCAGACGCAGGGAGGTGGGGTACAGATCGGACGCGGTCATCGCGTGCTCCCTTCCAGCAGCCCGCGGCGGCGCAGCATGCGCCGCTCGACGGGGCCGAATGCGGCCAGTTCGACGAGGACGCCGACGGCCAGGATGGTCAGGACGGCGCAGAGGACGACGGCGAGGTCGGACGCGGCACGTCCCTCGTGGAGCAGGGTCCCGAGTCCCACGCCCATGGGCCCGCCGACGGCGATGATCTCGGCGGCCATGAGGCCTCGCCACGCGAAGGCCCAGCCCTGGCGCAGGCCGGAGACGAAGGCGGGCAGGGCGGCCGGGAGGACCACCAGCAGGGCGGTCTCGAGACGCGAGGCGCCCAGCACCCGGGCCGCGCGACGCAGCTGCGGCGGCACCTGGTCCGTGCCGGTGGTGAGGCCGGCGACCACGGCGGGGACGGCGCCGGTGAGCATCACGAAGTACGCGGTGGCGTCGCTGAGGCCGAACCACAGCACCGCGAGCGGCACCCAGGCCACGTTGGGCAGCACCATCAGGGCCGTGAGCAGCGGGCCGAACGCCCGCCGCAGGACGCCGACCTGTCCGAGCACGAGGCCCAGCCCGACGCCGACGACCACGGCGAGTGCGAAGCCCACGACGGCGCGGCCCACCGACGTCGCCACTGCCTGCTGGACGAGGCCCTGCGCCCACAGCGTCCCGAAGGCCCCGACGACGTCACCGGGACCGGTGATCGGCTCACCGCGCGCACCGGCCAGCCACGCGAAGGCCTGCCAGATCGCCACGAGCAGGACGACGGCGGCCACCGGGAGCAGGACCCGGCTCCAGTCCCACCCGGCCAGACCCGTCCGACGGGTCGAGTCGACGGCCTGGAGCGCGTCGAGGCCGCTGTCGAGCTCGCGCAGCTCGTCGTCGGTGGCGGCCCCCGGCGCGCGGCCGGGGGCGTCGAGGGTGGGGGTGTCAGTGCGCATGGCGACGGATCTCCTGACCGAGTCGGGCGGTGATGGCGGCCGTGAGGGCGGCCGCGGCGGGCGCGTCGTGGCGGGCGGCTGCGGGCACGTCCCATTCGGCGACGACGTGGCCCGGCCGTGAGGACAGCAGCAGCACCCGCTGGCCGAGGCGGACGGCCTCGGCCACGTTGTGGGTGACGAACACGACCGTCCGACCGGTCTGACGCCACACCCGCTCGAGCTCCACGTGCAGCAGGTCGCGGGTGATCGCGTCCAGCGCGGCGAACGGCTCGTCCATGAGCAGCAGGGGGCGGTCCTGGGCGAGGGCCCGGGCCAGGGCGACGCGCTGGCGCATGCCGCCGGAGAGCTGGTGGGGTCGCAGGTCGGCGGCGTCGCCCAGGTGGACGAGACGCAGCAGCTCCCCGGCACGCCCCCGACGCTCCGCCGCGGGCACACCGGCGAACCGGAGGGCGAGCTCGATGTTGCCGCGGGCGGTGAGCCACGGGAAGAGGGCGGCGTCCTGGAACATGAACGCGGCCCCCTCCCGGGGAGTCTTGACGACGCCCGCGGTGGGCGCCTCGAGCCGGGCGATGAGGTTCAGCAGCGTGGACTTGCCGCATCCGGACGCGCCGAGCAGGCAGACGAACTCGCCCGGCTCGATCCGCACGGAGACGTCCTCCAGCACGGGCGTGGGCCCGCCGAAGCTCTTGCCCACGTCCTCCATCACCACCGTCATGACCGCTCCCGTCCCGCCGTCGTCATCCGTCTCAGGCCTCGTCGCCGCCGCGCACCATGCCGGCGGCGAGCGTGGCCCCGTCGTGGGGGTCGATCACGAGGAACGCCCCGGTGCGCCGATGCACGGCGTAGGGCTCCACGGGCAGCGGCGCGGCCAGGTGCAGGCGCACCTGTCCGATGTCGTTGAGCCCGAGGGTCTCGGCCGGGTCGAGCCGCAGGGTGTCGAGGTCGAGCCGACCGGCCACCTCCTGGACGAGCGCCCGGACGACGGCGGTGCCGTGCTTGACGAGCACCTGCTGCCCGACGCGCAGCGGCGCGGCGGAGAGCCAGCACAGCGCGGCGGCCACCTCCGCGGTGGGGCGCGGGGCGGTGTCCGCGGCGGCGATCGTGTCCCCGCGGGCCACGTCCACCTCGTCGGCCAGGCGCAGGACCACCGACTGCGGGGAGGAGGCCTCCTCGAGGGACTCGCCGGCGGCGTCCACGCCCACCACGGTGGTGGTGCGCGCCGGCTGCCCCGGGGTGAGGACGGCGACGGCGTCCCCGGGCCGGACGGTGCCCGCGACCACCTGCCCGGCGTAGCCGCGGTAGTCGCGGAACACCTCGGGGTCGAGGCCGGGGGCCAGGGCGCCCTGGGGGCGCACCACGAGCTGCACCGGGAAGCGGAAGGAGGCGGCGGCGTCGTCCTCGGCGTCCGCCCCGGGCAGCGACTCGAGCAGCTCCATGAGCGTGGGGCCGGTGTACCAGTCCGTCCGCTCGGAGCGGGTGACCACGTTGTCGCCCTGGAGGGCGGACACCGGGACGCTCACCGCGTCGGAGAGGCCGAGCTCCCGGGCCACGCGCCGCACGTCCTCGGCGATCGCGGTGAAGACCTCCTCGGCGTAGTCCACGAGATCGATCTTGTTGACCGCGACGATCACGTGCGGCACCCGCAGCAGGGCCACCACGCTGAGGTGGCGTCGGGTCTGCTCCACCACGCCCTTGCGGGCGTCCACGAGCAGCACGACGGCGTCGGCCGTCGAGGCGCCCGTGACGGTGTTCCGGGTGTACTGCACGTGCCCGGGGCAGTCGGCCAGCACGAAGGTGCGCCGGTCCGTGGCGAAGTACCGGTACGCGACGTCGATCGTGATCCCCTGCTCCCGCTCGGCGCGCAGGCCGTCGGTCAGCAGCGCCAGGTCCAGCCCGCCCTCGGCGCCGCCGAAGCCCCGCTCGGCGGAAGTGCGGGCCACGGCCTCGAGCTGGTCGGCCAGGACGGCCTTGGAGTCGTGCAGGAGGCGGCCCACGAGGGTGGACTTGCCGTCGTCGACCGAGCCGGCCGTGGCCAGGCGGAACAGGGTCCCGGCGGGGGCGTGCCGGTCCAGCAGTGCGGTGCTCATCAGAAGTACCCGTCCTTCTTGCGATCTTCCATGGCCGCCTCGGAGATGCGGTCGTCGGCGCGGGTGGCCCCGCGTTCGGTCAGGGTGGAGGCGGCGACCTCGAGCACGACGTCCTCGACGGTGGCGGCCTCCGAGAGGACGGCGCCGGTGCAGGACATGTCGCCCACCGTGCGGTAGCGCACCGTCCGCGTGGTGACCTCCTCGCCCTCGGCCGGCCGGGAGTGCTCCCCCACGGCGCGCCACATGCCGTCGCGGCGGAAGACCTCCCGCTCGTGCGCGTAGTAGATGGAGGGCAGCTCGATGCCCTCGCGGGCGATGTACCGCCACACGTCCAGCTCGGTCCAGTTGCTGATGGGGAACGCGCGGACGTGCTGGCCGGGGGTGTGACGGCCGTTGTAGAGGTTCCACAGCTCGGGGCGCTGGTTGCGCGGGTCCCACTGGCCGAACGCGTCGCGCAGGCTGATGATCCGCTCCTTGGCCCGCGCCTTGTCCTCGTCACGGCGGCCTCCCCCGAAGACGGCGTCGAACCGGTTGGTCCGGATCGTGTCCAGCAGGGGGGTGGTCTGCAGGGTGTTGCGGGTGCCGTCGGCGCGCTCACGCAGCTCGCCGCGGTCGATGTACTCCTGCACGGAGCCCACCACGAGCCGCAGGCCGAGCCGCTCCACCGTGCGGTCGCGGAACTCGAGGACCTCGGGGAAGTTGTGGCCGGTGTCCACGTGGACCACCGGGAAGGGGATCCTGCCCGGCCAGAAGGCCTTCGCGGCCAGGTGGAGCATCACCACCGAGTCCTTGCCGCCCGAGAAGAGCATGGCGGGGCGCTCGAACTCGGCCACCACCTCGCGGATGATGTGGATCGCCTCGGCCTCCAGGGCGTCCTGGACGTCGGGGCCGGCGGGGCTCACGGTCCCCGGGTCAGGGGCATGGGTGAGGGTCATCGTGTCTCCTTGGTCTGTCTCGGGTGCGGCGCTCAGACGTGGATGCCGCACTCGGTCTTCGCGGTCCCGGCCCAGCGCCCGGCACGGGGGTCCTCCCCGGGGGCGACGGGGCGGGTGCAGGGGCGGCAGCCGATCGAGGGGTAGCCGTTCTGCAGGAGCAGGTTCACGGGCACGTCGTGGTCCGTGGCGTAGCCGACCAGGTCGTCGAAGCTCCACGGGGCGACGGGGTTGACCTTGACCATGCCGTGGGCCTCGTCCCAGCCCACCAGCGGGGTGTTCGTGCGCGTCGGCGCCTCGTCCCGGCGGACGCCGGTGAACCACAGGTCGTATCCGGCCAGCGCCCGGTTGAGGGGCTCGACCTTGCGCATCGCGCAGCACAGCCCCGGGTCACGGGCGAACAGGTCCTTGCCGTGGCGCTCGTCCTGCTCGGCCACGGTCAGCTCCGGGAGCACGTCCACCACGGTGACGGCGAGGCGGCGGGCCACCTCGTCGCGCGTCGCGAGCGTCTCGGTGAAGTGGTAGCCGGTGTCCAGGAAGAGGACGTCCACGCCGGGCATCCGCTGCGCCACCAGGTGCGGCAGGACGGCGTCGGCCATGGAGCAGGCCACGGCCGCCCGGCGGAGGTCCACATGGCGGGCGGCCCAGTCGACCACCGCCTCGGCGGGGGCGTCCCAGCCGAGCTCGGCGGCGCCGGACTCCGCGAGCGCCTGCAGGCGCTCGAGGTCCTCGGTCGGACGGGTGGGGGGAACGGTGCTCATCGGAGGGCCTCCTCGTCGACTCGGTGCGCCCACCGGGCGAAGGTCTCGCCCGGCTCACGCTGCTCGTCGTACCGGCGGACGACGCGCTCGACGTAGTCGACCAGCCCGTCCGCGCGGACCTTCAAGCCGCGGACGCTGCGTCCGAGGCCGGCCTCGGCGCGGTCCACGGAGGCCAGCCCGCCGCCCAGGTGAACCTGGAAGCCGGGCGTCTGGCCGCCGTCGTCGTCCGGGAGCAGCTGGCCCTTCAGGCCGATGTCCGCGGTCTGGATGCGGGCGCAGGAGTTGGGGCAGCCGTTCACATGCAGGCTCAGCCGCTCGGGGAGGCGGTCGGCGAGGTCGGCCAGGCGCTCCTCGAGCTGGGCGATCGCGGCGGTGGCGGTGTCCTTCGTGTCCACGATGGCGAGCTTGCAGAACTCCAGGCCCGTGCAGGCGATGGTGGAGCGGCGGAATACGGACGGCTCCGGGTCCAGTCCCAGCTCCTTCAAGCCGGCCACGACGGCGTCCACCCGGTCCCGCTCCACGTCCAGCACCACGATCTTCTGGTGGGGGGTGGTGCGCAGCCGCGTGGAGCCGTGGGCCTCGAGCAGGTCCGCGAGGGCGGTGAGGGTGGTGCCGCTGGAGCGGCCGACGACGGGAGCGGCGCCGATGTAGAAGCGGCCGTCCTTCTGCTCGTGGACCCCCACGTGGTCGCCGGGACGAGGAGGCGAGGGGGTACACGGGGGTCCTTTGCGTCCGGGGCGTCGGTTCCGTGCAAGGACGCCCGAGGGCCCGACCCTCCGGCCGGCCGCGGACGCGGTACCACCTTGCTTGCCGGCGTCGGGAGGTCCCCGGGGTGCCGGCCGCTTGATGACTGCTGTGACGGGCTTACCCGTCCGGTTCTACTGGGGCCGTGCGGCCCGTTCTTCCGGAGGCTCGCCGGTGATGGCCGGGTCGACGCCTATGCCCGCCAGTGTAGTGGACGCTGCGCCGGCCCGTGGCCGCGGGGCCGGAGCGCGTCAGAGGGCGGTGCGCACGGCCGCCGACGCGTCGCCGTCGATCTCCACGTGCACGGCGTCCCGGCCCGAGGCCCAGAGGAGGAGCTCCCCGACCTCGCCGGTCACCGTGACGGGCGCCCGCAGCGCCACGGCCCCACGGGTGACGGTGACCGGGGCGCGACCCGGGCCCTGGAGGACCACCGGCGCCGCGGACTTACGCAGGAACAGCGGGGCCATGCGGCGCAGCGAGCGGTAGAGGGCGTCCTCCTCGTCCGGGGAGAACGAGCGCGGGGCGGGCAGCGAGCCGCTGGCCGCGGACTCGCCGCGCCGGACGTCCTCGAGGTGGATGAAGTGCTCGGCCGCGTTCACGTGCCTATCCGCCGCCCGCATGGGGTTCAGCGCCGACGGGCCCGCGGCCCACTCCCGCACGACCTCGGCGTAGTCGCGGCGCTTGGTGTCCGCGGTCAGGCGGTCGAGGTGGCGGGACAGCGGCGGGATGAACAGGGCGGCGAAGGCGTCGGGCCGGCTCTCCCGCAGCCAGAGGTGGGCGGCGAGGTCGCGGGTGCTCCAGCCGCCGCACAGGGTGGGCGCGTCGGGGCCCTTCTCGAGCAGGAGGTCAGCGAGGCGGGCACGTTCGGCTGCGGCGAAGGTGGTCATGGGCACCACGGTAGGGAGCGGGCCGCGGCGCGGGCGAGGGGTGGCCCGCGCCCCGCCGCGGGTCCACCCGACGGGAGGACTCAGCCTTCGGCGCCGAGGAGGACACCCTCCCGGGAGATGCGGGTCATCTCCTCCCGGTCCACGACCTTCACCCGCTCCCGCGCCACCGGCCCGGCCTCCGTCGCCTGCGCACCCAAGGACTTCTCATGCTCATCCAGAGCATGCCAACCAGCCCACGTGGTGTACGGGACCTCACGGGACTCGAGCAGCTCGATCACGGACTCCTCGGAGGGCTCCTGGGCCGTCCACAGCCCCGGCTCGTCCTCGATCAGATGCTTGATCGTCTCCAGGGAGTCACCCTTGGTGTGCCCGATCAACCCCACCGGGCCCCGCTTGATCCACCCCGCCGTCGGGCAGGGCGTAGCCGAGGTACTCCTCCTCCAGCACGGTGCGGAACCTCTCCGGCCCCCAGTCCTCGAGCAGGTACTTCATGCGGGCCTTGTTGCGCAGGCGCCGGTAGCCGTAGTCACGGAAGATGCTCACGACGGCGTGCCACACCTCGGGGGCGCGCTCGGCCGAGACGAAGGCACCGATCCGGTCGGCCAGGCGGGCCTTCGTGGACAGGCCGCCGCCGACCCACAGGTCGTAACCGGGGCCCAGCTCGGGGTGCACCACGCCGATCAGGGAGACGTCGTTGATCTCGTGGACCACGTCCTGGGAGGGGTGTCCGGTGATGGCGGTCTTGAACTTGCGGGGCAGGTTGGAGATCTCGAGGTCGCCGATCCAGCGGTCCGCGATCTCCCGGATCACGGGCGTGGGGTCGATGATCTCGTCCGCGGCGATCCCGGCCACCGGTGAGCCGAGGATCACGCGCGGCACGTCGCCGCAGGCCTCGGTGGTGGACAGGCCCACGGACTCCAGGCGCCGCCAGATCTCGGGGACGTCCTCGACGCGGATCCAGTGCAGCTGGACGTTCTGCCGGTCGGTGATGTCCGCGGTGTCACGGCCGAAGTCGGTGGAGATCCCGCCGATCACGCGCAGCTGCTCGGTGGTGAGGTCGCCGCCGTCGATGCGCACGCGCAGCATGAAGTAGCGGTCCTCGAGTTCGTGGGGCTCCAGGGTGGCGGTCTTGCCGCCGTCGATCCCCTGCCGACGCTGGGTGTACAGGCCCCACCAGCGGAAGCGGCCGTGCAGGTCGTCCGAGGGGATCGAGTCGAAGCCCTCGTGGGCGTAGACCTGCTCGATGCGCTCGCGGACGTTCAGGCCGTCGTCCTGCTGCTTGAACTCCTCGTTGTGGTTCAGGGGGGCGGTCCCGTCCACCTTCCACTGGCCGTGCGGCTTGGCGGAGGGACGGCGCGGAGTGCGCGCCGGCCTCGACGTCTCGTTCACCTGGGTCATGGCCGCCACGCTAGGAACCCGGCATGCCGGCCCCAAGATCGTCGACGCGGTTCGTCACGTTCCCGGGGCCGGGCCGCGGCGGGGACCCGGTCCGGCCCCGGTCGTGTGACGGACGGCTCAGCGGCCTCCGGCGGCTCCCCTCGGGGCCTCTACGAGGGCGGACCGCAGCCGGTCCAGGGCGATCCGCGCCACCAGCGGATGCGGCAGCAGGGGGTCGGTGACCGCGTCCGCGCCGGCCTCGCCGAGCCGGTCGTGGAAGTACCCGGGGGCCAGCAGGTGGGCGGCCACCACGGCGCGACGGCCGGCGGCGTGCACCCGGGCGACGGCGTCGGGCACACGGGGGGTCGCCACCGCCCCGAACGCCGCGGTCACGGGCAGTCCCGTGGCCCGGGCCAGGGCCCCGGCCAGGGCGTGCACCTGGGCCTGGCCGTCCGCGGCGCGGGTGCCGGCCGCCGCCAGGATGACGTCCGATGTCGCGGCCTCACCGGCCGGCACCGCCCGGGCCACCCGCTCGGCCAGAACGGTCACCAGGCGCGGCTCGACGTCGTCCCCGGCCCCGGCCAGCGGTGCGGCGGCGATCGTGCCGGGTCGGGCGGCTGCGGCGTGGTGGATGTCGTGGTGGACGTGATGGCCCAGGGACAGCAGCAGCGGCACGATCACGGCCGGCTCCCCCGGGGGCAGGGCCGCCACGACCTCGTCGAGGGAGGGGCTCTGCACGTCCACGTAGGCCTCGTGGACCTGGGCGCCCGGCCCCTCGGCGGCCAGGAGGGCCGCCAGGTCGGCACGGAGGCCGTCGATCACGTCGCGGCCGGCCGCGTCGTGCGTGCCGTGGGCGCAGGCGATCACGTGCAGCACGGGCGCGCTCATGCCGAGCCCACCGCGTCGGCCCACACGTTCTGCGGCCCGCCGCTCACCGGCGGATCACCTTGTGCTGGGCGGCCTGGGCGACCGGCCGCATCACGATCTGATCCAGGTTCACGTGGTGGGGCAGCTCGACGGCGTGGACGCACACCTCGGCGACGTCCTCGGCGGTGAGCGGCTTCTCCACGCCCGCATACACGGCGTCCGCGGCGGACTGGTCGCCGCCCAGGCGGTTGCGGGAGAACTCCTCGGTGTGGACCATGCCCGGCAGCACCTCGATCACCCGCACGTTGTGCTCGGCCTCCTCCAGGCGCAGCGCGCCGGTGAGCCCGTGCTGGCCCATCTTCGCGGCGTTGTAGCCGGCGCCGCCCTCGTAGGCGGTGACGGCGGCGGTCGAGGTCAGGTTGAGCACGGTGCCCTCGCCGTGGGCGCGGAGCATGGGCAGGAACGCCTGGCACATCGTGAGGGTGCCGAGCACGTTGACGCGGTACATCCACTCCCAGTCGGCGCGGTCGCCGTCGCCCACCGCGTCCGTGCCGAGCGCGCCGCCGGCGATGTTGACGAGGGTGTCGGCGCCGCCGTCGGCCTCGACGCGCGAGGCCAGCGCGGCGACGGCGGCCTCGTCCGTGACGTCCAGGGCGGCGGGGACGACGTCGCCGCTCACGCCCTCGGCCCGGGCGTCGGCAGCGAGGGTCTCGAGGCGCTCGGCCCGGCGGCCGACCGCGTACACGCGCCAGCCGCGGCGGGCGAGCTCGAGGGCCGTGGCGCGGCCGATGCCGCTCGTGGCCCCCGTCACGACGGCGGCGCGGGCGGGGTTCTTCGCAGGTTCATGGGTGTGGCTCACGCCTCCGACCGTAGCCGAGCCGCGCCGTTCGGAGCACCGCCCGGATCACCTCCGCCAGGTCGAGCGACTGAAAGGGCGGGACGTCCCGGGCGTCGTCGCAGGCCCGGCCCGCCGCCCCGGTCATGGGAGGATGGCGGGCATGGCTGAGAACACGCAGGGCACAGACACGCCCATCGACGCATCGACCCCGTCCACCCCCGCCGCCGGCGCCGTGGCCGTGCCGGACAAGCCGGCCCTCGAGGGCCTCGAGGAGAAGCTGACCGCCCGCTGGGCCGACGAGCGCACCTACGCGTTCGACACGCAGACCACCCGCGAGCAGGTCTACTCGATCGACACTCCCCCGCCGACCGCCTCCGGCTCGCTGCACGTGGGCCACGTCTTCTCCTACACGCAGACCGACGTGCTCGCCCGCTACCAGCGCATGAACGGCAAGAACGTGTTCTACCCGATGGGCTGGGACGACAACGGCCTGCCCACCGAGCGCCGCGTGCAGAACTACTACGGCGTCCGCTGCGACCCCGCCAAGCCGTACGTGGAGGGCTACCGCCCGCCGGAGAAGCCGGCGAAGAACCAGCGCGACTGGGACGTGATCTCCCGCAAGAACTTCATCGAGCTCTGCGAGGAGCTCGCCGTCGAGGACGAGAAGGTCTTCGAGGACCTCTTCACCCGTCTCGGCCTGTCCGTCGACTGGGACATGACCTACCGGACCATCGACGACGTCTCCCGCGCCGTCTCCCAGCGCGCCTTCCTGGCCGGCATCGCCTCGGGCGACGCCTATCTGGCCGAGGCCCCCACCATGTGGGACGTGACCTTCCGCACCGCCGTGGCCCAGGCCGAGCTCGAGGACCGCGAGGTCCCCGGCGCCTACCACCGCTACGCCTTCACCGCTGCGGACGGCGAGCAGGTCTTCATCGAGACCACCCGCCCCGAGCTGCTGGCCTCCTGCTCCGGCCTGGTCGCCCACCCGGACGACGAGCGCTACCAGCACCTGTTCGGCACGACCGTCACCTCCCCGCTGTACGGCGTGGAGGTCGAGGTCTTCCCGCACCCGCTGGCCAAGCCGGACAAGGGCTCCGGCATCGCCATGGTCTGCACCTTCGGCGATCTCAACGACGTCACCTGGTGGCGCGAGCTGCAGCTGCCGACCCGCACCCTGATCGGCCGTGACGGCCGCTTCGCCGCCGACACCCCCGAGTGGATCACCACGGACGCCGGCCGACAGGCCTATGCGGACACCGTGGCCGGCAAGACCGTCTTCTCCGCCAAGCAGGGTGTGGTGGACGCCCTCACCGCGGCCGGCCTGCTGGACGGAGAGCCGAAGAAGATCATGCACGCCGTGAACTTCTACGAGAAGGGCGACAAGCCGCTCGAGGTCGTCACCTCCCGCCAGTGGTACATCCGCAACGGCGGCCGCGACGCCGACCGCCGCGCGGAGCTGATCGAGCGCGGCCGCGAGCTCTCCTGGCACCCGGAGCACATGCGCCACCGCTATGAGAACTGGGTCGAGGGCCTCAACGGTGACTGGCTCGTCTCCCGCCAGCGCTTCTTCGGGGTGCCGATCCCGGTCTGGTACCCGCTGGACGCGGAGGGTGAGCCCGACTATGAGAACCCGATCCTCCCGGCCGACGAGCAGCTCCCCGTGGACCCGGCCGCCGAGGCCGCCCCGGGCTACTCCGAGGACCAGCGCGACGTCCCCGGCGGCTTCACCGGCGACCCGGACGTCCTGGACACCTGGGCCACCTCCTCGCTGACCCCGCAGATCGTGGGCCGCTGGTCCCGTGACGAGGCGTTCTTCAACAACGTCTTCCCGTTCGATCTGCGCCCGCAGGGCCACGACATCATCCGCACCTGGCTGTTCTCCACCGTAGTGCGCGCCCACGCCCTCAACGGCTCCGTGCCGTGGACGGACACCGCGCTCTCCGGCTGGATCCTCGACCCGGACCGCAAGAAGATGTCCAAGTCCAAGGGCAACGTGGTGGTCCCGACCGACATCCTGGACCAGTTCGGCTCGGACGCCGTCCGCTACTGGGCCGCCTCGGCCCGCCTCGGCGCGGACACCGCCTACGAGGTGGCGCAGATGAAGATCGGCCGCCGACTGGCCATCAAGCTGCTCAACGCCGCCAAGTTCGTTCTGAACCTGGGCGCCACGCAGGACGCCGTCATCCGCACGGCCGACGACGCCGCGGCCATCACCAACCCGCTGGACGCCTCCCTGCTGGCGCGCCTCGCGGCCACCGTGGAGCAGGCGACCCGCGCGTTCGAGGCCTACGACTACGCGCGTGCCCTCAACGTGACCGAGCAGTTCTTCTGGGCCTTCACGGACGACTACGTGGAGCTCGTGAAGGACCGTGCCTACGGTGGCCACGGCGAGGCCGAGCAGGCCTCGGTGGTGACCACGCTGGCCACCACCCTGGACGCCCTGCTGCGTCTGCTGGCCCCGTTCCAGCCGTTCGCCACCGAGGAGGTGTGGAGCTGGTGGCGCGCCGGATCCGTGCACACCGCCGCCTGGCCGGGCGCCGCGGACGAGGCGGCGGCCCTGTCCTACGCCGCCTCCGCCGGCGACGCCGAGGTCCTGCCCACCGTGGCGCAGGTCCTGGGCGGCGTCCGCAAGGCGAAGTCCGAGGCCAAGGTGAAGCAGCGGACCGAGGTGCGCTCCGCCGTGGTGACCGGACCGGCCGAGTGGCTCGAGAAGCTGCGCGGCGGCCTGGCGGACCTCAAGGCGGCCGGCAACATCGCGGACCTGTCCCTCACGCAGGGCGAGGCCGGCGAGTCCGCGCCGCTGACCGTCTCCGACGTGCAGCTCGCACCGGTCGAGGACGACTGATCCGCGCCGCGCGTTCCCGGAAGGTGTCTCGGGAGCGCACGCGGCACGACGACGGCCCCGTCGCCCATCACGGGCGGCGGGGCCGTCGTCGCGCCCGTGCTGCGAACCCGAGTCTGCCCGTCAGCGTGGGATGTTCGTGGCCGGGATCCGGTAGGGCACAGCGCACGTCGGACAGTCCGCCGCCGGATCGGAGTTCGTCGGGAGGCGGCCCTCCCGGGGGTGTCGTGGTGCACCTCCCGGTCGTGCTCCTGCCGCATGTCGCAGTGCGGTCACCGCGGCAGGGGTGGACACTGAGAGGATGAGACCGACACCCGATCCCGCCCCGGCCGGCCGCCGCGCCTGCGACTCCTCCGCCCGGCGGATGTCCGCCGCCCTCGCCGCCATGGGCGTGCTCCACTTCGTCCGACCTGAGCCCTTCGACGGGCTGATCCCGCCGTTCCTGCCCGGCTCGGCCCGCGCGTGGACCCACGGCTCCGGCGTGGCCGAGCTGGCCGTGGCGGGTCTGCTGGCCGTCCCGCGCACCCGGCGCGCGGGCGGACGCGCCGCGCAGGCGCTCTTCCTCGGCGTGTGGCCCGGCAATGCGTGGATGGCCTGGCGGTGGCGACGCCGGCCCTGGCCGGCGCAACTGGTCTCCCTCGGGCGGCTGCCCCTGCAGGTCCCCCTGATCCGCGCGGCCGGCAGAGTGGCGCGCAGCTGACCCCCGCCGCCCCGCACCCCGACGACGCCGGCCCCACACCTTCGCGCTGAAGGTGTGGGGCCGGTCTCGTGCGAGCCGGGGGCTCAGTCGAACTGCGGATCCGTGGTGCGGGCCCGCTTGATCTCGTAGAAGTACGGGAAGTTGGCCAGGGCGACGGCGCCGTCGAAGATGCGGCCCGCCTCCTCGCCGCGCGGGATGCGGGTCATCACGGGACCGAAGAAGGCCGTGCCGTTGAACGCCACGACGGGCGTGCCGACGTCGTTGCCCACGAGGTCCTCCGCCTCCTTCTGGCTGGCGCGCAGCTGCTCGTCGGCCACGTCGGTGCGGGCGGCGTCCAGGATGTCCGCGTCGTGGCCCAGTTCCTCGAGGGCCTCGGCCACCACGGCCTCGTAGTCCGTGCGGCCCTGCTCGTGGATGCGGGTGCCGACCGCGGTGTACCACGGGCCGAGCGCCTCGGCACCGTGCCGCTCGCGCACCTGCACGGCGGCGCGGGCCGGCAGCCAGGCCTTC
Organism: Micrococcus sp. KRD012; assembly: GCF_017168555.1. NCBI lineage: Bacteria > Bacillati > Actinomycetota > Actinomycetes > Micrococcales > Micrococcaceae > Micrococcus > Micrococcus sp. KRD012. The sequence continues at coordinate 110,165 of NZ_JABFBB010000003.1, forward strand.
TCGAGGCGGGCCAGGTAGTCGGGGTCCAGGTCGCGGCCCTCGTTCAGGACGGCGAGCGACATGATCTTGAAGACCACCCGCACGTCGCGCACCTTCTGGACCTCCAGGATCCACCGGGAGGTGATCCAGGCGAACGGGCACGTGGCGTCGAAGTAGAAGTCGACGGTGGGCTGCTGCGTGGTGTCGGTCATGATGTGCTCCTTGCGGTCAGGGAGCCGTCTCGGCTCCGGTCGGTCCTGCTGGGCGACGGCGGTCAGGCGCTCCGGCCGCGTCGACGTCGTTCCACCTCGGCCGGGATGAGCGTGGGCTCGGCCTCGCCGCGCACCACGTCCCCGGAGATGACGACCGTGCCCACGTCCGAACGGGAGGGCAGCTCGAACATCACGGGCTTGAGGACGTTCTCCATGATGGAGCGCAGGCCGCGGGCACCGGTGCCGCGGGCCTCGGCCTGGGCGACGACGGCATCCAGGGCGTCCTGCTCGAACTCGAGCTCCACGCCGTCCATGAGGAACATCTTCTGGTACTGCTTCAGCAGGGCGTTCTTCGGTTCGGTCAGCACCCGCACGAGCTGTTCGTGCGTGAGGTCCTCGACGGTGGTGATCACGGGCAGGCGGCCGATGAACTCGGGGATGAGGCCGAACTTCAGCAGGTCCTCCGGCCGCACGTCCGCGTAGGTGACGTCCCCCGCGCCCAGATGGTTCAGGGGCGCGCCGAACCCGATGCCCTTGCGGCCGGCACGGGAACCGATGATCTCGTCCAGGCCCGCGAACGCGCCCGCCACGATGAACAGCACGTTGGACGTGTCGATCTGCAGGAACTCCTGGTGGGGGTGCTTGCGCCCGCCCTGCGGCGGCACCGACGCCACCGCGCCCTCGAGGATCTTCAGCAGGGCCTGCTGCACGCCCTCGCCGGAGACGTCCCGGGTGATGGAGGGGTTCTCGGACTTCCGCGAGATCTTGTCGATCTCGTCGATGTAGATGATGCCCTGCTCGGCCTTCTTCACGTCGTAGTCCGCGGCCTGGATGAGCTTGAGGAGGATGTTCTCCACGTCCTCGCCCACATAGCCGGCCTCGGTGAGGCTCGTGGCGTCCGCGACCGCGAACGGGACGTTGAGCCGCCGGGCGAGGGTCTGCGCGAGATACGTCTTGCCGGAGCCGGTGGGGCCGACCATGAGGATGTTCGACTTGCCGACCTCGACGTCCGCGAGGTCGTCCCGCTCGGTGAGGCGGTCGGCCAGGTCACCACTCCGCGCCTGCGGCCCACGCACGCGCTTGTAGTGGTTGTACACGGCGACGGCGAGGGAACGCTTGGCCGCCTCCTGACCGATCACGAAGCTCTCGAGGTGGTCGAAGATCTCCTGCGGGGTGGGCAGGACGGTCTCGTCCGCCTCCGCCGCCTCGCCGAGCTCCTCCTCGATGATCTCGTTGCACAGCTCGATGCACTCGTCGCAGATGTAGACACCCGGGCCGGCGATGAGCTTGCGCACCTGCTTCTGGCTCTTCCCGCAGAACGAGCATTTCAGCAGGTCAGCGCTCTCTCCGATACGCGCCATGGTGGTACTCCTCGAGGGCCGGGCGGAGACGTCCGCCCCGCGCGGGCGGCGTCGCTGTCAGATTCCGTCCAGCATACGACCGTGGACGGACACGTTAAGGGACCGGGTCCCCGGTCGGCATCGAGGGGCCCGGCCGCGCGGCGCGCGGCCGGGCCCCTCGACGGGCGCCGTCGGTCAGGCGGACGGGCGGGTGATCTTGCGGGAGGCGAGGACCTCGTCCACGAGGCCGTACTCGAGGGCCTGCTCGGCCGAGAGGAACTTGTCCCGGTCGATGTCCTGCGAGACCTCCTCGGGCGTGCGGTTGGTGAGGGAGGCCAGCGTCTCCTCCATCCACACGCGCATCCGGTTGATCTCCTGGGCGTGGATCTCCAGGTCGGTGGCGGTGCCGCGGTCGCCCTGCATCGCCGGCTGGTGGATCAGCACGCGCGCGTTGGGCAGCGCCAGGCGCTTGCCGGGGGCGCCCGCGGCCAGCAGCACGGCCGCGGCGGAGGCGGCCTGGCCCAGGCACACGGTCTGCACCTCGGGGCGGATGAACTGCATGGTGTCGTAGATCGCCGTCATGGCCGTGAACGAGCCGCCCGGCGAGTTGATGTACAGGGTGATGTCACGCTCGGAGTCCATCGCCTCGAGCACGAGCAGCTGGGCCATCACGTCGTCGGCCGACGCGTCGTCCACCTGCGCGCCGAGGAAGACGATGCGGTCCTCGAAGAGCTTGGCGTAGGGGTCCTGGCGCTTGAAGCCGTAGGGCGTGCGCTCCTCGAACTGCGGGAGGATGTAGCGCGCGTCCGGCGTGGGCAGGGAGGGCATCCCGGTGGGGAGCCCGGCGGGGAACTGGGTCATTCTTGGTCTCCTGGAGAGGGTCGGGACGGTCCGGGCCGGGCTCAGCCCCGGACGCCGCCGCCGCCGGTCACGGACGCGGCACGGTCGGCGATGTGGTCGATGAAGCCGTACTCGAGGGCCTCCTGCGCGGTGAACCACTTGTCCCGCGCGTTGTCCTCGAGGATGGTCTCCACGGACTGGCCGGTCTGCTCGGCGGTCAGCTCCGCCATCACCTGCTTCATGTGCAGGATCAGCTGGGCCTGGATGCGGATGTCCGACTCGGTGCCGCCGATGCCGCCGGAGGGCTGGTGCATCAGCACGCGCGCGTGGGGGGTGGCGTAGCGCTTGCCCTTGGTGCCGGAGGCGAGCAGGAACTGGCCCATGGACGCGGCGAGGCCGGTGGCCACCGTCACAACGTCGTTGGGGATGTACTGCATCGTGTCGTAGATCGCCATGCCCGCGGTGACGGAGCCGCCCGGGGAGTTGATGTACAGGTAGATGTCCTTCTCCGGGTCCTCGGCCGAGAGCAGGAGCAGCTGGGAGCAGATCGCGTTGGCGTTGTCGTCACGGACGTCCTCGCCCAGCCAGACGATGCGCGACTTCAGCAGCTGGGTGTAGAGGAAATCCTCGCGCTGCGCCGGGTCCACCGAACGCATGCTGGGGGTGATGTCGGTCATCACTTCCGCCTTCCTGTCGAGATGTCCACGGGCCTCCCGAACGGCGGCCGCTCGCGCGGACGGACGGGTCCCTGATCGAGTCCGACACTAGCCGGGCGTCCGGGCCAGCGCGCGGGACGCCGTCGGCGTTTCGCTGTTGGCGCAGGTTGTCGCGGACCCCGCCCGGGGCCGCCCACCGGGGCCCCGGGACGACGACGGCGCCCCCACCGGCGTGGGCGGGGGCGCCGTCGTCGTGGCTCGGCGGGGGTGCGTCCCCACCGGCCGGGATCAGGCCTGCTCGGCCGCCTCGGCGTCGTCGGCCTGCTCGGCCGGGGCCTTCTTGGCCGTCGACTTCTTCTTGGCCGGGGCCTTCTCGGCGGGCTTCTCCTCCGCCTCGTCGGCGCCCTCGGCCTCGGCGCCCTCGGCCTCAGCGTCGAGGGCCTCCTGGCCGCCCGGGGTCACGAACGCCGTCAGGTCCACGGCCTTGCCGTCGGTGTCGGTGACCTCGGCGTACTCGAGGACCTTGGCCAGGGCCTTGCGGCGGCGGACCTCGCCCATGATCATCGGGATCTGCCCGCCCTGGTCGAGCATCATGGCGAACTGGTTCGGGTCCATGCCGTACTCGGAGGAGGTGGCGATGATGTACTCGATCAGCTCACCCTGGTCGACCGTGACCTCCTCGGCCTCGGCGACCTCGTCCAGGATGACCTCGTTGGCGAACGCCTCGCGGGTGTTCTGCTCGAGCTCGGCACGGTGCTCGGCGGTGTCGTGGTCGTCGCCCGCGGTGTGGCCGCCGGCGGAGAAGTGCTGCTCGACCTGCTCGGCGATGACGCCGTCCGGCACCGGGACCTCGACGAGCTTGGCCAGCTCCTCGAGGACCTTGTCGCGGGCCTCGACGCCCTGGCGGTTCACGGCCTCCTCGGCGGCCTGCTTCTTCAGGTCCTCCTTGAGCTCGGCGATGGTGTCGAACTCGGAGGCCAGCTGAGCGAACTCGTCGTCGGCCTCGGGCAGCTCGCGCTCCTTGACGGCCGTCAGCTCCAGCTTGACCACGGCGGTCTCGCCGTCGTGCTCGCCGCCGTTGAGCGTGGTCTCGAAGGTGGCGTCCTCACCGGCGGACAGGCCGTCGAGGGCCTCGTCGATGCCCTCGAGCATGGTGCCGGCGCCCACCTGGTAGGACAGGCCCTCGGCCTGGTCGACCTGCTCGCCGTCGACCGTGGCGGTCAGGTTCATCGTGACGAAGTCGTCCTGGGCGGCCGGGCGGTCCACGTCCTTGAGGGAGCCGAAGCGCGAGCGCAGGGCGTCGAGGGCCTTCTGCTCGTCCTCCTCGGTGGCCTGGGCGGGCTCCACCGTCACCTTGAGGCCCTTGTAGTCGGGCAGCTCGATGGTCGGGCGCACGTCGAACTCCGCGGTGAAGGCCACCGGGCCCTCGGCGTTCTCGGCGTCCGGGGTGGCGGTCACGTCGACCTCGGGGCGGGAGATCGGGGTGAGCTCGGCCTCGGCGATGGCGGCGGAGAACCAGGTGTTCAGGCCCTCGTTGACGGCCTGGTCCACGACGATCTCGCGGCCGAAGCGCTGCTCGATCAGACGCGCCGGGATCTTGCCCTGGCGGAAGCCCGGGATCTGCACCTGGTTGGCGATGTCCTTGAACGCCTTGTCCAGGGCGGGCTTCACCTCCTCGAACGGCACCTCGACGGTCAGCTTGACGCGGGTCGGGCTGAGGTTCTCTGCGGTGGACTTGACCACGGATGACTCCTGTTGGTGGTGGTGGATGGTCTTGACGTCGAGTCGGGGTGACAGGATTTGAACCTGCGGCCTCACGCTCCCAAAGCGCGCGCTCTACCAAGCTGAGCTACACCCCGCCGTCGTCCCCGACGCCGGCGGGCTCACGCGGTGGAGGCTCGCCGGGCACCCGAGGGACTGCCCGAGGGCAGACTGTGGAATCCTAGCGCGCCGTCTCGCGCCCCGCGAAAAGCCGCGACCGCCGGCCCGTGAAGCCGTCCATCGTGGCGTTGACCCCGAGGACGTCCATCGCGCGGTCGAAGACGGGCGCCGGCAGGGCGCGCAGGGGCGCGATCAGGCCGACGGCGTGCGGCAGCAGCAGGCGGGTGCGGCCGGCCTCGACGGCGTCCAGCACCTCCTGCGCCACGTGGTGCGGATCCAGCACGGGCAGCAGCCAGGGCACCCGGCTGCGCACGCCCGCGAACATCCCGGTGTCGATGTAGAAGGGGCAGACGGCCAGGGAGGTGACGCGGCTGCCGTCCTTGCGCAGCTCCGCGGCGAGGGACTCGGCGAACCCGACCGCGGCGTGCTTGGTGGCGGAATAGTCCGTCTGGCGTGCGACGCCGACCAATCCCGCGGCCGAGGCCACCGTGACCACGGCCCCGCGGTCCCGGGCCCGCATTCCGGGCAGGACCGCCCGGGTCAGCCAGTACGGCGCGAGCGCGTTCACCTCGAAGGTGCGGCGGATGCCCTCCTCCGTGGCGTCCTCGAGGCGCGCTCCCGTCACGACGCCCGCGTTGTTCACGGCGACGTCCACCTCTCCGGCGCGGGCGGCGGCGGCCTCGACGGCGGCCGCATCCGTCACGTCCACGCGCTCGGCCCGGGCGTCCGCGCCCTGAGACCGGATCTCGGCGGCGACGGCCTCAACCCCCTGCAGGTCGAGGTCCCAGACGACCACGCGGCCCGCGCCGCGGTGGGCTGCCCCCAGGGCGATCAGTCGGCCGATGCCGGACGCGCCGCCCGTCACGAGGACGGTCGCGCCGCGCAGAGACAGGGGATGACGGCCGGCGAGGGCGGACGCGGCCCTGCGGAGGGCGGGACGGGAGCCGTGCATCGTGCCTCTTCCCCCACGGCCGACGCGGGCCCGCCGTGATACGGTGTCAGCCGCTGGTCCGCGCCGAGCGCGGCCCCGCGGGGATGTAGCTCAATGGTAGAGCCCCAGTCTTCCAAACTGGCTACGCGGGTTCGATTCCCGTCATCCCCTCCGGACCTGATGAGCCGGGTCATCGTGTGCACACGATGGCCCGGCTCATGACTTTTTCGGGTGGGTCGTCGTCCGCGCCGGTTCCTTCACCGCTGTGCCGGCCCTCTGCAGGATGGACCCATGCAGAACACCGAGCAGACGCCTCGGGACGCGTCCACCGAGGCCGGTGGGAGGCCCTGGCGGCACCGCATCGTCGAGAACGACACACTGCGCATGACCGTCCTGTCCATGCTGGCAGCCGCCGTCGCGATCGGTTTGAGCACCCTGTTGATCGCCACTCCCCTCGGCGACGCGCTGGGCGTCGGCGCGGCCCGGCGCGCCTCCTGGATGACCGGACTGATGACGCTGTGCCTGATGTGGTCGATCTACTCCGCCCTGGACACGGTGGTGCTGTACCGGTGGCTCGGCCGCCGCGACTCAACAGACCTGCACGCGCTGCTGCGCACGCGCTCGCGCGGCCCGAAGGAGTCCGTCGACCCGGTCGGCTGGAGGGCCCTGATGCTGGGAGCGTCGAGCACGCTGGGCAACACCGTCACCTTCTCGGTGATGGCGATGCTCGTGGTGGTCATCTCGATGTGGATGCCGGAGGTCCGGTCCGTGCCCGCCATGCGCCTGCTGGCCGTGGCCACGGTCCTCGCGTCCTGGGCGAGCATCGTCCTGGCCCAGGCGTTGCGCTACGCCCGGCTGGCGGCCCAGCACGATCCGAAGAGGTCTCGGCCGGAGGGCGAGTCCCCCGCTCCCCCGATCCGCTTCCGCGGCTCCGACTCTCCGGTCTTCTCGGACTACGTGGCGCTGTCCCTGACGCTGTCCACCATGATGGGCGCCCAGGACGTCGTGCTCTCCGGCCGCGCCGCCCGCACGGCGGTCCGTGAGCACGCGCTGGTCGGATTCCTGTTCAACTCGATGATCATCGCGGCCCTGGCCTCACTGCTGCTCACCGTCGCCTGACCGGGGCCTGCCGCAGGCCCCTCAGCTCTGACAGGTGAGGCACCGGTAGAGCTTCCGGGCCGCCATCTCCTCCACCACGATCGTCTCGCACCCGCACACGAGGCACGCCAGGCCCTGCCGCTGGTACACGTAGTTCGCGTGCTCGGGCCACGCGGCCTCGGCGGGCACCCCGGGCCGGTGCTCCGGCCGGGTGGTGACGATCCGCCCGAGCCGCACGCCCTCCCGCATCAGCGCGGCGTTGTCCGCCCAGAGGAATGCCAGGTCCGGTGCAGAGACCTCCCGGGCCGGCCGCCACGGGTCGATGCCGGCGCGGAACAGCGCCTCGGCCCGGAAGATGTTGCCGATCCCGCTGACGGCCCCCTGGTCCATCAGCACGACACCGATCGGCCGTCGTGTCCGCCGTGCGAGGTCGTAGAACGGCGCGGGATCGTCGTCGTTGAGCGGATCCGGGCCGAGACCGGCGACGACATCGGCAGCCTCGGCCCGGGTGAGTGCGCGGCACCGGCTCGCGCCGATCAGGTCGGCCCAGCCGTGCTCGGCGCGCAGTCGCAGCCGGACCGTGGAGGCCGGCGGCGGGGGCTGGACCCAGCCGTCGGCGTCGCGGTCGGGCTCGGCGGCCGGGGCGCCGTCGTCGTGGACCTCCCGCTCGCCGATCCGGCGGGGTGCGCCGATCGAGGACGCGGCCGCGAAGTCCTGATCCCCGCCGAAGGTCCACGCCCCGTACATGCCCAGGTGCACGTGGAGCACGTGGCCGCCGGAGACGTCGGCGAAGAAGTGCTTGCCGTGGGCCCGGGCGCGCTCGAGGACCTGGCCGTCGAGCAGGGCGGCCCCCTCGGCGAAGCGGCCCTGCGGACTCGTGGCGCGGATCCGGCGTCCGCCGAAGACGTCGGTGAACTGGCGCGCGAGACGGTGGACGGAGTGGCCCTCAGGCACTCACATCAGCACCTCTCCGGTGGTCTCGTAGTGCGCGATCTTCGCGATGCGGCGCACGTGGCGCTCGTCCTGGGAGAACGGTTCGGTCAGGAAGGCCTCGATGAGCTCGGTGGCCTCCTCGAGCGAGTGCTGCCGACCGCCGACGGCCACGACGTTCGCGTCGTTGTGCTGGCGAGCCAGCCGCGCCGTGTCCAGGTTCCAGGCCAGGGCGGCGCGGACGCCGACCACCTTGTTGGCGGCGATCTGCTCGCCGTTGCCGGAGCCGCCCAGCACGATGCCGAGCGAGTCCAGTCCCTGCTCGCGGTCGGCGACGACGGCGCGGGCGGCGTTGATGCAGAAGCCCGGGTAGTCGTCCTGCGCGTCGTACTCGGTGGGTCCGTGGTCCACCATCTCGTAGCCGGCGGCGGTGAGGTGCTCCACCAGGTGGGCGGACAGCTCCATGCCGGCGTGGTCGGTGGCGATGTGGACGCGCATGCGCAGACTCCTCCAGAAGGACGACGGTCGGGTGGGGTCAGTCTACTGACGGCCCCACCCGACCCCCTGCCCCGGGGCGGGCCGGCTCAGATCAGCGCGACCGATCGCTCGGGCTCGCGCACCGGCATGGGCTCGGGCTCCCCGCTCGCCGAGGAGAGGAAGCCCTCCCCGGTGAAGTGGCCGTTGCGGGCGCGGAAGTCGTAGGCGTAGTCGGGCCAGATCAGCGTCAACTTGCCCGAACGGGGGTCGACGTACCAGGAGTGGCAGCCGCCGTCCACGAGCCACACCGAGGTGGCGGCCCGCTCCTGGAGACGGTCCACGTACTCCTCCTGGGCGAGTGTCTCGGGGACCATCGTCCTGATTCCCTCGTGCTCCACCCGGTCCAGGGCCTCCACGATGTACGCGATCTGCGACTCGATGATGTAGACGATCGAGTTGTGCCCCAGCGAGGTGTTCGGCCCGTTGATGGCGAACAGATTCGGGAATCCCGCCACGGCCGTGGAGTCGAACGCCGCCATGCCGCTGCTCCAGTGATCGGCCAGGGAACGGCCCTCACCGTCGTGGACGCGCTCGGCGAACGGCGGCTGGGCCGCCTCGAAGCCGGTGCAGAGGACGACGACGTCGACCTCGTACCCGTGACCGCTCACGCCGAACAGCCGGCTCCCCTCGACGCGGTCCAGCGCGCTGTCCTCCAGGGTGACGTTGTCCCGGGCCATGGCCGGGTAGTAGTCGTTGGAGACGAGCACCCGCTTGCAGCCCGGCAGGTACCGCGGCGTGAGGCGCTCGCGGAGCTCGGGGTCGGAGACCGCGGCGGCCAGGTGCCCGAGGGCCTGGGCCCGGACCTGGTCCAGTGCGGCCGGCACACCGCGGCGCTGGGCATAGCTCGACTCGGCGAACCAGAAGATGTCGTCGCGCTCGCGCTGCATGGTGTGCGGGGCGCGCTCGAACATGCGCCGCACGGCCGCGGAATACGGCTTGACCACGCGCGGGGTGACCCACGCGGGGGTGCGCTGGAAGACGACGAGCTCGGCCGCCGTCGCCGCCAGCTCGGGGATGATCTGGATCGCGGAGGCGCCGGTGCCGACGACGGCGACACGCTTGCCCTTCAGGTCCACCGTGTGGTCCCAGCGGGCGGAATGGATGACCTCGCCCTCGAAGGCGTCGAGACCCGGGACGTCCGGCAGGCGGGGGTCGGCGAGGTGCCCGGTGCCCATGATGAGCCAGCGTGCCGTGTAGGTCCCGCGCGGGGTCCGCACCGTCCACCGCTCCGTCTCGGGGTCCCAGTGCGCTTCGAGCATGTCCGCCCCGAGACGCAGGTGCGGGGTGAGGCCCTCGTCCTCGGAGAAGCGCACGAGGTAGTCCTGGATCTCCGGGCCCGGCGTGTAGAAGCCCGACCACTGCGGGTTCGGGGCGAAGGAGAAGCTGTAGAGGTGGCTCGGGACATCGCATGCGGCGCCCGGGTAGGTGTTGTCCCTCCAGGTCCCGCCGACCTGCTGGGCGCGGTCCAGGATGAGGAAGTCCTCGCGGCCGCGACGCCGTAGCTGGGCGCCCATGCCGAGGCCGGCGAATCCGGAGCCGATGATGAGGATCTCGGCGGACTCGTCGCGCGGTGCGGGGCGCACGTCGGTGGTGGTGGTCGTGGTGGTGGTCATGGCTGGCCCCTCTCTCAGGCGTGGGTCTCGGGGATGATCGCGCCGGCCGGGTGGCGGTCGGGCTCGCGCAGGTGCAGGTCGACGATCTGCATGAGTTCGGCCGGGCGCTCGAGGAAGAAGGCGTGGCCGCTCGTCATGGTCGTCAGCCGCGCGTCGTCGATGATGCCGAGCAGCTCGTACTGGTGATGGGGCGGGACCATGACGTCCTCGGCACAGGAGACGATCAGTGTCCGCGCGGTGACGGCGGAGAGACGGTCGGCGACGTCCACGCGGGCATTCAGGTCCATCTGCCGAGCGGTGAACTCGTCCGCGGTCAGGGAGGCGAGTGCTCCGTCGAGCATGGCCGGGGTCAGGGAGCGCAGGGCCAGCGGGGACAGGCCGCAGAAGGCCGTGTAACGCGCCAGGGCATCAGGGCTCGTGTCATACAGGTGCCGCCAGACCTCGTTGCGCAGGCGCTGGTGGACATCCGTCGTCGCCCAGCCGGCCACGAGCACGAGGTTCTCCACGCGGCGACCGAGATCGGCGGCCAGCTGCCCGGCGACGACGGCGCCGAGCGAGTAGCCCAGCAGGTCGAAGGCGGCGTCGGAGCCGAGGAGCTCGTCGACGGCGGCCCGCACCTGGCCGACCAGCAGGTCGACGGTCAGGTCTGCGGCGGGGTCGGCCGTCGGCGCCCAGTCGACGGCGATGACGCGCGTCCGCGTGGCCATCATCGGGAACAGGTGGCCGAAGTGCGAGGCGGTCGTCCCGCCCGTGCCGTGGACCAGCACGAGAGGCCGGTCGAGCTCCCCGGGCGTCACCGAGTCGTGGCAGGTGACGGAAGCACCGTCCACGCTGACGGTGCGCGTGACGGTCGATGCGGTCAGTGGCATGGGGCTCCTCCTGGAAACCAATATGTGGACTATTGGACCCGACACCCGCGATGCGACGCACCCTACATGTCCCAGCATGGCGTGTTCATTTCTCATAATGCAAGCAGGGGCGGCAATCATTGAGTCCATCAGATGGAACTGGCTCCGACGCCGGAGCTGCGGCACGATGGACCGGTGACCCCTCTGACCCCACCCACCGGCGTCCTGCCCCGCGCCGCCCTCGTGATGCGCCTGCTGCACGAGGCCGGACCCGCCGGCCTGCGGCTGAGCCAGCTCGTCCAGCGGACGGGCCTGCCCCAGCCCACCGCCCATCGACTGCTGGCCGACCTGGCGGAGGAGGGTGCCGTGACCCGGCGCGGAGCCGCCTATGCACTCGGTGATCGGTGGGGCCCGGTCGGATTCGAACCGGTGACGCCGCGGTGCCTGATCGAACGCGAGGGCAGCCGGGCCGTGGTCCAGGCCGCCGCGGACGAGCTGGGGGACACGGTCTACCTGGCGGCACGGGTTGCGGGCGGAGTGGCCTACCTCCTGCGATGCGACGGCGACTCCCCTGTGCGCGTCTTCACCGTGGAGGTCGGCGAGGTCAAACGGCTTGCCGCCGGGTACGCCGGCATCGCGCTCCTGGCCTCCCTGCCGCCCGAGCGCCGGCGAGCGGAAGTGGACGCGGTCGTCGCCCGGCCTCCCCGCCGCTGGAACCTGACGGATGACGGGGCCCTGCACGACCTGCTGGACACCCTGCTGCGTCAGATGGACGAGCAGGGGTGGTGCGGCGGTGTGCCGGTCGTGCCCGGGGTGGCCGGAGTCGCCTGTGGCGTTCCGGCGCGGACGGGAGGCATCCCCCAGGTGTCCCTCACGGCCTCGGCGGCCGAGCAGCGGATGCCACCGGCACGCGTGCCCGAGGTGGCTGAGGTGCTGCGTGCGGCGGCGACCCGACTGGCCGAGATCGGGGGCTGAGCAGGTCGACCGGCCCGCCCCGAGACGCGCCGCTCACGACGCTCGGGCCAGGTGGCACACTGGGGAGCACCGTGCCATGGCCCCCGTCACAGGCGCCCGGCCGTGCCGCATCCGCCCGACCCCAGGAGGAGTCCGACCGTGACCACCGCCGCCGCCATGAACATCACCCGCGAAGAGGCCGCCGCGCGCGCGGCCGCCCTCACCGTGGACGCGTACGAGGTGAGCCTGGACCTCACCCGCGGCGCAGAGCACTTCCACACGGCCACCACCGTGACGTTCGCGGCCACGCAGGACGCGGTGGGCACCCACACGTGGATCGACTTCGTGGCCGGGCAGGCTCCCACGGTGACCCTCAACGGCGAGGCGCTGGACGTGGCGGACTTCGACGGCGCCCGACTGCGGATCGGCCCGCTGGCGGCGCAGAACACCCTCGTGGTCGACGGGCTCGGGGACTACAGCAACACCGGCGAGGGCCTGCACCGGTTCGTGGACCCCGTGGACCAGGAGGTCTATCTCTACACCCAGTTCGAGGTGCCCGATTCCCGCCGCATGTTCGCGGTGTTCGAGCAGCCCGACCTCAAGGCCGCGTTCCGCTTCACCGTGACCGCGCCGGCACACTGGGCTGTGGTGTCCAACCAGCCGGAGGACTCCCGCCGCACCCTCGGCGTCGTGGCGAACGAGGAGAACCTGCAGGGCGTGGACGCCGCGGTCTGGGAGTTCACCCCCACCCCGCGCATCTCCTCCTACATCACCGCGCTCGTCGCCGGCCCGTACGCCTCCGTGCATTCGGAGCTGACCAGCGCGGACGGCCGCACGATCCCCCTCGGCGTCTACTGCCGCGCGTCACTGGTGGAGCACCTGGACGCGGAGAACGTCTTCGAGCTCACCCGCCAGGGCTTCGAGTTCTTCGAGGCCCAGTACGGCCACGCCTACCCGTTCGAGAAGTACGACCAGCTGTTCGTGCCCGAGTTCAACGCCGGCGCGATGGAGAACGCCGGCTGTGTGACCTTCCTCGAGTCGTACGTCTTCCGCGGGACCGTGCCGGAGGCGCTGATCGAGCGCCGCGCCATCACCATCCTCCACGAGCTGGCCCACATGTGGTTCGGCGACCTCGTGACCATGCGCTGGTGGAACGACCTGTGGCTCAACGAGTCCTTCGCCGAGTTCATGTCCACGCTCGCCGCCGCCGAGAACACGCAGTACACCAGCGCCTGGACCACCTTCTCCTCCATGGAGAAGAACTGGGCCTACCGCCAGGATCAGCTCTCGTCCACGCACCCCATCAAGGCCCGGATCCGCGACCTCGACGATGTGCTCGTCAACTTCGACGGCATCACCTACGCCAAGGGCGCCTCCGTGCTGCGCCAGCTCGTGGCCTGGGTGGGCCAGGAGAACTTCATGGCCGGCGTCCGCGCGTACATCGCCCAGCACGCGTGGGGCAACACCGAGCTGCCGGACCTCATGTCCGAGCTCGAGGCGGCTTCCGGCCGCGACCTGTCCGAGTGGACCCGCGTGTGGCTCGAGACCTCGGGCGTGAACACGCTGCGCACGGAGGTGGAGACGGATGAGGCCGGCACCATCACCGCGCTGCGCCTGCGCCAGAGCGCCCCGGACGGCTCGCCGTCGGCGCCTGGCGACGACGTGCTCCGCCCCCACCGCCTGGCTGTGGGCTTCTACGACGTGGACGAGGCCACCGGCCGCCTGACCCGCACCGAGCGCTTCGAACTCGACGTGGCCGGTGAGGTGACCGAGGTCGCCGAGGCCGTCGGCCGCCGTCGTCCCGCCGTGATCCTGCCCAACGACGACGACCTGGCCTACGCCAAGCTGCGCCTCGACGACGCCTCGTGGGAGGCCGCGTCCACCCGCCTGAAGGACGTGGACGGCTCCCTGGCGCGCACGCTGCTGTGGGGGGCGGCCTGGGACACCGTGCGCGACGGCGAGGCCTCCGCCGCCTGGTTCGTCGACCTCGTCCTCGCCAACGTCGGCCACGAGCGGGACTCCTCCGTGGTGCAGACGCTGCTGCGCCAGCTCGCGACGGCGATCGGCCTGTACCTGCCCGAGGACCAGGCCGAGGCCGTGCGGGTCGCGGCGGCCGACCGTCTGTGGGGCCTCGTCGCGGAGGCCGAGGACGGCTCGGACAACCAGCTGCAGTTCGTCAAGGCGTTCGCCCTGCACGCGCGCACCACGGCGCAGCTGGACCGCCTGGCGGCCCTCGTGGACGGCACCCGCACCGTGCCCGGGCTGGACCTCACCACGGACCTGCGCTGGGAGCTGCTCACCGCGCTGGTGGCGGCCGGCCGCGCCGGGGAGGCCGAGATCGCCGAGGCCGAGCGCGCCGACGCGACCGCCACGGGCGCGCTCGCCGCGATCCAGGCCCGGGCCGCCGTGCCGACGGCCGAGGCGAAGCGCGCGGTCTGGGACCGGGTGATGGCCGGCGAACTGTCCAACACGGAGCAGCGCCAGGCCCTGATCGGGTTCGCCCGGGTCCATGACGCCGCGCTGATCGCGCCCTTCGCGGACGCCTACTTCGAGGGCGTCGAGGCGATGTGGGACTCCCGTTCTCACGAGATGGCCGAGACCGCCGCGACGCTGGGCTACCCGACCGCCCAGGTCACCCCGGAGATCGCCGACCGCGCCACCGCCCTGTCCGAGCGGCTGGCCGACACCCGCGCGGGGCTGTCCCGCGTCCTCGCCGAGGGCCGGGACGAGACGATCCGCGCCCTGGCCGCGCGCGAGCACGCGACGGCGCACGTGCATCAGGTCCACGCCGGGGCCTGAACCGGACGGCGGCTGACGCCTCTGCCGGCGCTTGCGGGGCGGTGCTGCTGGTGGGTATTCCACGGAAGATGCCCTCCAGCACCTCCCCGGCCGCTGTCGGGGCGCGGGCTGGCTAGGCTGGAACCCATGAAGCACACCTTCTCCCTGCGCACCGAGTGGACGGGCGACCGCGGCTCGGGCACCTCCGGCGTCCGCGACTACGACCGCTCCGTGGTGATCCAGGACGCCGCTGTCGGCGAGATCCAGGCCTCGGCCGCCCGCCCCTTCCGCGGCGATGACTCGAAGTGGAACCCGGAGACCCTCCTGCTCGGCGCGCTCGCCGAGTGTCACGTGCTCTCGTACCTCCATGTCGCGGCGACCTCCGGGGTCGTGGTCACGGGGATGACGTGCGGGGTCGAGGGCGAGCTCGAGGTGGACGGCGACGGCGCCGGTCGGTTCACCGCGATCACGCTGCGGCCCGAGGTCACGCTGCAGGACGAGGCCGACCGGGAGCGGGCCGAGGCCCTCCACGCCGAGGCGCACCGGCTGTGCTTCATCGCGAACTCGCTCTCGGCCCCGGTCGCCGTCGAGCCGGCCCGCCCCGAGGCGTCCGGCAGCGTCGGCGTGCCGGACCACTCCGCGCGCCTGGGCGCCCCCCTGGCGGTGCTGCGGCCGCGCGTCGCCAAGGGCCCGTCCCGTGTGACGGGCCTGGCGGAGCGTCCCACCGAGGTCGAGCCGGTGATGCAGGAGGGCACCCCCGCCCCGGTGGACCAGGTGCGCGCCCGCGACGCCGCGGCGGGCCCCGCCGGTGCGGCCCCGGGAACCCCGGCCACGCCCGGTCAGGCCACCAGCTTCTACGACGCCGTCGGCGGCCGCCCGACCTTCGACCGGCTGACCGCCGAGTTCTACGCCCGCGTGCGCGAGGACGAGATCCTCGCCCCGATGTACCCCCAGGACGACTTCGAGGGGGCCCAGCGCCGGCTGCTGATGTTCCTGGAGCAGTACTGGGGCGGACCGCGGACGTACTCCGAGGAGCGCGGCCACCCCCGCCTGCGCATGCGCCACGCCTCGTATCGGATCGACCCGGCCGCGCGCGACGCGTGGCTGCGCCACATGCGCGCCGCCGTCGACACGCTGGAGCTGTCACCGCTGCACGAGGCCGAACTCTGGGACTACCTGGAGCGGGCCGCCCACTCCCTGCAGAACTCGGCCTGACCGGCCCGCGGTCCGCGCCCCGACATGGGGCGCGGGCTCACACCGCCATGGCGGGGCGGCCCAGTACGAAGCCGCCGGGGGTGTCCAGGCGCGTCCACGGCCCCGCCGTGCTGAGCCGGGCGCGGCCGCCGGGCCGCAGGAAGCCCAGCGCGTGCGCGCCGAAGGCCATGCCGGCCGGGAACTGCAGAGCGTCGCCCCCGAGCAGGGGTCCCCACATCTGCGCCCGGATCTTGCGGACCAGCGCCTCCCCCGGGTTCTCGGGCAGGGCGTCCCGCACGGCGTCGGCGCCGCGCGTGGCCACTTCGGCCAGCTCCTCGTCGGCGACCTCGGCCACGGGCGTCCAGCCGCCGCGGGGCGGGGTCAGCGCGGTCCAGGTGACGTGCTCGCGGCCCGGCGGCACGGCGAACGCCAGGTCGACGGGGTCCTGGCCGCGCATCCGGGCGGTGCGCTCGGTGACGGAGCCCAGGGCGACGACGGCGTCCAGGTCCGCCACGCCGTCGGCGGTCGCCAGGGGCACGGTGCGCAGCCCCAGGACGACGGGCACCCCGTCTCCGAGCCCGGCCGGCTGCAGCACGGAGACCCACTGGGCGAGCATCGGGGTGCGGGAGCGCCCTGCCTCAGGCACGACGTGCAGGCGCATCCCCGTGTCGGCGACGCGACGGGCGCGGGTGGCCAGCTGCTCGAGGTCCCGCACAGCGCGGTCGTCGACGAAGCGGAGGACTGGTGCGGCGGCGGAGTGCTCGGTCATGCAAGCATTGTCCCAGGTCCGTCGCGTCCCGGGCCGCCCCGCCGTCGCGGGGTCCATCCACGTCGAAGGAGCCGTTCGTGCCGCAGCGCCATCCCCGTCCCCGCCCCGGTCGCGCACCGGCCCGCCCGGCCTCGGCCCCGAAGGACCCCACCGACGTGCTGCGCGGGATCCTGGAGCTGACGCCGGCCGCGCCGGACCCGGTGACGGGTCAGGTCCGCTTCACGGGCACGACTCCCCGGCAGACGCGCGGCCGGGTGTTCGGCGGCCAGGTGCTCGCCCAGTCGCTGGCGGCCGCCTCCCGCACGGTGCCGGCCGCCCGTTCCGCCCACTCGCTCCACGGCTACTTCATCCGCCCCGGGGACGCGCTGCAGCCCATCACGTTCACCGTCGAGACGCTGCGGGACGGCCGCTCCTTCTCCGTCCGCCGGGTGCTGGCCTCTCAGAACGAGAAGGCCATCCTCGCCCTGACCTGCTCCTTCCAGGAACCCGCCGGCAGCGCGCTGGACCACCAGGTGGCCATGCCCGAGGGCGTGCCCCGGCCCGAGGACCTGCCCACGACAGCGGACGTGCTGGGCGGCATCAACCACCCCGTGGCTCAGGAGTGGGCGTGGGCCCGGCCGTTCGACATCCGTCACGTCACCCCGGCCCTCTACGTGGACCCGGCCCCGGAGACCGAGAACCGCAACATGGTGTGGATGAAGACGTTCACGCCGCTGGCCGACGACCCCGCGCTGCACCGGGCGGCGCTCACCTACGCCTCGGACTACACGCTTCTCGAGCCGATCCTGCGGCAGCACGGCGTCGCCTGGATCCAGCCCGGCATGTCCGTGGCGTCCCTGGACCACGCGATGTGGTTCCACCGGCCCGCCCGCGTCGACCAGTGGCTGCTCTACGTCCAGGACTCCCCCAGCGCCCAGGGCGCGCGCGGCCTCGGCACGGGCGCCGTGTTCACCGAGGACGGGACGCTCGTGGCCACGGTCGCCCAGGAGGGCATGATCCGCCTGCCCGAGGGGGCCGCCGCCCGGCGGGCGCGGGCCCGGGGCGCGGCCCAGCGCATGGCCCTGCGGACGGTGCTGCGCCGCAGCTGGCGGCGCTGACCCCGCCCCGGCACGACGACGGCCCGTCGCGATCACGTGATCGCGGCGGGCCGTCGTCGGCGCGGCGCCCGGGGGCGCGTCGGCTCAGTCGCGCGTGAGCTTGCGGTGCGTCATGCGGTGCGGGCGGGCGGCCTCGGGGCCGAGCCGATCGACCTTGTTGGCCTCGTAGGACTCGAAGTTGCCCTCGTACCAGTACCAGTTGGCCGGGTCCTCCGCGGTGCCCTCGTAGGCCAGCATGTGGGTGGCGACGCGGTCCAGGAACCAGCGGTCGTGGGAGACGACCACCGCGCAGCCCGGGAACTCGAGCAGCGCGTTCTCGAGGGAGGTCAGGGTCTCCACGTCGAGGTCGTTGGTGGGCTCATCGAGGAGCAGCAGGTTGCCGCCCTCCTTGAGGGTCAGGGCCAGGTTCAGGCGGTTGCGCTCACCGCCGGAGAGCACGCCGGCCTTCTTCTGCTGGTCCGGGCCCTTGAAGCCGAACGCGGACACGTAGGCGCGCGAGGGCATCTCGACGTTGCCGACCTTGATGTAGTCCAGGCCGTCCGAGACGACCTCCCACAGCGACTTCTCGGGGTCGATGTTGGAGCGGGACTGGTCCACGTACGAGATCTTCACGGTCTCGCCGATCTTCAGCTCGCCGCCGTCCAGGGGCTCGAGACCGACGATGGTCTTGAACAGGGTGGTCTTGCCGACGCCGTTCGGGCCGATCACGCCGACGATGCCGTTGCGGGGCAGGGAGAAGGACAGGCCGTCGATGAGGACGCGGTCCCCGAAGCCCTTCTTCAGGTCCTTGGCCTCGATCACGACGGTGCCCAGGCGCGGGCCCGGCGGGATCTGGATCTCCTCGAAGTCCAGCTTGCGGGTCTTCTCGGCCTCGGCCGCCATCTCCTCGTAGCGGGCCAGGCGGGCCTTGGACTTCGCCTGGCGGCCCTTCGTGTTGGAGCGGACCCAGTCGAGCTCATCGGCCAGGCGCTTGGCGAGCTTGGCGTCCTTCTTGCCCTGCACCTCGAGGCGGGCGCGCTTGGTCTCCAGGTAGGTGGAGTAGTTGCCCTCGTACGGGTAGAGGCGGCCGCGGTCGACCTCCGCGATCCACTCCGCGACGTGGTCGAGGAAGTACCGGTCGTGGGTGACGGCGATGACGGCGCCCGGGTAGGAGGCCAGGTGCTGCTCGAGCCACAGCACGGACTCGGCGTCCAGGTGGTTGGTGGGCTCGTCGAGCAGGAGGAGGTCCGGCTTCTCCAACAGCAGCTTGCACAGCGCGACGCGGCGCTTCTCGCCACCGGAGAGGTTTGTGACCGGCTCGTCCCCCGGGGGCGTGCGCAGGGCGTCCATCGCCTGCTCGAGCTGGGAGTCGATGTCCCACGCGTCCGCGGCGTCGATGGCGGACTGCAGTTCGCCCATCTCCTCCATGAGGGCGTCGAAGTCCGCGTCCGGGTTCGCCATCTCCTCGGAGATCTGGTTGTAGCGCTGGATCTTGCCGTAGATCTCGCCGACGCCCTCCTGGACGTTCTCGAGCACGGTCTTGGACTCGTCCAGCTTGGGCTCCTGCATCAGGATGCCCACCGAGTAGCCGGGAGAGAGCCGCGCCTCGCCGTTCGAGGGCTCGTCCAGCCCGGCCATGATCTTCAGGATCGTCGACTTGCCGGCGCCGTTGGGGCCGACCATGCCGATCTTCGCCCCGGGGTAGAACGACATGGTGACGTCGTCCAGGATCAGTTTGTCGCCCACCTTCTTGCGGGCCTTGACCATCGTGTAGATGAATTCCGCCATGCGGCCCAGGCTAGTCGGTGGCCGCGGGATTCCACTCATCGTGCCGATCCCGCGACCACCGAGCCCGCTCCCCCTCCGTGCCGCCCCGTGGTCAGGCGGCGCCGGCCGCCGCCGGCTCGCGCTCGGGGGCGCCCGCGTCAGACTCCTCCGGGCCGGGCGAGGCCGGGGCGTCGCCACCCTGGAACCCGTCCGGCAGCCCCACGTTGAACCCGTCGCCGATCGCGCCGGCCCGCCCACCCGACGCGTCGTCGCGCGGGGCCGACTCGGGGCGCGGCACGGCCGCGCGCTGGCTGCGCTGGAACGCCGCCGAGCCGAAGCCCAGGTCCAGCCCGACGGCGTCCGCCACCACGTCCACGGACGTGCCGGAGCGCTCGCCCGAGGACCAGTCGCGGACCCGGAGTCGACCGGTGACGATCACGGGGTTGCCCTTCTTCACGGACTGGGCGGTGTTCGAGCCGAGCTGGCCGAACGCCGAGATGCTGTACCAGTTGGTGTGGGCGTCCACCCACTCGGCGGTCTCGCGGTCGAAGCGCCGCTCGGTGGTGGCCAGGCGGAAGCCGGTCACGGCGGCCCCCGATGCGGTGTGGCGGGTGGCGGGGTCCGTGGCCACGAAGCCGCGCACGGTGATGAGGTCCTGCATGGTGTGCCTCCTGGGCTGGGCCCCGGTGGGCGCCGGGGCGGGTCGTCGGCGCATCGGCTGATCCGCCATGGCCAGACAACCCCACCGCGGGGCACCCCGGCAGGATCGGGGCCGGTCTGGGGACGCGCGGAGGTCCCCGGGCGACTGTGCAGGAGCCGACGGCGCCGCGGCCGGCGGCCGTTAGACTGACACGGCCCAGCCCCAGTAGCTCAGCTGGACAGAGCAGCGGCCTTCTAATCCGCCGGTCGGGGGTTCGAATCCCTCCTGGGGCACCCAGACCAGGGGCGGAGCCGTCCGAGCACGCCCGACGACCGCCCGAAGGAGACCGTCCTGGACCGTCTGCGCTCCTGGCTCCGCGCCCCGCGACCCGCCGTCCTCGAGGTCCGTGTGACCCGTCGCGAGGGCGTCCAGCTGGCCGCCCTGCTCGTCGCGGCCGCGGCCCTGTACGTGACGCACTCCTTCCTGCGGTACGCCACCTACGAGGCCAAGGGCTACGACCTGGGCATCTTCGACCAGGTGGTGCGGCAGTACGCGCTGTTCAACGCCCCCCTCAGCTCCGTCAAGGGCGTGGACTTCCACATCCTCGGCGACCACTTCCACCCGATCCTCGCGCTGCTGGCGCCCTTCTACTGGGTATGGCCGGACCCCCGCATGCTCGGCGTGGTCATGGCGCTGGCCCTCGCCGCGTCCGCCGTGCCGGTGTACCTGTTCGCCCGTCGTCGCGCGGGACACGGGGTGGCCCTGGCCGCCGTCGCCGCCCTGCTGCTCTCCTGGCC
Organism: Micrococcus sp. KRD012; assembly: GCF_017168555.1. Lineage (NCBI taxonomy): Bacteria > Bacillati > Actinomycetota > Actinomycetes > Micrococcales > Micrococcaceae > Micrococcus > Micrococcus sp. KRD012. The sequence goes on from NZ_JABFBB010000003.1 coordinate 131,005, forward strand.
CTTCCAGGCGATGGTGAACTGGGACTTCCACGAGGTCACCCTCGGCGTGCCGATCCTCGCCTGGCTCGTGTGGGCCCTGGACGGGCAGCGGGCGTGGCTCGCCACCGGCCTGGCGGCGCTGCTGCTCACGGTCCGAGAGGACATGGGCGTGACCCTGCTGGCCGTGGCCCTGGTGATGGCGATCCGTCGCTTCTGGCCGCAGGCCGCGGTCACCGCCGTGCTGGGCGTGCTCGGCTACTGGTTCGCCACGTCCGTGGTGATCCCCCACTACTCCCCCACCGGCGCGTTCGGCTACTGGCAGTTCACCGCCCTGGGCCCGGACATGCGCAGTTCGGTCCTGTTCCTGCTGACCCAGCCGTGGAACGCCGTCGCGGTGCTGTTCGACCACCCGCTGAAGGTGGCCCTCTGGCTCCTGCACTTCGTCCCGCTGCTGTTCCTGCCGGTCCTGAGCCCGCTCACGCTGATGGCCCTGCCGATCCTGCTCTCGCGGCTGTTCAACGACCGCCTCAACGTGTGGGCCCCCGTGTACCAGTACGACGCGATCCTCGCCCCGCTGCTGCTCATGGCCGCGCTCGAGGCGGCCCACCGGCTGGCCGGACGCCGGGACACGCTGCGCCGGCTGCCCGCCGTCCTCGTCTCCGCGGCACTGGCCGCCGGTCTGATCGGCACCGCGTTCTTCCCGCAGGTGTACCCGCTGCACCGCACGATCGCCGGCGACATGACGATGACGCAGCACGCCCGCGACCTCGACCACGCGGTCGGGCTGATCCCGGACGGGGTGTGCGTCGAGGCCGCCGACAACGCCGTGCCGCACCTGACGGCCCGCACCCACGTCGGGCTGCACGGGGACATCGGCGACGAGCTGGCCACGTGGATGATCGTGGACACCTCGGTGCCCGAGCTCGGCGGCTGGGACCCCCTCACCCCGGAGCAGGCGCTGGCCCGCGCCGAGCGGCTCGGCTTCGAGCGGGTCTGGTCCGCGGGCGACGTCGTCGTCCTGCACCACCCGGACCGCGCGGTCTCGCCCACCTGCACGACGTACCTCGAGCACCGCTGAGCGGAACCCCACGGCGCCGGCGGACCCGCTCCGCCGTCAGCGGCCCGCGGACTCGCCGAGTGGCTGCAGGCCGAGTCCGGCCGGGGGCAGGAGCAGTCGGTCACGGGCACCGGTGAAGACGCCGGCGTGCGGGTCCTCGGCCACCCCCGGGGCGATCTCGGGGGCCCCCTGGTCGAGTGCGGTGCGGCGCACCGGGTCGCGGACGGGGTCCAGGATGTCCTTGACCACCGTGGTCATGAGCCACACGAGGGCGACGATGTGCGCCACGATCCCCGAGGCATACCAGGCGGTGATCCACCAGGCGCCGCCGGCGAACGCCCCGTCGGAGGTGATGCGCGCCGACTCCATCCACACCCCGCCCCAGTGGTAGACCTCCACGGCCTGCCAGATCCAGAACGCGCGCCACCGCGGCGTCGCGAGGACCACGAGCGGGATCAGCCACATCACGAACTGCGGCGAGTACACCTTCCCCCACAGGATGAAGGACGCCACGATCAGGAAGCACAGCTGGGCCATGCGCGGACGGTGCCGCGCCGCGAGGGCGAGGTAGGCGATCCCCACGCAGCACACCAGGAACAGGCCGTTCTGAAGCGTCGTGAACGTCTCCCCGGACCATCCTGTCCAGGCCAGCGCCAGCCAGGTCGAGGAGAAGGAGACCGCGCGGTCCCCCGAGAACGTGTAGAAGCGCGACCACTGGTCGAACGCCGTCAGCATGAACGGGAGGTTCACCGCGAGCCAGGCCGCGGCCCCGGCCAGGGCCGCCTTCACGAACCCGGCCCAGCGGCCCGTGCGCAGCGCCAGCACGAAGATCGCGCCGAAGAAGAACAGCGGGTAGAGCTTCGTGGCGGTGCCGAGCCCGATGAGCAGGCCGGCGAGGGTCGGACGGCCCGCCGTCCACGCCCACAGGGCCAGGGCGGCCAGCATCACGGCCCACAGGTCCCAGTTGAGCATCGAGGTCAGGATGATCCCCGGGGCCAGGGCCACGAGCAGGGCGTCCCGGGAGCGACCGCGCGCGGTGTACGCGGTCGCGACGACCAGCACGATCCAGCACAGCACCACGCCGATCGCGTTCACGTCGAAGTAGGTCACGGTGCGCTCGTGCAGGTCGCCGGAGGCGGGCACGAGCCACATGGTCACACCCGCGACCACGGCCAGCAACGCCGGGTACTCCATCCACTGCTCGGACGGCCACTTCCCCTTCTACACGCCGCTGCCGCCCGGGGAACAGGGGCGCGGTGACGGGATCGCGGTGGATGATCCATCCGATCCCCGCGAGCATCAGGACCAGGGTGAACACGCGGACGGCCAGGACCGGCAGCCACTGCGCCACGGAGAGCTGGTCCACCACGCCGACGCCGGTGAGCAACAGGACCGCGAGCGCGGTGACCCACCCGAGCCAGCGGGGATGGTCGGCGCCCCACGGCAGCGGGCGGAGGGCGCACGCCAGCAGCGGCAGGACCCAGAGCAGGTACCACGGCTGGACGATCGGGGCGGTGGCGACGGCCACCACGAGCACGGCCGCCGCGCTGAACACCGGGTCCAGGGGCCGGCGGCGCAGGGCCAGCCAGGCCGTGAAGCCGAGGGCCGACACCGTCATCGCGGTGTAGAAGGCCGCGGCCACGTCGCGCGCCCCCAGGGGCGTCACGGCTTCGACGACCGCGCCGAGCAGCAGGCCGAGCAGGCCCACGGGGGCATACGGGAACGCCGCGTCCCCGCTCGTGAGCATGGCCGGGACCCAGCCGAACCAGAGGCCGGAGCCGGCGCCGAGGATCGTGAGGACGGCCAGGGAGATCACCGCCGTCGTGAACCACGGGCCGAGCCGGTCCCGCCGGCGCAGGCGCGGATCGGCCGCGCGGAACCGGGCCCAGCCGGTGGGCAGGAGCAGGGCCACGAAGGGCAGCACCAAAGCTGTCAGGGGCTTGATCGCAACGGACAGGGCGATCAGCACGATCCCCCACAGCGCATGCACGCGGCGGCGGGGCGGGCGGACCATGAGCAGGATGCCCGCGAGCATCAGCCCCGACATCAGCGCGTCGTTGTGGGCGCCGGCGATCATGTAGAGCAGGAACAGTGGGTTCGCCACGGCCACCCACGTGGCCCACACCCCGCATCGGCCCGCGACGGCGGCCAGCCGCGGCACCGCCCACAGGCACAGCGCCAGGCCCGCGAGCGCCAGGAGCCGGAACGCCGTGACGGAGAGCTCGATGTTGCCGCCCGTGGCCCGCCACGTCGTCTCGGCGAACAGCAGGAACAGCGGCCCGTAGGGGGACGGGGACTCGGCCCAGATGGAGTCCGCTCCCTGCATGAACCAGCCGGGCAGGGCGGACACGCCCTGGGAATACGGGTCGAGACCCGACGCGAGGAGCCGGCCCTGCTGGAGGTAGGAGAACACATCGCGGGAGAAGATCGGCAGCGCGAGCATCAGCGGGGCGGACCACCACCAGGCGGCCCGGGCCACCAGGCGGCCGTGCTCCTCCCAGCGGCCCCGCAGCGCGCGCCCCAGCTCGAGCCAGGATCGGACGAGGAGCAGCGAGCCGGCGGCCAGCAGCACGGTGCTGAGCAGCACGCCGGGAAGGTAGACCCGCAGCGGGTTGAGCAGGGTGGTGCCGGAGAACACCGAGTCGGGCGTCATCGGCAGCCACCCCACGCCCCAGGAGCCCACCGTGATGAGCACGGACGCCCACGTGCCCCGGCGGACGGCCGCCTCCGGCTCGGGCTGCGCCGCCACGCGGCTCGGACGGGGCCCTCGGGCGCCGGTCGTCGCGGGGGCGGCGGGCCTCACTCCCCCGGCTCCACGGGTCGAGGGGCGCCACGGAGCCGGGCCAGGCCGGCGCGCACGGCGGGGCGCACGTGCCAGTGGTCCTTCACGAACCGGCTGGTGCGGCGGTCCACGACGAGGATCCACAGCAGACACACGGCGGAGACGATCAGGGACACGGCCTTGACCTGGTCCGCGATGTCCAGGAACTGCCAGGTGAAGAGCTGGTCCGACGCGCCGAACGCCAGGAAGTAGCCGACCGTGAACACGACCCACTTGATCTGCCAGTTGTCCCGGATGCCGATCACGGCGAAGAACGGGAGCAGCCACAACAGGTACCAGGGCTGGATGATGGGCGAGAGGATCACCAGCGCGGTGAACGCCCAGGTCATGCGCGTCATCACGCGGTCCTGGCGGCCGAGGAACATCAGGGCCAGCACGATGAGCACCGAGAGCACGCGTCCGGCGGTCTTGTACACCCCCTCGACGGCCTGCACGTCCGCCCCCTGCCCGAGGAGCTCGCTCGCCCCCACCGTGATGAGGGACAGCATGCCGATCGGCCCCCACGGCACGGTGCCCGTGCCCGTGCCGACCATCACGGCCACCCAGCCGAAGCCGAAGCCGTTGAGCACGCCCACCAGGGCCATGAGGCCGAAGGAGATCCCGGCGGTGAGGGCCCAGAAGGCGAACCGGCGCGGCCATCGGGCCGTCGGGCCGGCCCACAGCAGGCCGATGAACGGGAGCAGCACGAGGGTGATGGGCTTGATGCCCAGGGACAGGGTGACCAGCACGACGCCGGCCACCCCCCACGCGACGGACTGCCCGGGTCGCTGGGGGCGGAGCGGATGTCCGGCGCGCAGCGCGCACCACGTGCCGGCCAGGGCGAGGCCGACCATGAGGGCGTCGTTGTGCCCGGACGCGACGAAGCTGATGGTGAAGAGCGGGTTGGCGGCGCTGATCCACTGCGCCCACGCATCGTTGACGCCCAGCCGGCGGGCGAGCAGCGGCACGAAGACCATGATCAGCGCGACGCCGGCCACCGCCACCAGGCGGAACAGGAAGATCGCCAGGTCCGGGTTCATGTCCCCCGAGATCGCGACGACGGCCTGCTCGATCCACAGGAAGATCGGACCGTACGGGGTCTCGGAGTCCGCCCAGGTCGCGTCCGCTCCGAGCTGGAACCAGTTGGACAGCGAGGAGATCGTGTCCACGTAGGGGTCCTGCCCCGCCACCATGAGACGGCCCTGCCCCACGTAGGCGAAGATGTCCCGGCTGAAGATCGGCAGTGCCACGACCTGGGGCAGGCACCACAGGACGGTGGCGAGGTTGACCGTGCGCAAAGCGCCGCGGCCGAAGGGGCGGATCGTCTGGCCCAGCCGCAGCCAGGCCCAGAACATCACCCAGCAGCCGAGGGTGAGGAGCACCGTGCCGGCCAGCACGCCGGTCTCCTGGGTGCGCCACGGGATCAGCCACTGCCAGCGGTTGATCGGGGAGGCCGAGGCCAGCCAGCCGACGGAGTACGAGCCCACCACCAGGAGGAGGGAGCCGAGGGTCCCCACCAGGATGGGCCACCAGTCCGCGCCGGCGACCTGGGGGTCCGCGCGGAGGCCGCCGACGCCGACGTACTCCGGCCGGTGGGCCGTGGACCCGGACGGACGCGGGGTCGACACGCTCATGCGACGGGTCCTTCCGTGCGGTCCTGCGTGGGCGCGCGAGGGCGCGGCTCGCTCGAATCTACCATCGTGACACGCGAGTAGCCTGGGGGCATGAGCGAGACGAGCACCCCCGCGCCGGAGAGCGCCCCCCTGGTCTGGATCGACTGCGAGATGACCGGCCTGCACCCCCAGGTCGACGAGCTCGTCGAGGTGGCGGTGCTCATCACGGACGCCGAGCTGAACATCCTGGACGAGGGCATCGACCTGGTGATCCGTCCCTCCGCGGCCGCCCTCGAGCAGATGGACCCGTTCGTCCGGGACATGCACACCACCTCGGGCCTCCTGCCGGAGCTCGCGGAGGGCCTCGAGCTCGACGACGCCGCCGCGCGCGTCCTCGAGTACATCGCCGCCCGCGTGCCCGCCGGCAAGGGCCTGCTGGCCGGCAACACGGTGGGCCAGGACAAGCTGTTCCTCGCCCGCTACATGCCCGCCGTCGTCGACCACCTGCACTACCGGATCGTGGACGTGTCCACCGTGAAGGAGCTGGCCCGGCGCTGGTACCCGCGCGCCTACTACCAGGCCCCCGCCAAGACCGGCGGCCACCGCGCCCTCGGGGACATCAAGGACTCCATCACCGAGCTGCGCTACTACCGGGCCGCCGTCATGGCCCCCGCCCCCGGCCCCACCACGGAGGAGGCCCGCGCCATCGCGGAGGTGGTGTCCGGGGCGCAGGCCTGAGCAGGCACTCCCGGCCCCACTGCCCCGATTCGGCGCTGCGCGGGATCTCGTGTACTGTGGACCCCGCTGCGCCGCGCGGATCCGTCCGTGTGAAGCAGACATGGTGGGCGTAGCTCAGTCGGCAGAGCGTCTGGTTGTGGTCCAGAAGGTCGCGGGTTCAATCCCCGTCGCTCACCCCACTCGAAGCCCCCGGAATCCTTACTGGTTCCGGGGGCTTCTTCGTGTGCTCCCCGAGCGGGCCGCGCTCCCCCTGCGCCCGCAGCTGCGGGATCGTGGTGCCAGCCGAGTCCCGCGTGGCCGCGGCGAGCGAGTCGGCCGCCGGACCGGTGAGGCCGGCGTCGTCCAGGGCCGCGGGCAGCGTGGCGGCGAGGGCGATGGACAGGGTGGCCCCGGCGAACGCGGTGCCCAGCGCTGAGCCGATCTGCCGGACCGTGCTCTGCGTCGCGGCGCCCTGACCCGAGATCTGCACGGGGATGTCCTGGAGCACCATGTCCGTCAGCTGCGCCGAGGCCAGGCCGAGCCCGAGGCCGTACACGACGAGGGGCACGGCGACGAGCCAACCCGAGGTGTCCGGGCCCAGGAGCAGGGCGAGCGCCACGACCCCGGCCACCTCCAGGCCCAGCCCGATCAGCACGGTGCCCGGGGCGCCGAACCGGGCCGCCAGGTGACGGGCCGCGGCGTCCGAGAGGAACGCGCCTGCGGCCATCGCGGCCAGGACCAGGCCCGCCCCCATCACGTCCAGGCCGAGCGGCGCACCTTCTCGCGGTGTCGCTCCAACCCTTCGAACAGCGCGAGGGCGAGCGCCGCGACCGCGAGCGCGACGGGGACGACGCCGCCGGGCATCAACCGCTCGACGGATCCCCGGTCCGCTGCCGGGCGTAGAGTCGGCCGGTGAGGGCGTCGACCCGACGCCGCACCCCCGCCGACGAGGAGGCCAGCCCATGTCCGTCGTGAAGATCAACGCCATCAGCGTCCCCGAGGGCGCCGGCCCGGAACTCGAGAAGCGGTTCGCCGCCCGCAAGCACGCGGTGGACCAGGAGCCGGGCTTCGAGGGCTTCCAGCTGCTCCGGCCCACCGCGGGCGAGGACCGCTACTTCGTGGTCACGACGTGGGCGTCGGAGGAGGACTTCCAGCGCTGGCGGGACGGGCGCATGCCCGCCGCTCACGCCGCCGAGCAGGGCGGCCGCCCGGCGCCGGTCGCCACGGGCGCCGACCTGCTCGAGTTCGAGGTCGTGGACCTGGGCTGACCCGGGCGCCGCAGCAGGCGCATCGCGTTCACGATGACCAGCAGCACGGACGCCTCGTGCACGAGCATGCCGACGGCCATCGTGACGCCGCCGGCGAAGACGCCGGCCAGCAGGGCCACGACGGTCACGAGGGAGATCGCGATGTTCTGCCGCATCACCCGCACCGTGCGCCGGGCCAGATCGAGCGCCTGCGGCAGCCGCTCGAGCCGGTCGCCCATCAGGGCGATGTCCGCGGTCTCGATGGCCACACCGGAGCCGGCCGCGCCCATGGCCACGCCGATGTCCGCCGTCGCCAGGGCCGGGGCGTCGTTGACGCCGTCACCGACCATCGCGACGACGCGGCCCTCGGCCTGCAGGGCCTCGATCGCCTCGAGCTTGTCCTGAGGCAGCAGGCCCGCCCGTACGTCGTCGACGCCCACCTGCCGGGCCACGGCCTGCGCGACGCCGGGCTGGTCGCCGGTCAGCATCACGACCTCGCGGACGCCGATCCCGTGCAGCGCCCGGATCATGCCCGCGGCCTCGGACCGGAGGGTGTCTGCGATGGCGAGGACGCCGAGCGGGATGCCGTCGACGACGACCGCCACCGGGGTCCGGCCCGCCTCCGCGAGCTCGGCCGCGACGGTCTCGACCCGGTCGGTCGCGGCCGGATCCACGCCGCGCTCGCGCAGCAGCGCCACGTTGCCCACGGCGACGACACGGCCGTCCACCTCTCCGGTGAGCCCGCGGCCGAGGACGACGTCCACATCGGTGGCCAGCGGGCCGTCCAGCAGGCCGCGGTCCCGGCCCGCCGCGACGACCGGCGCGGCCAACGGGTGGTCCGAGGCCGCCTCGAGCCGTGCGGCCCAGCGCAGCACCTCGTCCTCGGCCCCGGGCTCGAACGCGACGACGTCTGTCAGCTCGGGGGTGCCCGAGGTGAGTGTGCCGGTCTTGTCGACGGCGACGGCGTCGACCTTCGCGGAGCGCTCGAGGAACTCCCCTCCCTTGATGAGCACGCCGTCCTTGGCGCCGCGGCCGATCCCCGCCACGATCGCGACCGGGATGGAGATCACGAGGGCGCCCGGGCAGCCGATGACCAGCAGGGTCAGGGCCAGGGGGACGTCCCGCGTGATCAGACCGGTCGCGAAGGCCAGCACCATGATCGCCGGGGTGTACCAGCGGGAGAAGCGGTCCATGAACCGCTGGGTCCGCGCACGGGCCTCCTGCGCCGCCTCGACGCGGTGGATGATGCGCGCCAGCGTGGTGTCGGCGCCCACGCCCCGGGCCTGCACCTGCAGCAGGCCGGCCGTGGCCACGGTGCCCGCGTACACGGCGTCACCGTCGGTCTTCTCCGCCGGGATGGACTCGCCCGTGATGGATGCCTCGTCCACGGCGCCGACCCCGGTGAGCACCACGCCGTCCACCGGCACCCGAGCGCCGGCCTTGACGAGGACGGTCGCGCCGGGGGCCACCTCGTGGGCAGGCACGGTGCGCTGGGTCCCGTCTGCGTCCACGACGACGGCGGTCTCGGGCGCCGTGGACACGAGGTCCGCGAGCGCCGAGCGAGTCTGAGACAGGGTCGCGTCCTCGAGGGCGTGGCCGAGGGCGAAGAGGAAGGTCACGGCGGCGGCCTCCCAGAAATTGCCGAGCAGGGACGCGCCGATCGCGGCGGTGGCGACGAGCAGGTCGATGCCGACGGTCTTCACCCGCAGGGCGGCGATCGCGTCGCGCGCGATCGGCAGGCCGGCCACGACGGCGGCGGCGAGCATCAGGCCCGCCGCCACGAGGTGTCCGGTCCCGTGGGCCAGCTGCTCGGGCGCCAGCACGAGCGAGACGGCGATCAGCAGGCCGGCCACCACGGGGCGCCGCCAGCGGCGGGACAACGCGAACCGGGCACGAGGGCGGCCCGGACGTGTGACGGCGGGGGTGGACATGGCGGACTCCGTTCGTCGGGGGCGGGGCGGTGTCAGAAGGCCGACGGCCGGGCGGTGTAGCCGACCTTGGCGACGGCCTCGACGAGGTCCTGGGCAGTGGTGGTCTGCGGGTCGTGGTCGACCTCGATGCGCTGGGTCTCGAAGTGGACCTGCGCGCCGGTCACGCCGGGCAGGGCGTCGAGGGCCTTCTCGATCTTCCGGACGCACGAGGGGCAGCTGAAGCCCTCGGCGCGGAGCAGGGTGTGCGTGGTGGCGGTCATGGTCACTCCTGTGGGTCGTCACCGGCGCGGCCGCCGATGAGGCTGAGCGGACGGGCGGGTGCCCGGTCCGATCCCCGGCCTCCGGGGATGTCACTGACGCTACGAAGGGGACGGCGGGCCCGCCTTGACCGCGGTCAAGCCGCCGTGTGGGAGGCTGATGGCGTGCGTATGGACCTGCCCCTCGCCCCCATGGACGAACCAGAGCCGTGCGCGGCCCGGGTCCCGCTGTTCACCGGGCTGGATCTGGAGCAGCTGCGCCGGGTCTCCGCCCTGGCGCGGCCGCTCGTGCTCGAGGCCGGCGATGCCCTGCACCTGGCCGGTGACCGCACGGACCGCCTGTGCGTCGTGCACAGCGGCCGCCTGGCGCTGACGCTCGGCTCAGCGACCGGCCGGGAACGCGTGGTGCGGATGGTCGAGCCCGGGGACTCCGTGGGCGAGCACGAGTTCCTCACGGGCGAGCCGGCCCGGCACGGGGCGCGCGCCGTGGCCGCGACCCGCCTGTGCACCTTCTCCCACGCCGAGGTCGCCCGACTCCTGGCCCAGCATCCGGGCATCGGGGGACGCGTGATGCGGACGCTGGCCGTCCGCCTGGCCGAGGCGGAACAACGGCTGGCCCGGGAGCATCAGCCTGTCACCGCACGGATCGCCGGACATCTGCTCGGCCTGCCGGCCCTCCGGGACGAGGCCGACCTCGTCGTGGTGCTGGCCGCGCCGAAGAAGGACGTCGCCTCGCTGCTGGGCACCACCCCCGAGGCGTTCAGCCGCGGGCTGCGCCGCCTCGCCGACGACGGGCTGATCGCCATGGCGGGCCCGCGGGTGGCGCTGCTGGACCCGGATGCGCTGGAGGCCCTCGCCGCGGAATGACGGCCGTCGTCGTGGTGTCCCCGGCGGTAGGCTGGGGACTCCCCCGTCCCCCCACCCACGCAGGCCCGCAGCCCGGGCCGGGAAGCGCAGTGCCATGGCCTCCATCCGTCCCATCACCGTCTACGGCGAGCCCGTGCTGCACCGGCGCGCGGCCGAGGTGGAGGTGATCGACGACGAGATCCGCGAGCTGATCGAGGACATGTACGTCACGCAGGACGCCGCGCACGGCGTGGGCCTGGCCGCCCCGCAGGTCGGGGTCGGGCTGCGGATCTTCACGTGGACGTTCCCGGACTCCGGCGACGCGCCGAACGTGGGCCACGTGATCAACCCGGTGCTGACGCACCTGGACAAGGCGCCGCGGGAGGAGCCTCACCCGGACGAGCACACCGAGGGCTGCCTCTCGGTGCCCGGGCTCGGCTTCCCCCTGCAGCGCCCGACCCGCGTGCGCCTGTCCGGCCAGCGCGTGGACGGCGAGATGTTCGAGTTCGAGGCCGAGGGCTGGTTCGCGCGCATCATGCAGCACGAGTACGACCACCTCAACGGCACCCTCTACGTGAACCGGCTCGAGGGCAAATGGCAGCGGCGCTGGAAGCGCGCGCAGCGGGCCGAGCGTCTGAACGTGCCCGGTGTGACGTGGCTGCCCGGCACGGACGAGGACCCCTTCGGCCACGACGCCGACGACCACGAAGACCACGAGCACGGCCCCGACGGCGACCACGGGGACGACGAGGCCTGAGCCTCGGCTCCACGTCCGACCCGGTCGGCACACGACGACGGCCCGTCCCCTCCGCGGGGACGGGCCATCGGTCATCGGCGGGTCAGGCCTGCGGGAAGGCGGGGACCTGCTGGCCCGCCATCTTCTCCACCACGCGGATCACCTGGTGCGAGTAGCCGTACTCGTTGTCGTACCAGACGTAGAGGATCGCGTTCTTGCCGTCGTTGTTCACGAGGGTCGCCAGGCCGTCCACGACGCCGGCGCGGTCCGAGCCGACGAAGTCGGTGGACACGACCTCCGGGGAGTCCACGTAGCCGACCTGGCCGCGCAGGGGGCCGGTGAGGGACTCCTGCTTCAGGCGGGCGTTCAGCTCCTCCACCGAGGTGGGCTTGGTCAGCTCGAGATTCAGGATGGCCATGGACACGTCCGGGGTGGGGACGCGGATGGCGTTGCCGGAGAGCTTGCCCTTGAGCTCGGGCAGGGCCTTGGCCACGGCCTTGGCGGCACCGGTCTCGGTGAGCACCATGTTCATGCCGGCGGCACGGCCACGACGGGCGCCCTTGTGGAAGTTGTCCACGAGGTTCTGGTCATTGGTGTAGGCGTGCACGGTCTCCACGTGGCCGTGGTCGATGCCGTAGTCGTCCTGGATGACCTTGAGCACCGGGGTGATGCCGTTGGTGGTGCAGGAGGCCGCCGAGACGATCGTGTCCTGGGGCGTGATGTCGTCCGAGTTCACGCCGAACACGATGTTCTTCATCTCGCCCTTGCCCGGGGCGGTCAGCAGGACCTTCGCGGCGCCCTTGGCCTGCAGGTGCTGGGACAGGCCCTCGTCGTCGCGCCAGCGACCGGTGTTGTCGACGACCAGCGCGTCCTTGATGCCGTAGGAGGTGTAGTCCACCGTGGTCGGATCGTTTGAGTAGATGACCTGGATCTCGGTGCCGTTGGCGGTGATCACGTCGCGGTCCTCGTCCACCACGATCGTCCCGTCGAACGGGCCGTGGATCGAGTCGCGGCGCAGCAGGGAGGCGCGCTTGATCAGGTCGTCCTCCGAGTTCTTGCGCACGACGACGGCACGCAGGCGCAGCTTGGAGCCACCGCCGGCGTGGTCGAGGAGGATGCGGGCCAGCAGGCGGCCGATGCGACCGAAGCCGTAGAGCACGACGTCCTGGGTCTCGCCCAGGCCCTCACCGGCCTTGCCCTTGACCTCGGCGAGCTCGGCGTCCAGGAAGGCCTGGACGTCCTGGCCCGAGGCCTTGTGCTTGGCGGCCAGCTCGGCCAGGTCGATGGTGGCGGCGCCCAGGTCCATCGCAGCCATGGCCTCGACCAGGGGGTAGGTGGACTCGACGCTCAGCGGGGCCTCCTGCACGCGGCGGGCGTAACGGTGGGCCTTGATGATGTCGATCACGCCGCGGTTCACGAGGGAGCGCCCGTAGATCGAGGTGACCACGTTGTGCTCGCGGTACAGGGTGCCCAGCAGGGGGACCATCTTCTCCGCGAGCTTCTGCTGCGTGTTCCACTCGGGGGTCTGGGTCGAGGCGGTGTCTGCCACGGGAGTCCTTCCTTGAAACCTGGCGGGGCCGTCCTGGGCAGGCCCCATCCCCCGACCTCGTTGTCGGCGGACTCCGCCATTCTAGGCGAGGACACGTCCGGAGCGGCCCTGCGGTCGCGACGGGGCGTACACTGGTCGGTCGGGACGGATCGGCGGACGGCCGCGTGCCCCTGCGGGGGTGCGAGGAAAGTCCGGGCACCGCAGAGCAGGATGGTGGACAACATCCACCCGGGGCGACCCGCGGGCCAGTGCCACAGAGAGAAGACCGCCTCCGCGCCGTGTGCGCGGCGGTAAGGGTGAAAGGGTGGTGTAAGAGACCACCAGCGGCCCCGGTGACGGGGCCGGCTCGGTAAACCCCATCCGGTGCAAGGCCGAACAGGACGCGTCACGAGGGCTGCTCGCCCCAGCGTCCGGGTTGGCCGCTCGAGCCCGTCAGCGATGGCGGGCCCAGATGGATGGCCGTCACCTCGCGCGGGGCAACGCGCGCGAGGCACAGAACCCGGCTTACAGCCGGTCCGTCCCACCTCACGGCCCCCGGCTGGGGTCAGAACCCCTCGTCGTCGAGGATCCGTTCGAACTCGAGCTCCACCACGTGCTCGCGCTCCCGCTTGTCCAGCAGGCGGTACCCGTACGACTCGCCGATCGAGACGACCTTCGCCAGGCTCGGGCGTCGCCGGTCCCGCGGCCATTCGAGCGTCACCCGGTCCTGCCCCGTGAAGGTGCGCTCCCGCAGGCGCTGCTCCACGGCCGAGGCGTGCGTGCGCTCCCGCCCACTGGAGCGGATCCCGAGCCACACGGCGGCCGCGATCACGAGCAGGACGAACGGGTACACCACGCCGAACACGTTCATGGCGGTCATCGGGCGGCTCCTGGGATGCGGGGCGGCTGTGCGGACCCCACCACTGTGCCAGGTCCGGACGACGACGTCGGCCCGGGGCGCCTGGCTAGGCTGGCCCGGTGCTGATCCTGCTGCCGCCCTCCGAGGGCAAGACCGCGCCCCGCTCCGGGGCCCCGCTCGACCTCGATGCCCTCGCGTTGGCCGATGACGCCGCGGTGACGGGCGCCCGCGCGGACCTGCTCACGCGGCTCGCCGCGGTCTCGGCCGCCCCGGATGCCCTGGCGGCTCTCGGCGTCGGGGCGTCGCTCACCGGCGAGGTCGAGGCGAACACGCGCCTGGCCGTCGCCCCCGCCGCGCCCGGTCACCGGGTGTTCACGGGCGTGCTCTTCGATGCGCTCGACCACGCCTCCCTGTCCGCGGCGGCGAAGCGCCGCGCGCGCTTGTCCGTGCTGGTCTTCTCCGCGCTGTTCGGCGCCACCGCGCTGGCGGACCGGATCCCCGCCTTCCGGCTGTCCGTCGGCGCGAAGCTGCCGGGGCTGCCCGGGCTGGCCGCGCACTGGCGCCCCGTCCTGACCCCCGCCCTCGACGCGCTCGCCGCACGGGACAGCGGGCCCGTCGTCGACTGCCGCTCCGGTGGCTACGCGGCCCAGTGGCGGGCACCGGCGGAGCGGACCCTCGCGGTCGACGTGTTCCAGCTGCGCGACGGCGAGCGGACCGTCGTCTCGCACTTCGCCAAGCACACCCGCGGCCTCGTGGCCCGCGCGCTCCTGGAGGCGGGGGCGCGGGAGACCTCGACGCTGGACCGCGTCGCGGACGTGGTCGCGCGGGCCGGGGACGGCCCCGGCTGGGAGGTCGAGCTGGTCCGGCCGTCCGGCGCGAAGCCCGGCGCGCTGCGGGTGATCCTGCCCGAGGGATGATCCCGGACAGGTCGCCGTCTGCCCGGACGCCGCCTCAGTCCTCGACGGCCACCAGCTCCACCTCGAAGCCGTCCGCGGTCTCGAGGTAGGCGGCGTAGTGGTCCGCGCCTCCGGCGTGCGGGTGGCGGTCCTCGAAGAGCAGGCGGAACCCCCGGCCGCGCGCGGCGGAGGTGAGCTCGTCCACGCGGGCGCGCGATCCGGCCCGGAAGGCAAGGTGGTTCAGGCCCGGGCGGGTGCGCTCGTGGGCGCCCGCGGCGACGTCGGGCCCGGCCTCGAGCACGAGGTACTCCCCCGCGCCCTGGTAGGTCCGGCCCTCGGCCCACCCCTCCCCGGGCACGTAGCCGAGCTCGCCGAACAGCCAGCCGAGGCTCGCCTCGGCCGCCGCCAGATCCGCGACCCAGATCTCCACGTGGTGCAGCCGTCCCGTGGGCGCGGGCGCCGGGGTCGCATCATCCGGCGAAGCGACGACGTCGGACCCGTCCGCCTCCACGGCCCGGACGTCCGCGTCGGCGTCGAGGCCGGACTCGGCCACCGCCGACGTGGAGGTCGTGGACACCTCCGCGGCGGTCGACCCCGCGGCCGCGGGGGCCGCAACGGGCACCTCTGAGGCGCCGGCGTCCCACTGCCCGCCCCGCGCGCCGGCGTCCATGGCCTCGTTGGAGAGGCGGTCGGCGTCCTTGTTCCGGTTGCGCGGGATCCACTCGTAGCTGACGCGCTCGGGGGGCAGCACGGCCCGGGCCTCGGCCGCGAGGCGCCGCATGTCCTCGTGCTTGATCTTCCACCGCCCGGACATCTGCTCCACCACGAGCTTGGAGTCCATCAGCACGTGCACCCGGGCCTCCGGGTCGAGCTCCCGGGCCATCCGCAGCCCGGCCACGAGTCCGGAGTACTCCGCCACGTTGTTGGACGCCTTCCCCAGCGGGGCGGCGTCGGTCCGGAGGATCTCGCCCGTGGCCGGGTCGCGCACCAGGGCGCCGTAGCCGGCGACGCCGGGGTTGCCCCGCGACCCGCCGTCGGCCTCCACCTGCAGGACTCGTCCGCTCACCGTGCGCCTCCTCGTGTCCGTGGTCGCGCCGTCCGACGCGGCCCCCCACTCTACTGACCGCGCCAGGGGCGGGGCCCGGGGTCAGTCCCGGATGAGGATGGCGCCGGACTCGGGGCAGCGGGCGACGGCGGCCGGCGGGAGGGCCCGGATGCGCGCGACCTCCGCGGGAGACAGCTCCGTGCCCGCGGCCGCGGACCGGTTCCCGACGAGCCGGGCCGCGCCGATGCCGCCGTTGCGCTCCCGCGCCTGCTCGTACAGGGCCAGCAACGACGCGGGGAACTCCGCGGCCAACGCCGCCCGGCGCTGGATGAGGTCCCGGCCACGCTGGGTCACGGCCTGCCCCTCGCGGCGCACCTCCGCCGCGCGGGCCTCGACCTCGGCCCGCGCCCGCTCCAGGGCGGCGTGGCCCTTCGCGAGCCGGGACTCGGCGGCGTCGGCGGCCTCCATGGCCTCGAGCGCCGCGGCCTCGTGGTCATCGAGCAGTGCGGTGAGCGTGTCGTCCTCGTGCTGCATGGCCTGCAGCTCCTTGGACCCGCCCTGGCCCGCTTCGAGCCGCTCCCGGGTCCGGTCCCGACGGGCGCGGGTGGCGGCGGCCTTCTCGGTGGCCTCGGCTCCCGCCCGGTCGGCGGTGCCGGCGGCATCCTCGAGGCCGGGCAACGCCTCCTCGAGTTCCAGCGCGCGGGCGCGCAGCCGGGCGTGCTCCGGGTCCGCCTTGAGCCGACGGACGGCGGCGCGGGCCTGGTCCAGGGCCGTGTCGAGCTCCTGCAACTCCAGCAGCCGGGCCTGGACGGCCGGCGGTGCGGTGACCTCACTCATGCGTGACTCCCCTCGTCGGCCCGCTCTCCCCCGACCAGGAAGTCCCAGGGGTCGCTGCGGTGATCTGAGAACAGGGTGGTGACGCCCAGTCCCCGCTCCGCCAGGGCGGCCTCCAGGGCGCGGGCGCCGTGCTCGAGCCACAGGGACTCGCTCGCCCAGTGCGAGACGTCCACGAGCGCGGGACGTCCATCCCCCGACGCTGCCGTCTCCCGGGCCTCCGAGGCCGGGTGGTGGCGCAGATCGGCGGTCACGTAGACGTCCGCGCCGGACGCGCGGACCGCGTCGAAGAGGCTGTCTCCGGCGCCGCCGCACACGGCGACGCGGCGGATGCCCTGGGCGGGGTCGCCCGCCACGCGCACGCCGCCGGCCGTGGCGGGCAGCGCCGCGTGCACGGCGCAGGCGAAGGCGGCCAGGTCGGTCTCCTCGGGCAGATCGCCCACCCGGCCGATGCCTTCGGCCCCGGTGCCGGCGGCGGAGGTCGTCAGGGGCGAGAGCGCTCCGGTGACGCCGACGGCACGGGCCAGCACGTCCGAGACGCCGCCCACGACGGCGTCGGCGTTGGTGTGCGCGGCGAGCAGGGCGATGCGGTGCTCGATCAGGGTGTGCAGCAGGCGTCCCTTGGCGGCGGCGGCATGCCCGACGGCGGCGACGGACGAGGTGCCGCGCAGCAGGAGCGGGTGGTGGGTGACCACGAGATCGGCCCCGCGGGCGACGGCCTCGTCGGCCACGGCCTGCACGGGGTCCAGCGCCCACAGGACGGTCCGCACCGGCGCCTCCGGGCGCCCGGCCACCGGCCCGACGGCGTCCCACGGCTCCGCCAGCTCCCGCGGCCACAGCCCCTGGACGACCTCGAGGACCTGCCCGAGCGTCGGTGGGGCCAGGGCGTGCTCCGGCGAGGCGGGGACGGCGGGACGGGACACGGTCATACCGGCCATGATGGCCCACCTGGCCCGGGCACGCACGACCCGGCGGCCCTGGGTGACGGCACGGGGCGGCGTCGTCGGGAATGAAAAGCGCGGGCAGCGTTGCTGTGCCTGCCATGACCGACTCCCCCCGTACCGAGCCCCTCGGCGCCTCCGGCGCGCCCGCCGACGTCCGCGAGCTGACGCTCGCCGGCGGCTGCTTCTGGTGCCTCGACGCCGTCTACCGTCGCGTGCGGGGCGTGCTCGCCGTCGAGTCCGGCTACACCGGAGGCGACGACCCCGCCCCGAGCTACGAGTCCGTGTGCACCGGGACCACCGGCCACGCCGAAGCGGTCCGTGTGCGCTTCGACGCCGCCGTCGTGCCGCCCGAGGTGATCATGGACCTGTTCTTCACCGGCCACGACCCCACGTCGTTGAACCGCCAGGGGGCCGACGTCGGCACCCAGTACCGCTCGGCCGTCTTCGCCCACGACGAGGCCGAGGCCCGGTTCTTCGCGGACGAGATCGCCCGGGCGCAGGCGAACTATGACAGCCCCATCGTCACACGCGTCGAGCCGGCGTCCGCGTGGCACCCGGCCGAGGACATTCACCAGGACTTCTATGCGCGGCGCCGTTCCAATGGATACTGCCGTGTGGTCATCGATCCGAAGCTCGCGAAGGTGCGCCGGAACTACTCCGCGTGGCTCGTGGACGCCTGAGCGGCGCCGCGGCTCGATAGCCTGACGCAGGAACACCCACTAGATCGCCCGCGCCCCGAGGCGCACCACCACCCCCCGGAGGTACCACCATGGCCCGCATCCTTGACGACATCACCCAGGCGGTCGGCGGCACGCCCCTGGTCCGGCTGAACCGCCTCGCGAAGGACCTGCCCGGCGACGTCGCCGTGAAGGTCGAGTTCTACAACCCGGCCAACTCGGTGAAGGACCGCATCGGCACCGCCATCGTCGACGCCGCGGAGGCGGCCGGCGAGCTGACCCCCGGCGGCACCATCGTGGAGGGCACCTCGGGCAACACCGGCATCGCCCTGGCCATGGTCGGCGCGGCGCGCGGCTACCGCGTGATCCTGACCATGCCCGAGACCATGTCCACCGAACGCCGCGTGATGCTCAAGGCGTTCGGCGCCGAGATCGTGCTGACCCCCGGTGCAGACGGCATGCGCGGGGCCCTCGAGCGCGCCCAGGAGATCGTCCGCAGCACCCCGAACTCCATCTGGGCCCAGCAGTTCGCGAACCAGGCCAACATCCAGGCCCACTACACGGGCACCGGCCCGGAGATCTGGGACGCGTCCGAGGGTGCCGTGGACGTGTTCATCGCCGGCGTCGGCACCGGCGGCACCATCACGGGCGCGGGCCGGTACCTGCGCGAGCAGAAGCCGGACGTGAAGCTCATCGCCGTCGAGCCGGCCGACTCCCCCATCCTCTCCGGCGGCCAGGCCGGCCCGCACAAGATCCAGGGCATCGGCGCGAACTTCGTGCCGGAGATCCTGGACACCGACCTCTACGACGAGGTCTACCCGGCCACCTTCGAGGAGTCCATCGAGACCGCCCGTCGGCTCGGGACCGAGGAGGGCATCCTCGGCGGCATCTCCACCGGCGCGATCATCTCGGCCGCCCTCAAGGAGGCCGCCAAGCCCGAGTCCGAGGGCAAGCTGATCGTCGCCATCGTGTGTGACTTCGGCGAGCGCTACATCTCCACCGCCCTCTTCGAGGACATCCGCGGCTGACCGCCGCCCGCTCACCGACCGCACCGACCCGAAGGGGCCGCCCGTGGGACTGTTCTCCCGCATCAAGGAAGACATCGCGACCGTCCGCAGCCATGACCCGGCGGCGCGCGGTGACCTCGAGGTGGCCCTCGTCTACTCGGGTCTGCACGCCGTGTGGGCGCACCGCGTCGCGCACCGGATGTGGCGGCACGACCGGCTGAAGATGCCCGCGCGCGTGCTCTCGCAGGTCACGCGCGCGGCCACGGGCATCGAGATCCACCCCGGCGCGTCGATCGGTCGTCGGTTCTTCATCGACCACGGCATGGGCGTCGTGATCGGCGAGACCGCGGAGATCGGCGACGACGTGATGCTGTACCACGGGGTCACCCTCGGCGGCCGCTCCCTGGCCAAGGTGAAGCGGCACCCCACGCTGCGCGACGGCGTCGTGGTGGGGGCCGGCGCCAAGATCCTCGGACCCGTCGAGGTCGGGGAGGGAACGGCGGTGGGCGCCAACGCCGTCGTCGTGAAGGACACCCCCGCCGACGCGATCGCCACCGGCGTGCCGGCCACCGTCCGCCCGCGCAAGGGCCCGTCCGAGGGCAAGCCGCTCGTGGACCCCGCGGAGTACGTGGACCCGGCCCTCTGGATCTGAGGGCCGGGTCCACGCCGGGTCAGTCCTGCGTGGGGTCGCCCTCGGTCGGCTGCGGCATGACCACGGGCACGCCCTCGCCGTCGACCTCGGTGCGGTCGCCGGACCACAGCGTGTGGAACGAGCCCTCGCGGTCCACGCGCAGGTAGGTGTGGGCGCCGAAGTAGTCGCGCTGGCCCTGCACGAGGGCGGCCGGCAGGCGGTCGGCCCGCAGGCCGTCGTAGTACGCCAGGGCCGAGGAGAACACCGGCACCGGCACGCCCGCGGCGACGGCGGTGCCGACCACGCGGCGCCAGGCCGGCAGGGCCTCGGCGATCGCCTGGGCGAACTCGGGGGCGAAGAGCAGGTTGAGCGGCTGGCCGGGGGCGCGGGTGCCCGGCGCCGGATGGCGGGAGGTGTCGCGGCCGCCGAAGGCCTGCATGATCACGTCGAGCAGGTCGGCGCGGATGATGCAGCCGTCCCGCCACAGCGAGGCGATGGTGCCCAGGTCCAGCGACCAGCCGTACTCCTCGGCGGCGGCGGCGAGCATGTCCATGCCCTGCGCGTAGGCCACGAGCTTGGAGGCGAACAGCGCCTGGCGCACGTCCTCCACGAACGCGTCCGTGTCCTGCGGGACGCGCTGCGCGTCCTCGTCGATGCCGGCCGCGAGGGTCTCACGGGCGGCCTCGCGCACCGCGCGCTGGGAGGACAGCGAGCGGGCGAAGACGGACTCGGCGATCGCGGCCACCGGGGAGCCGACGTCGAGACCCGAGATCGCGGTCCAGCGGCCGGTGCCCTTCTGCCCGGCCTCGTCCACGATCACGTCCACGAGCGGGCGGCCCGTGGCCGCGTCCACCTGCGCGAGCACCTCGGCCGTGATCTCGATGAGGTAGGAGGCCAGGTCGGTCTGGTTCCACGCCGTGAACACCTCGGCCTGCTCGGCGGGCTCGAGGCCGCCCACACGGCGCAGCAGGTCGTAGGCCTCGCCGATGACCTGCATGTCCGCGTACTCGATGCCGTTGTGGACCATCTTCACGTAGTGGCCGGCGCCGTCCGTGCCGACCCAGGCGCAGCACGGCTCCCCCTCAAACTGCGCGGCGATCTTCTCGAGCATCGGGCCGAGGGCCTCGTAGGACTTCTCCGGACCGCCGGGCATGATCGCCGGACCGTGCAGGGCACCCTCCTCGCCGCCGGAGACACCGACGCCCACGAAGTGCAGGCCCTTCTCGGCGAGGGCCGCCTCGCGGCGGCGGGTGTCCTCGAAATGGGAGTTGCCGGCGTCGATGACGATGTCGCCCTCGTCCAGCAGGGGGACGAGTTGGTCGATGACGGCGTCCACGGGGGCGCCCGCCTTGACCATGATGAGCACCCGGCGCGGCACGGCGAGGGACTGCACGAGCTCGGCGAGCGTCTCCGTCGCCACGAACGCGCCCTCGTCACCGTGCTCGGCCACGAGCTGGTCCGTGCGGGCCCGGCTGCGGTTGTGCAGGGCCACCGTGTAGCCGTGGCGGGCGAAGTTGCGCGCGAGGTTCGCGCCCATCACCGCCAGTCCCGTGACGCCGATGTCGGCGGCGCCGACGGGGACGGTGGTGGTCTGCTCGGTCATCGCGGGGGCCTCCTGTGGCTCGGACGGTGGGACGGGCCGTGCCGGACACGGACCCGCCCCCAGCCTACGTCGACCGCGGTCAGTCCCCCACGGCGTCGCGGCCGCGGCGCACGATCAGCGGGTCCGGGGTGCCGACGACCTCGTGGTCCTTGCCCTCGTACTCGAACTGGGACAGGAAGTAGCGCATCGCGTTGAGGCGGGCCCGCTTCTTGTCGTTGGAGCGGATGGAGATCCACGGGGCGTGGTCCGTGTCCGTGTGGAGGAACATGGCCTCCTTGGCCTCCGTGTACGCCTCCCAGCGGTCCAGGGACTCGAGGTCCATGGGCGAGAGCTTCCACTGGCGGACCGGGTCGATCTGGCGGATCGCGAAGCGCGTGCGCTGCTCGGTCTGTGTCACGGAGAACCAGAACTTGGTGAGGTGGATGCCGTCGTCCACGAGCATCTTCTCGAACAGCGGCACCTGGTTCATGAAGCGGCGGTACTGCTCGTCCGTGGCGAAGCCCATCACGCGCTCGACGCCGGCGCGGTTGTACCACGATCGGTCGAACAGCACGATCTCGCCCGCCGTGGGGAAGTGCTGGATGTAGCGCTGGAAGTACCACTGGCCGAGCTCGCGGTCCGAGGGCTTGTTGAGGGCCACGACGCGGGCGGTGCGGGGGTTCATGTGCTCGGTGAAGCGCTTGATGGTGCCGCCCTTGCCGGCGGCGTCGCGGCCCTCGAAGACGATGATGTGGCGCTGGCCGGTGTCCTCGCCCCAGTACTGCAGCTTGAGCAGTTCGATCTGCAGGCGGTACTTCTCCAGCTCGTACTCCTCGCGCGTCATGCGCGTCTCGTACGGGTAGTCCTCTTTCCACGTCTCCACGGCACGGCCCTGCGGATCGATCAGGTCGGGATCGTTGGTGTGGCCGTCCGAGACGGTGTAGCCGCCGTCGCGCAGCTTGTCGATGAACTCGCGCAGGTTCTCGCGGGGGGCGTCGGGCTGCAGCAGCTCCATGGACCGTCTCCTTCACTGGGTGCGTCACCGTGCCCGCCCGTCCCCTCCTCGGTACGACGGAGGCGGGCCGCGGCCTGTGCTCTTCACACCATTATGGGTGGGCGGCGGACGAGGAAGCCGGGCCCGGCAGCGCAGCCGGGTGAACAGCAGGTGAACCCTGGGAGGCGAACGGTCACGACCCCGGGCCGACGAACGCCGGCCGGCTCAGCCGCGCGGGCCGACGCCCAGGAGCTCGTCGATCGCCGCGACGGCGGCACGCGCCGCGTCGACGTCGGCGAACTGGGCGACGGCGTCGTCGTACCGGCGGTGCCCGGGAAGCTTGAGGCCGACGGAGGCGCCGTCCGTGGCGGGGAGGATCCAGATCCGGCCGCGCGGCTCGACGTCGCGCTGCTCGGCCACGTCGGCCTCCTCGAACTCGCGGTCGTAGCCGGCCCACTCGATACCGGGCCGCGGGGTGTCGGCACCGTCGAGGACGTCACGGCCGCCCATGCGCAGACAGGTGACGGACTGCAGGAGCGCGTCCAGGGTGCGGGCGGCGGCCTTGCCGGCCAGCTCGTCCTGGAAGAGGGCGAGGATGGACCATTGCCCGTCCTGGAGGAAGAGCATGGTCTGCTGCGCCTCGCCCCCGGTGATGACGGCGAGGTGACGGGCGGCGCCGTCGGGACGTGCGGGCAGCTTCCAGAAGCCGAGGGGGGTCGCGGACATGCGCTCCACCCTAGTGCGCCCGGATGCTGACGACGCGCCGCCGCCCGGCCCCTGCCCCGCATCCCGGGTTGAGTTGTCGCGGGTGCGCGGGCCCGTCACCCGCGACAACTCAACCCGGGATGCGGGAGGGTGGGCCGATGGGCCTGCTCCGCGACCTCCTCACCCGCCGCTCCGCCCGCGACCGCTCCTCCGACCCGCCGGCGACGCTCGGCCGACACCTCGACAACGCCGCGGCGATCGTGGCCGCCGCACGCCGGGCGGACGTTCCCCTCGCGGTGGCGGCGGCCCTGGCCGAGCTCGAGTCCGGTGGCCGGAACGTCTTCGGGCACGACGCCGGCGGCGTGCACAGCGCCCCGCGCGGGACGGACGTCCTCGTGACCCGGGAGCGCTATGAGGAGCTCGTGGCCCGGGTGGCGCAGGGGGAGAAGTCCAACGGCGTGGGGCCCGCGCAGATCACGTGGCCGCCGTACTTCGCGCAGGCGGCGGAGCGCGGTCTCCACCTGTGGGAGCCGGAGGACAACCTGGCCTTCGGGCTGGAGATCCTGCGCGGTCACCTGCGCGGCGACCTCTCCGCGGAGGGGATCGCCCGGGCGGGGACGCTCTACAACGCCGGGACGCTGTCCGACGGGGTCACCGCCTACGGCCGGCGCCTCGCCGCGGCGAGCCGCGCATGGGCCGAACGCCTGGGCGAGCCCGCCCCGCCGCCGGTCAGGCCAGGTTGACCAACAGCACGTAGGCCAGCGTGCCGGCGGCGATCGAGACAAGGGTCCGCCGCCCGGCCAGCAGATGCACGACGACGGTCACCGCAGCCGCGAACAGCGCGTGGGCCACCCGCGTCCCGTCCACGGGCTCTCCGGGGGCCAGCGCCGCGGCGTCGAGCAGCATCACCAGGGCCAGGATGGTCAGCACGCCGGCGGGCATCCACACCGCCAGCCGCGCCGCGAGCACGGATTCCCGCAGCGGCTGCAGCAGGGCGAACGGCACCGCGCGCAGGCAGAAGGTCACGAGGCCCGCGACGACGGCCGCGGCCACCAGGTAGGCGGCGCCGGTCATCGGGGATCCTCCTCGGCGTCGGGCTCGGCATCCGTGACGGCCCGCTCCCCCACCGCGGCGACGACGGGCACCGGTCCGGTGACGGGCACGGGCTCGGGCAGCGGCAGGGCGGTCCCGCGTGCGGCGAGCACGTGGAACGCGATCAGTACCGCGGCGTAGAGGGCGAACGCGACGACGAGCACCTGTGCCGGTGCCAGCAGCAGGGCCACCCCGACGGCGACCGCGGCCGCCAGCACGAGGGGCAGCTGGGCGCGTGTGCGGGCGGCGTCCATGGCGAGCACGATGAAGAGGGCGACGAGCGCGAACTTCAGGCCCTCCACCGGCCCGGGCAGCAGCCAGGCCACGGCCACCCCGGCGAGGCCCCCGAGCACCCAGTACGCCTGCAAAGCGACCTGCATGGCCACCAGTCGGGGGCCGGTCCAGCCGCGGGGCCGGGCGGCGGCGATGGCGTAGGCCTCGTCGATCAGGGCACCCATCGAGTAGATCCGCGCGAGGCGCCCCCGGACCACGCGCAGCGGGAAGCTGAACGCATAGAACACGTGGCGGAAGTTCACCAGGAACACCGTCACGGCGATCGTGAGC
This sequence comes from Micrococcus sp. KRD012, assembly GCF_017168555.1. Classification (NCBI taxonomy): domain Bacteria; kingdom Bacillati; phylum Actinomycetota; class Actinomycetes; order Micrococcales; family Micrococcaceae; genus Micrococcus; species Micrococcus sp. KRD012. The sequence continues at coordinate 155,567 of NZ_JABFBB010000003.1, forward strand.
AGCGGCGTGCCCGCCACCACCAGCGGGACGAGCAGCAGCTCGACGGACCCGGCGAACACGACCACGGAGAACAGGGGTGCGACCCACGCGGGCAGCCCGGCCTGGACCACGAGCATCCCGAAGGCCATGCCCAGAGGGAACAGGCCGAGGCCGGCGCCCAACGTCACGGCGACGCCGGAGCGCACCTCGGCCCACCGCGAGGGCGGAGCGGAGGCGCGCGAGGACGCTGACGAGGAGCCCATGATGGTGAGCATGCTCTCATAGGCGCCTGACGGGCGGTCGGCATGACGGAGCCGCGGCGTCACGCCGTGTCATGGCCCCGCGATCGGTGCACCCGGAGGGACTCGAACCCCCGACCCTCTCGGTGTAAACGAGATGCTCTGACCGACTGAGCTACGGGTGCCGGTGTCCGTCCAGGCTACCGGTGAGCGAGCAGGTCGCGCGTCGCCGCCTCGTGCTCGCTCCGGGTGCGTGCCTGTCCCGGGGCGGCGACCACGCGCGCGGCCTCGACCCCGTCCGCGTCGAGCAGCACGGAGACGCGGCGGGGCCGCCCGGTCTCCACGTCGAAGACGTCGAGGGCACGGCAGGCCGCGCCGTGGGGCCAGAAATCGGAGAGCAGGGTGAGCGGCTCCGGCAGTGCCAGCTCCTCGCGGACGCGGCGCAGCACGGGGGCGGCATCACACGAGACCACGCGGACAGCCACATCGTCGACCGCCACGTCCTCGGCGAGCGCCCCGAGCCAGCCGAGCTCGTCCGTGCACACCGGCGTGAACGCCCCGGGCAGGAAGACGAGCCACGTGCCCCGCGGCCCGGCGGCGTCCTGGGGCCCGCGCGTCGGCGGCCACGGCCACGTCTGGCCGTGGTCGTCGCGCAGCGCGGGGACGACGTCGGCGCCCCGCGTCCCGCCGGACGGAGCCTCAGCCACCGCGCTTCTGGACGAGCTTCTGAGCGGCCCAGTCCTCGGAGGCACCGGCCCCGGTGGTGGCGTGCAGGCCCGCGGTGGAGGCGGCCTCGGCGACGTCCGCCGGGCTGACGTGGCCGGCGCGACCCTTGCGGGGGGTCATGATCCAGACGGGGCCGGCATCGAGGGAGCGCTGGGCGTCCACGAGGGCGTCCGCGAGATCCATAACGTCGCCGTCGTCCGCGCGCCACCAGAAGAGGACCGCGTCCGCCGGCTCCTGATCCTCCTCGGTCAGCAGCTCCTCGCCGAGCGCGTCCTCGAGCGCGTCACGGAAGGTGACGTCGACGTCGTCGTCGTACCCCCACTCCTGCACCAGGTCGCCCCTCGAGAGGGCGAGCTCCGCCAGCAGGGCGCTGTCCGTCGAGGTCGGCGTCGACCCAGCCTGCATAGTGTCCGGTCCTCCTTGATGGTGGCGGGCACTGCGGCCCGCGCCGTCGAGCGGGTGATGATGACCACCATACGCCGTGGACGCCGCCGTTCCGGGGCCTCCGGCCGGGCGGACGCGGCGGCTCCGGTCTACTCTGGGGAGGAACAGACGCACTCTCCGGGCGACGCGCCCGGCTCGGCGTCGCGGGCCCGGACCGGATCGTCTGCCCGCAGCCCACCGCGGAGCACCCCTCCGCACGAGAACCAGGAGGCACCGTGAGCGCAGCCGAAGAGAGCTCGCAGATCCGCAGCGGTCTGACCGACCAGCTCCCGGACAAGGATCCCCAGGAGACGTCGGAGTGGATCGAGTCCCTCGACGGACTCATCGAGGAGCGCGGCACGGAGCGGGCGCAGTACATCATGCGCTCCCTCATGCAGCGCGCGAGCGCCCAGTCCGTCGCCCTGCCCTACGTGACCACCACGGACTACGTGAACACGATCCCGGCGGACCAGGAGCCGGAGTACCCGGGCGACGAGGAGCTCGAGCGCCGCTACCGCAACTACCTGCGGTGGAACGCCATGGCCCTCGTGCAGCGCGCCCAGCGCGACGCCGTCGGCGTCGGCGGCCACATCTCCTCCTACGCAGGCCAGGCGACCCTCTACGAGGTGGGCCTGAACCACTTCTTCCGCGGCCAGGACCACCCGGGCGGCGGCGACCACATCTTCTTCCAGGGCCACTCCTCGCCGGGCAACTACGCCCGAGCCTTCCTCGAGGGCCGCCTGACCGAGGAGGACCTCGACGGCTTCCGCCAGGAGAAGTCCCGCCAGGGCCACGGCCTGCCCTCCTACCCGCACCCGCGGATGATGCCGCACTTCTGGCAGTACCCCACCGTGTCCATGGGTCTGGGGCCGATGAACGCCATCTTCCAGGCGCAGACGAACCGGTACCTGCACAACAACGGCATCAAGGACACCTCCGACCAGCACGTGTGGGCCTTCCTCGGCGACGGCGAGATGGACGAGCCCGAGTCGCGCGGCCAGCTGCACGTCGCGGCCAACGACAAGCTCGACAACCTCACCTTCGTGATCAACTGCAACCTGCAGCGTCTCGACGGGCCGGTGCGCGGCAACGGCAAGATCGTCCAGGAGCTGGAGTCCTACTTCCGGGGCGCCGGCTGGAACGTCATCAAGGTCCTGTGGGGCCGCGAGTGGGATCCGCTGCTCGAGGCCGACGACGAGGGCGAGCTCGTGCGCATCATGAACGAGACGCTCGACGGCGACTACCAGACCTACAAGGCCGAGTCCGGCGGCTTCGTGCGCGACCACTTCTTCGGCCGGTCCTCCGTCACCAAGGAGATGGTGGCGGACATGACCGACGACGAGATCTGGGGCCTCAAGCGCGGCGGCCACGACTACAAGAAGGTCTACGCCGCCTACAAGGCCGCCATGGAGCACAAGGGCCAGCCCACCGTGATCCTGGCCCACACCATCAAGGGCTACGGCCTGGGCAAGTCCTTCGAGGGCCGCAACGCCACGCACCAGATGAAGAAGCTGACGGTGGACGACCTCAAGGTGTTCCGGGACCGCCACCGCATCCCGATCTCGGACGAGCAGATCGAGAAGGACCCCTACAACATCCCGTACTACCACCCGGGCGCCGACGCCCCGGAGATCACGTACATGATGGAGCGGCGCAAGGAGCTGGGCGGCTTCGTGCCGGAGCGGCGCAGCGACTACCACGCGATCCCGCTGCCCCCGGAGTCCGCGTACAAGCAGGCCCGCAAGGGATCGGGCAAGCAGCAGGCCGCCACGACCATGGCGTTCGTGCGCCTGCTCAAGGACCTGATGCGGGACAAGAACATGGGACCGCGCTTCGTGCCGATCATCCCGGACGAGGCCCGCACCTTCGGCATGGACTCGTTCTTCCCGACCGCGAAGATCTACAACCCCAAGGGCCAGAACTACCTGTCCGTGGACCGGGACCTGTTCCTGTCCTACAAGGAGTCCCCGCAGGGGAAGATCTACCACGTCGGCATCAACGAGGACGGCGCCACCGCGGCATTCAACGCGGTCGGCACGGCGTACTCCACGCACGGCGAGCCGATGATCCCGGTCTACATCTTCTACTCGATGTTCGGCTTCCAGCGGACCGCGGACAACATCTGGGCCGGAGCCGACCAGCTTGCGCGCGGCTTCATGATCGGCGCCACCGCCGGGCGCACCACCCTCGCCGGCGAGGGCACCCAGCACATGGACGGTCACTCCCCCGTCCTGGCGTCCACGAATCCGGCCGTGAAGCACTACGACCCGGCGTACTCGTACGAGATCGCCCACATCGTGCGCCAGGGCCTGGAGGACATGTACGGCGACCACGACCGCGGGGACGACGTCCGCAACGTCATCTACTACCTCACGGTGTACAACGAGCCGATCACCCACATCGAGGAGCCCGAGGGCCTCGACGTGGAGGGCCTGCTCAAGGGCATCTACCACCTCTCCGAGGGCCAGGGCGACGGCCCGAAGGTCCAGCTCCTGGGCTCCGGCGTCTCCGTGCCGTGGGCGCTCGACGCCCAGCGGATCCTCTCCGAGGAGTGGGGCGTGAACGCCTCCGTGTGGTCGGTGACCTCCTACAACGAGCTGTACCGCGACGCCGTCGCGGCGGAGAAGGACGCCCTGAAGGACCCGTCCGCCACCCCGCGCGTGCCCTACGTGACGCAGGCGCTGCAGGGGGCCGAGGGCCCGATCGTGGCCACCTCGGACTACTCCACCTCGTGGACGAACCAGATCCGCCCGTTCGTGCCGAACCGCTTCTCGGCGCTCGGTGCCGACGAGTTCGGCTTCGCGGACACCCGCGCCGCCGCCCGTCGGTACTTCCTCATCGACACCCACTCGATGGTGGTCCGCGCGCTGCAGCTCCTCGAGGAGGAGGGCGAGGTCGAGCGGGGCACGGCCGCGAAGGCGCACGAGAAGTACCGCCTGGACGACGTCAACGCCGGCACCACCGGCATCGCGGGCGGCGACGCCTGACCCGCATGCCGCGGGGAGGCCGACGCCCTCCCGTCCCGACGCCGGCCGCTCGCCTCCGCCAGGGAGGCGAGCGGCCGGCGTCGTCGCTGTAGGAACCCCACAACACGCGCCTAGGATGAAGCGCATGCCCGAGCCCCGCCCAGCCGCCCCTCGCCCCGTGAGCACCGACGGGCTGGCCCGCCTCAGGAGCCACCTGGGGGCCCTGAACACGGCGGTGCTGCAGCGGCTGGACGCCACCCTGCCCTGGTACCGCCGACTCACCCCGGACGAGCGCAGCGCCCTCGGGCTCGTGGCCCAGCGCGCCCTGCAGGGCTTCCTCACGTGGTTCGAGCGGCCCACCTCCACGGGCCACGTCCTGCAGGACGTCTTCGGGCCCGCGCCCACCGATCTCACCGGGGCGATCTCGCTGCAGCGGGCCCTCCAGCTCATCCGGACGATGGTGGACGTCGTCGAGACGCGGGTGCCGGAGCTGCTGGCCGAGCGCGACCAGGCGCCCGTCCGCGAGCACATCCTCCACTACTCGCGCGAGGTCGCGTTCGCGCTCGCAGACGTGTACGCCCGGGCCGCGGAGATGCGCGGAGCGATGGACTCGCGGCTCGAGTCGGTCCTGCTGGACGCGGTGCTGCGCGGGCAGGACCCGGACGAGATCCGGCACCGGGCCACCGCGCTGGGCTGGCGTGGGGACCACGACGTGATGGTCATGGCGGGTCTCGCCCCGGGGCAGGACAAGCCCGCGTTCATCCCGGACCTGCGGCGGGCCGCGGCGAGGCTCGACTGCGACCTGCTCGTGGGCGTGCAGTCCGAACGGCTCGTCCTCGTGGTCGGCTCGGTGCGGGACGCGCGGGCGGTGGGCGAGGCGCTCGCGCCCTGGTTCGCGCCGGGACCGGTGATCGTGGGACCCGTCGTGGACTCGCTGGTCTCGGCGCACGTCTCGGCGCGGCACACCCTCGCCGGGCTCAGCGCCGCGGCCGCCCACCCCCGGGCGAGCCGGCCCACCCCGGCGGAGGACCTGCTGCCCGAGCGGGCGCTGCTGGGCGACCCCACGGCCCGGGAGGCCCTCGTGGACGGGGTGTTCACGCCCCTGGCCGACGCCGGCACCTCCCTGCTGGAGACCGTGGACGCGTACGGCGCGCTGGGCCACTCGCTCGAGGGTACGGCCCGCGAGCTGTTCGTCCACGCGAACACCGTGCGGTACCGCCTCAAGCGGGTGGCTGAGGTGACCGGCTGGGACCCGCTGGTCCCCCGCGACGCGTACGTCCTGCAGACCGCGATCACCCTGGGCCGGCTCGCGGGGGCGCGGCAGACGACCGGGGACGGGTCGGACTGAGCCGGGGCGGCGCACACCCCCGCTTGTAGAAACCCTCCAAACCGACTCGCCGTGCTTCGTGGCGCGATCTGCCCGGGATGGCGGCCGATCCTGACACGATGGAGGAATGCTTGCCATCGTGTGCCCCGGACAGGGGTCCCAGACGCCCGGCTTCCTCGCCCCCTGGCTCGAGCTGGACGGGACCCGCGACCTGCTCGCATCCCTCTCCGACGCCGCGGGCGTGGACCTGATCCGCCACGGCACTGAGTCGGACGAGGAGACCATCAAGGACACCGCCGTCGCCCAGCCGCTGATCGTGGCGGCCGGCCTCGTGGCCGCCGCGGCCCTCGAGGCGGACGCCGCCGCACCGAAGTCGACCGTCGTGGCCGGCCACTCCGTGGGCGAGGTCACCGCGGCCGCCGTCACCGGCGTGCTGTCCCCCGCCGACGCCCTCTCCCTGGTGCGCGTGCGCGCCACCGGCATGGCCCGGGCCGCCGCGGCCACGCCCACGGGCATGGCCGCCGTCGTGGGTGGGGACCAGGACGAGGTCCTCGCGGCCATCGACGCGGCGGGCCTGACGCCCGCCAATGTCAACGGCGCCGGCCAGATCGTCGCCGCCGGCACCGCGGAGGCCCTCGGCGCGCTCGCCGAGTCCGCCCCCGCCCGCGCCCGCGTGATCCCGCTCAAGGTGGCCGGCGCGTTCCACACGGAGCACATGCGCCCCGCCGTGGACGACCTCGCGGCCCACGTCGCCGACCTCTCCCCCTCGGACCCGCGCCTGCCCCTGCTGTCCAACCGGGACGGCGAGGCCGTCGAGTCCGGCACGGACGTGCTCGCCCGGATCGTGGACCAGGTCACCCGCCCGGTCCGCTGGGACCTGTGCATGGCGACCATGGCCACGCGGCAGGTCACGGGCGTCCTGGAGCTGCTGCCCGGTGGCACACTGACCGGACTGGCCAAGCGCGGTCTCAAGGGCACCGCGCAGCTCGCCGTGAAGACCCCCGAGGACCTGGACGCCGCGCGGGCGTTCCTGGCCGAGCACTCGGCCTGAATCCCGCGCACCGCCCGGCAGAGAGAGGCACCATGACCGTCACCCTGAAGCAGCACGAGCGCCCCGCGGCCAGCCGCATCGTGGCCGTGGGCGCCTACCGCCCGGCGAACCTGGTCCCGAACGAGGACCTCATCGGCCCCATCGACTCGTCGGACGAGTGGATCCGCCAGCGCACCGGCATCGTCACGCGCCAGCGCGCCACGGCGGAGGAGACCGTGCCCGTCATGGCCGTGGGCGCCGCCCGGGAGGCCCTCGAGCGGGCCGGCCTGCAGGGCTCGGACCTGGACGCCGTGATCGTCTCGACCGTCACCTTCCCGCACGCCACCCCCTCGGCCGCGGCCCTCGTGGCGCACGAGATCGGGGCCACCCCGGCGCCCGCCTACGACGTCTCCGCCGCGTGCGCCGGCTACTGCTACGGCGTGGCCCAGGCCGACGCGCTCGTGCGTTCCGGCACCGCGCGGCACGTGCTCGTGGTCGGCGTCGAGCGCCTCTCCGACGTCGTGGATCCCACGGACCGCTCCATCTCCTTCCTGCTGGGCGACGGCGCGGGCGCCGTGATCGTGTCGGCCTCGGACGAGCCGGGCATCTCCCCCTCGGTGTGGGGTTCGGACGGGGAGCGCTGGTCCACGATCTCCATGACGCACTCGCAGCTGGAGCTCCGCGATGCCGTGGAGCACGCCCGCACCACGGGCGACGCCTCGGCGATCACCGGCGCGGAGGGGATGCTCTGGCCCACGCTGCGCCAGGACGGGCCCTCCGTCTTCCGCTGGGCCGTGTGGTCGATGGCGAAGGTGGCCCGCGAGGCCCTCGACGCCGCGGGCGTGGAGCCCGAGGACCTCGCCGCGTTCATCCCGCACCAGGCCAACATGCGGATCATCGACGAGTTCGCCAAGCAGCTGAAGCTGCCGGAGTCCGTCGTCGTGGCCCGGGACATCGCGGACGCCGGCAACACGTCGGCCGCGTCCATCCCGCTGGCCATGCACCGTCTGCTGGAGGAGAACCCCGAGCTCTCCGGCGGCCTGGCCCTGCAGATCGGCTTCGGCGCCGGGCTGGTCTACGGCGCCCAGGTGGTCCGCCTCCCCTGAGGCGGCGCCGTCTGATTCACTGATCACGTACACCCCACACCCCTACCGAAGGAGACGCCCCATGGCTTCCAAGGAAGAGATCCTCGCCGGCCTCGCCGAGATCGTGAACGAGGAGACCGGCCTCGACACCGCCGAGGTGCAGCCGGAGAAGTCCTTCACGGACGATCTGGACATCGACTCGATCTCGATGATGACCATCGTGGTCAACGCCGAGGACAAGTTCGGCGTGAAGATCCCGGACGAGGAGGTCAAGAACCTCAAGACCGTCCAGGACGCCGTCGACTTCATCGACGGCGCCCAGGCCTGATCGGCCCACGACGGCGGCGGGCCCGGCCCGCCCCGTCCCCTCGGTGAGCGCCGGGGGCGCGTGAGCGCCCCCGGCCCCCGACACCCTCGACTTCCGGCACCCCGGCGAGCGCCGCGCATCGTGCCGACGACACCCCTCCGCCCGATCCCCACTCGAGACCCAGAGGCAGCAGACCCATGACCCGCACCGCAGTGATCACCGGCCTCGGCGCCACCACGCCCATCGGCGGCGACGTGCCCACCTTCTGGTCCCACGCCCTGCAGGGCGTCTCCGGTGCGCGCACCATGGAACACGACTGGGTGGAGAAGTACGAGCTGCCCGTCACCTTCGCGGCCGAGCTGGCCGTGCCCACCTCAGAGGTCCTCTCCAAGGTGGAGCAGAAACGCCAGGACCCGGCCACCCAGATGGCGACCGTCGCCGCGCGCGAGGCCTGGAAGGACGCCGGCCTCGAGGGCGCGGAGGTCGACGGCGACCGGCTCGCCGTGGCCTTCGGCACCGGCATCGGCGGCGTGTGGACCCTCCTGGACGGCTGGGACACCCTGCGCGAGCGCGGCCCGCGCCGCGTGCTGCCCATGACCGTCCCGATGCTCATGCCCAACGGCGCCGCCGGCGCGCTCTCCCTCGAGTTCGGCGCCCGTGCCGGCGCCCGCACGGTGGTGTCCGCGTGCGCCGCCGGCACCGAGGCGCTCGAGACCGCGCTGCTGCTCGTCCGCTCCGGCCAGGCCGACGTCGTGATCTGCGGCGCCGCCGAGGCCGCCGTGCACCCGCTGCCGATGGCCGCGTTCGCCGCGATGCAGGCGCTGTCCAAGCGCAACGACGACCCACAGGCCGCGTCCCGCCCCTACGACGTGGACCGCGACGGCTTCGTCCTCGGTGAGGGCGCCGGCGTCATGGTGATCGAGTCGGAGGAGCACGCGAAGGCCCGCGGCGCGCGCGTGTACGCCGAGCTGGCCGGCGCGGGCGTCAGCTCCGACTCCCACCACATCACCGCGCCCGAGCCCGAGGGCCTGGGCGCGACCCGTGCGATGCGCGCCGCCCTGAGGTCGGCCGACATCACCCCCGAGGACGTGTGCCACGTGAACGCCCACGCGACGTCCACACCCAAGGGCGACGCCCCGGAGTACCTGGCCATGCGGGCCGTGTTCGGCGACCACCTGGACCAGGTGCAGGTCTCGGCCACGAAGTCCCAGACCGGCCACCTGCTGGGCGCCTCAGGCGCGATCGAGTCGATCCTGTCCGTGCTCGCCGTGCACCACGGCCAGGCGCCCGTGACCATCAACCTGGACCACCAGGACCCGGAGATCCCGCTGAACGTGGTCACCGGCTCCCCCGCCCGCCTGCCCGAGGGGCCGCGCGTGGCCGTGAAGAACTCGTTCGGGTTCGGCGGCCACAACGCGGTGGCCGTGTTCCGCAGCGTCTGAGCCGGAGCGCCGCCGGCCGGGCGAAGGCTCAGACAGCGCGGTGCAGCCAGCGCACGTTGGCGTGGGCGGCGGCCAGCCGGAACGGCTCGAGCTCATCGTCCCAGGCCTCGCCGAGCGCGAGGGAGAGTTCGTGCATCAGCACGCTGGGGTCGCCCGCACCGGCCTCGTAGGCGTACCGGATGCGGTCCTCGGAGACCATGATGTTGCCGGAGACGTCCGTGGTGGCGTGGAAGATGCCGAGGTCCGGGGTGTGGGACCAGCGCGAGCCGTCGACCCCGGCGGACGGCTCCTCCGTGATCTCGAAGCGCAGGTGCGGCCAGCCACGCAGGGCGGAGGCCAGACGCGCGCCGGTGCCGGCGGGCGCCGTCCAGTGCACCTCGGCGCGGTGCTGGCCGGGCGCGACCGGCTGACCCTCCCACTCCACCGAGGTCGCGGGGCCGAGCACGGAGCTCAGCGCCCACTCCACGTGGGGGCAGAGGGCGGTGGGGGCGGAGAGGATGTGGACCACGCCGCGGGTATGGGTGCTGGTCATGGATGCCTCCGAGGGTGCGATGCGGTGCGTCTTCCCCTACGACCACGTCGCGGCTCCGGTGGATCCTGGGGCCATTGTGCACCAGGGATGCTGGGCCGGCAACGAGGCGGCGCGGCGCCCTGCGTGTCGTGGCGGCGCAGGGGACGGGCCGGGGGTGCTCCGGGGAGGCGTCAGGCGCGTGGGTGGGCCTGCCGGTAGCCTTCGCGGAGGCGATCGATCGAGACGTGTGTGTAGACCTGCGTGGTGCGCAGGGACGCATGCCCCAGCAGCTCCTGCACGCTGCGCAGGTCGGCGCCGCCGTCGAGGAGGTGGGTCGCGGCCGTGTGGCGCAGCGCGTGCGGCCCGCGCGCCGCGGTGTCCCCCAGGCCCTCGAGTGCCCGGTCGACGACGGTGCGCGCCTGGCGCACCCCCAGCCGGCCGCCGCGCGCGCCGAGGAAGAGGGCGGGGCCGGAGTCCGGCCGGGCCAGGCGGGGGCGACCGAGCCGCTGCCACTCCTGGAGGGCGCGGCCCGCGGGTGCGCCGTAGGGGACGGTGCGCTGCCGGTCTCCCTTGCCGGTCAGCCGGACGACGCCGCGGCCGGCCTCGAGGTCGTCCACGTCCAGGGCGGAGAGTTCGGCCACCCGGGCGCCGGTGGCGTAGAGCAGCTCGAGCAGGGCGGCGTCCCGCAGGGCCAGCGCGTGGGCGGCAGGGTCGTCGCCCGCGGCGGCGGCGTCCACACGCTCCTGGGCAGCCGCGAGGAGCCGGGTCGCCTGCTGCTCCTGGAGCACGTGGGGCAGCGTCCCCTCGGGTCGGGGCGAGCGCAGCCGCAGGGCGGGGTCGTCCGAGCGCAGGCCCTCCCGGCGCAGCCAGGCCGTGAAGGTGCGGACGGCGGCCACCCGGCGGGCCAGGGTCGCGCGGGCGAGGCCGGCCCCGCTCATGGCCGCCAACCAGCCACGCAGGTCCTCGATGTCCAGCTCGGCGAGGACGTCCGGTGCGCTGGGCACGTCGCGAGCGGGGGCGTCGTCATCCACGGCGGGCGCCGCCGCGGTGCCGGCTGTGCCGGCGACGTGGTCGATGAGGGCGCGCAGATCGGCGAGGTACGCGCGCACGGTCTGGGGGCTGCGGTTCCGCTCGTGGCGCAGGTGCTCCTCGAACGCCTCGAGCCAGGCCGTGTCCCGGGGCGAGGGGGCGCGCGGGACCGGGACGGGACGGACGGAGGACGACGGGGTCATCCCCCCACTCTGCCATCCGCCCCAGGGCGGCGCCGCCCGGGAGCACGCGGCCGGAGGTCATCCCCGCCGCCACCGGTCCTCGACCCGTTCGGCCAGGCCCGCCCGCTGCAGCCGGGACAGGCACGCCAGGACGGTGGGCAGCGCGAGCCCGGCGCTGACGGTGATCCGGTCGACGGGCACCGCCTGGCGCAGGGGCAGCGCCTCGTGGACGAGGGCCTCCTCCATCGTGAGCCCGTCGGTGGGCCGCGCGGCGGACTCGGGAGCTGCCCGGGTGGAGGTCCTCCCGCCCGCGCCGCCGCTCCGGGCGGGCCCCTGGCCGAGCAGGGCGAGGGCCTCCTGCTCGGTGGTCACGAGACGGGCGGGGCTCTCCTGCAGCAGACGGTGGCAACCGGCGGAGCTGGGCGAGGTCACGGGGCCGGGGACCACGCCCACCTCGCGGCCGAGGCCGAACGCGTGGCCCGCCGTGTTCTGCGCTCCCGACCGCCAGCGCGCCTCGACCACCAGCACGGCCCCCGCGAGCGCGGCGATGACCCGGTTGCGCTGCAGGAACCGGTACCGCGTGGGACTCGCACCGGGCGGCATCTCGGACACGAGCAGCCCGGCGGCCATCACCGCGCGAAGCAGGTCCTCGTGGCCGGCCGGGTAGAACCGGTCGAGGCCGCCGGCCAGCACCGCCACCGTGGGCGGGACGCCGTCGCGATCCGCCGCGTCTTCCGGTGCGGCGGGCGCCTGCAGCGCGGCCCGGTGGGCGGCGCCGTCGATGCCGTACGCACCGCCGGAGATCACGCACGCGCCCTGCTGGACGGCGTGAGCGGCGCAGCGGGCGGTCACGGTCCGTCCGTACGCGGTCGCCTCCCGGCTGCCGACGACGGCGAGCATCCGGTCCGCGGGAGGCAGCGTTCCGGAGCCGCGGAACCACAGGCCCAGGGGCGCCTCCTCGCCCAGGTCCGCCAGGGCGGCGGGCCAGGCGTCGTCCTCGGGGATCAGCAGGCCTCCCCCGAGCCGGTGCAGAGTCACGAGGTCACGCTCCGGCTCCAGCCGGGCGGCCCGGGGCGCCCAGCGGGCCAGCCCCGCGGCCCAGCGCCGGGGCAGCGTGTCGGGCGCGCCGGCGCGATCGGCGAGCAGATCGCGCTCGGCGGGCTGGATCGTCTCCCAGCCCGTGAGCAGGGCGAGCGCCCGCTCCGGCCCCAGCGCCGTGACGGTCTGCACCGCGAGCGCGTCCCCGGGCTCGACCAGCCGGGTCAGGGCGGCGCGGGCGAGCCGGGCGGCGTCCGGCCGGCGCGGCCCGGCGACGTGGTCTGCCGCCGGGGTGACGTAGGTGGTCATGCGTCCTCCTCGTTCTGGTGGCGCAGCGTGAGTGCCACGTCGGTGTCCTCGGGTGCGGGCCGTTCGGCGCCGCGCAGGTCTGCCAGGGTCCAGGCGAGGCGCAGGACGCGGGCGTGGCCGCGCGCGCTCAGCAGGCCCTGGTCGACGGCGTCGTCCGCGGGCCGGCGGGCCGCCCGGGGCACGGCGTACGGGCCGTGCCGCAGCACCCCGGCGGGGACGTGCGCGTTGCGGCGCAGCCCGGACGGGGCGAGCCCGCGCTCGGCGGCGGTGGCCCAGCGCCGGGCCTGGCGGTCGGCGGCCGCGGCGACCCGGGCGGCCACCTGCGACGTGGTCTCGGACGCGGGCGCCCCCGTGAGCTGCCGCGCTTCGACGGGCCGCACGGTGACCTGCAGGTCGACGCGGTCCAGCAGCGGCCCGGAGAGCCGCTGGGCGTAGCGGCGGCGTTCGGGCACGCTGCACCGGCACTCGACGCCCGTGCCACCGCCCTTGCCGCACGGGCAGGGGTTGGCGGCCAGCACGAGCTGGAACCGGGCCGGGTAGACGACGGCGCCGAGGGCCCGGTGCAGCAGCACCTCCCCGGACTCGAGGGGCTGGCGCAGCGCCTCGAGGGTGCGCCGTTCGAACTCGGGGGCCTCGTCCAGGAACAGCACGCCGCCGTGGGCGAGGGAGGCCGCTCCCGGCCGGGCGAGGCCGCTGCCGCCGCCCACGAGGGCCGAGCGGGACGCCGAGTGGTGGGGTGCCTCGAACGGCGGGGTCCGGTCGATGTCACCGTCGAACCCCTGGGCCGTCCCGCCCCTGCGCCGGACACGGGCGTCGCCGCCGCGGAGGGAGCGCAGGGCGGCGCACTCGAGCGCGGTGCGCCGGTCCAGGGGAGGCAGGATTCCGGGCAGGCGCTCGGCGAGCATGGTCTTGCCCGCCCCCGGGGCGCCCATGAGCAGCAGGTGGTGGGCGCCGGCGGCTGCGACCTCGAGCGCGAACCGGGCCTCGGCCTGTCCGGCGACCTCGGCGAGGTCGGGCACCGCACGGGCCGGCTCCGGTTCCGGGGCTGTCACCTGCCGTCGGGCCGGGCGGTGGGGCGGCTCTCCGTCCGGTTCCCCGCCGAAGGCGCGGATGACGTCGTGCAGATGGGCGAAGCCGCGGACCTCGGCGCCGGGGACCAGTCGGGCCTCGGCCTCCGCATCCTCGGCGACGACCACCTCGGAGCACCCCGCGTCGACGGCGGCCATCACCATCGCCACGGTCTCCGGCGAGCGGTGCAGGGCGCCGTCGAGGCCGAGCTCGGCCAGGAACACGGGCCCCTCGACGTTCCGCACCCGCCCGTCCGCGGCGTAGGCCGCCAGGACGATCGCCAGGTCGTGGCAGGCGCCCCGCTTGTGCACCCCCGCCGGCAGCAGGTTCACGGTCAGGTGCCGCCGGGTCAGGGGCAGTCCGGCGTTGCGCGCGGCGGAGCGGATGCGGTCCCGGCTCTCCTGCAGCGCCTGGTCCGGCAGGCCGAGGAGGGTGAACCCGGGCAGGGACTGGGCGATGTCCGCCTCGACGTGCACGACCTCCCCGCGCAGACCCGCCAGCGTGATGGAGCGGGTGCGTCCGATGCCGCTCACGGCCGCACGTCCTGCAGCAGATCGAAGCGGATCCCGCCCGTGCGCGGCACCAGCACGGCGACGGCGTCGACGCGCCAGGGCGTCCCCCGGCGGTCCGCGGCGTGGGCCCGCACCCACGCCGCGGTGAGGCGGTGCAGCCGGGTGAGCTTGCGCCGGTCGATCGACTCGAACGGGTCGCCGAAGGCCAGGCCCGAGCGGGTCTTCACCTCGACGCCCACCCACCAGCCCGCGTGGTGGGCCACGATGTCCAGCTCTCCGGCCTCGCCCCGCCAGTTGCGGTCGGCGATCACGTAACCGCGCTCGGCGAGCCAGCGCGCGGCGGCGTCCTCGCCGAACCGGCCCAGTGCCGTGTGCGCGCGGCTGGCGCGCCTGTCTCCGGGCGGCTGCGCCCCGATCCGTTCCGCGGTCCCCGTCATCCCGACCACCTCCTGGGCACCAGGGTGGTCCCGGGCGGGGTCGCCGGGTGGGTGGCGGCGGGGATTGTGCGGGGCCGGACGCCTGTGCAGGAGTGGACGTCGGCGTCCCGCCCTCGGGGCCGATCAGGGGTGGGTCAGCTCGGCAGCTGGCCGTCCGGCGGGACCGTCAGGTCCTCGGTGGGCAGCTCCTCGATGTTCACGTCCTTGAAGGTCAGCACCTTCACGCGCTTGATGAACCGCTGCGTGCGGTACACGTCCCACACCCACGCGTCCTCGAGCAGGATCTCGAAGAACACGTCCCCGTCCGCCTGGCGGGGCGTCAGCCGCACGTCGTTGGCGAGGTAGAAGCGCCGCTCGGTCTCCACGACGTAGCGGAACAGGCCCACCACGTCCCGGTACTCGCGGTAGAGCAGCAGCTCGGCCTCGGCCTCGAAGTCCTCGACGTCGTCTGCGCTCATGACATGCCTCCTCAGTGTTCCCCGCGCACCCGCGACAGTCCGGGCACGCACGGCCTCCATCCTCCCCCGTCCGGGGGTCGCACGTCGAACGGGCGGCCTCGCCCGGCCCCGGGGGCTCAGTCGAACAGCGTGGGCGGCGCCTGCGCGGGCGCGCCCGGCAGCCCGAGGTTCCAGCTGCGCCGGTGTTGCTCGCTCGCCCCGCGCTCGGCCAGGGCGGCCCGGTGCGCGGCTGAGCCGTACCCCTTGTTCCCGGCCCATCCGTACCCCGGGTGCGCCGCGTCGAGGGCGATCATGACGTCGTCGCGGGCCACCTTCGCGGCGATCGACGCGGCCGCCACCGTCGCGCACCGGTCCTCGGCCCGCACCAGCATCGTGGGCTCGGGCGGCAGCGGGCGCGGCGCGGGCGCGGGGCCGGCGTCGGGATCGGAGCGGCTCAGCCAGTCGTCCCGGCCGTCGAGCACGAGGGCGACCGGCTCCTGCCCCACCGCGGCGCACAGCGCCGCCCACGCCCGTCGCCCGGCGAGGCCGAGGGCCGCCGAGATCCCCAGCGCGTCGATCTCCGCGGGGCCGGCCTCGCCCAGCGCCACCCCGGCCGCCCAGTCCTCGATCTGCGGGACCAGGGCGCGCCGGCGTCGGTCCGTGAGCGCCTTGGAGTCGCGCACCGGAGGGATCTGCCCGGCGGCGGGCAGCCACGCGGCGCACACCCCGACGACGACGGGCCCGGCCAGCGCGCCCCGGCCCACCTCGTCCATGCCCGCCACCAGCACCCGGTCCGCTCCCCGCGCGGCGAGGGCCGGCGCGGCCAGCCCCGCCTCGACGTCCAGGCCGGCGCGCACCGTCGGCCGGCCACCGCCCCGGCGGGCGGTCACGTGCGAGCCTCCGGCGCGGGCGCGTCCGGCACGGTGGCGAACGCGTCGGGGTCGGTGCCGGCGCCGCCGATCCGGTCCAGCGGCCAGACCACGAACCGGGCGCGGCCCACCACGTCGTCGAGGGCCACGAACCCGCCCCCGGGCCCGGCGCGGTGCGCGCGGGAGTCCGCCGACGCCGAGCGATGGTCACCGAGCACCCACAGTCGCCCCGCAGGCACGGTCACCTCGAACGCCTCCTGCGCGGGCGTCTCCCCCGGCGCGAGGTACGGCTCCTCCACGGGCACCCCGTTCACGCGCAGCGTCTCCTCGCCGGGTGTCCAGGAGACGATGTCCCCCGGCAGCCCGACGGCCCGCTTGATCACGTGGCCGCCCCCGGGCAGCCAGCCCTTCGTGTCTTCGAACACCACCACGTCACCGCGGCGCACCGGGAACGGATCCGGGGTGAGCAGCGTGGCGACCACGCGGTCGCCGGCCCGCAGCCCGGGCTCCATGGACGAGGACGGGATGGCGTACATGCGCGCCAGGAAGGCCCACGCCAGCACGCAGGCGAGTACGGTCACGGCGGCCGCGATCAGCGCGGTGCGGCGCCCCGTCACGGCGTGTCCCCGGAGGGGGCGTCCACGGTCCCGCGGCGGGACAGGGGCCACACGATCTCCGCGGCCCGGCCCTCGACCCGCTCGAGCGGGATCAGCCCGCCGCCGGGGGCGCCCAGCAGTGCGCGGGAGTCCCGGGAGGCGGCGCGGTGGTCGCCCAGGACGACCATGCGCCCGTCGGGCACCTCGAAGGACCAGGTCCCCGCCGCGGCCGGCTCGTCTGCGGTCACGGGCCTGCCGAGATACGGCTCGTCCAGCGGCTCGCCGTTGCGCAGCAGCCGGCCGTCCGGGGCGCAGCACTCGAGGCGGTCCCCCGGCAGGGCCAGCACGCGCTTGACGAAGACGTCCTCGGCCGCGCCGACGCCCCACCACCGGGCGACGTCCTCGAGGCCGCGCTCGAGCGATCCGGCCGAACGGTACGGCGCCAGGCTGCCGGCGCCGTCGAACACCACCACGTCGCCGTGGTGCAGGCCCTGCCCGCCGGCCGCGGCGGCGTCCACCCGCACGCGGTCGCCGGGCTGCAGGGTCGGCTCCATCGACCCGGAGGGGATGAGGTAGACGGGGCCGGTGAGGGCTCGCAGCACCGCGGCCACCACGACGGCGGCCACCACGGTCAGGCCGAGCCACGCCCACCAGCGGCTCGTGCCGGAGGCGGGGGCCGCCGTCGGGCCCGAGGAGGAGCCGGCCCCGGACGCGACGGAGCCCCGTGACCGGCGGGGGTCACGGGGCTCCGAGGTGCGCATGGGTCGATCACCGGTCGGCGGGGCCGACCGGGATGATCACTTGGCGTCGGCGCGCTTCTCGCGGATGCGGGCGGCCTTGCCGTGGCGGTCGCGCATGTAGTACAGCTTCGCGCGGCGCACGTCGCCCTTGGTGACGACCTCGATCTTGTCGATGACCGGGGAGTGCACCGGGAACACGCGCTCCACGCCGATGCCGAAGGACACCTTGCGGACGCGGAAGGTCTCGCGCACGCCGTAGCCCTGACGGCCCATGACGTAGCCCTGGAACACCTGGACGCGGGCGGTCTTGCCCTCGATGATGTTCACGTGCACCTTGACGGTGTCGCCGGGGGCGAACTCCGGGATGTCGTCGCGCAGCGTCTTCTTGTCGAACGAGTCGAGAATGTGCATGTCGTCTCTCCTGGCGGATGCCACAGGTCAACCGCGTGGTATGCGGGCGCACGGCCCGTCCACGTCCGCATGACGAGGGGGCCGGGTCCCGAGCCGAGGGCCGGGCTCCGCACGTGGGGTGCGGTCCCGGGGTCCGATCCGTTGACGCGCGCCCCCTGTGGCAGGTCGGGCGTCCGGCGGACACGAGGACCCATTATGCCACAGCCGACGACGTCGCGACGCCCCTCCGGCCCGTCGGGCGCGGCGGGTCAGTCCTCGGAGTCGTACGCCGCCCACAGGTCCGGTCGCCGCTCGCGCGTGCGCTCCTCCTGCTGGGCCCGACGCCAGGCCGCGACCTTGCCGTGGTCGCCCGAGAGCAGCACGGGCGGCACCGCACGGCCCCGCCAGTCCGCGGGCTTGGTGTAGACCGGGTACTCCAGCAGGCCGTCCTCGTGGGACTCCTCGACGAGCGAGGCCGGGTTGCCCACGACGCCCGGCACGAGGCGGCCGACGGCCTCGATCATCGCCAGCGCCGCGACCTCGCCGCCGTTGAGCACGTAGTCGCCCAGCGAGACCAGCCGCACCTCGAAGAGCTCCTCGGCCCAGCCGAAGACGCGCTCGTCGATCCCCTCGTAGCGGCCGCACGCGATCGCCACGTGCTCCCGGCCCGCCAGTTCCCGGGCGAACCGCTGGGTGAAGCGCTCCCCCGAGGGCGTCGGCACGAGCAGCACGGGGCGGTCCCCCGGCTCCGCCGACGACGACTCGGCGGGGGCCGGTGACACGGGCCCCTGGGCCGCCACGTGCTCGAGCGCGAGCGCCCACGGCTCCGGTTTCATCACCATGCCGGCGCCGCCGCCGTAGGGCGTGTCGTCCACGGTGCGGTGCCGGTCGAAGGTGAAGTCGCGCAGGTCGTGGACGTGCACGTCCACGAGGCCCTCGCGGCGGGCACGGCCCAGCAGCGAGACGTCGAGCACCGCGAGGTACTCGGGGAAGATCGTGACGACGTCGAAGCGCACCGCTCAGTCCTCCGGATCCGCATCGGCGGGGCGCGCCGCGGCGGGCCCGTCAGCGGCGTCGTCGTCCTCGCCGGTGGCGAGCTCGAGCAGCCCCGGCGGCGGGGTCAGCACGAGCACGCCGGCCTCGGAGTCGATCTCCGGGACGATCTCCTCGACGAAGGGCACCAGGGCCTCCTCCTCGACGCCGTCCAACGCGACGTGCAGCAGATCCTGGACCGCCCCGGTGGTCAGGGCCGTGACGACGCCGACGCGCTCGCCCTCGACCCGCACCTCGAGGTCCACGAGGTCCTCCTCGTACCACTCGTCGGACTCCTCGGGCGCGGCGGGAACGGCGAACAGCTGGGCGCCGCGCAGGGTCTCGGCGACGTTGCGGTCCGGCGACTCGGCGAAGCCGACCACGAGGATCTGCTTGTTCCACCGGGCGCGGGTGACGGTGAGCTCCGCCGGCAGGCCCGGGGCGCCGTCGCGCACCACGAGGCGCTCGCCGGGGGCGAAGCGGGCGTCCGGGTCGTCGGTGAAGACCTGCACGGTCACCTCGCCGCGGATGCCGTGCGGCTTGCCGATGCGGGCGACGCGGACGAGGTCGTCCTGGGCTGCGGGACTCATGGGCTCTCCTGGGTGGGACGGGCGGGACCGCAGACGACGACGGCCCGCCGGCCCGGTGAGGGGCGGGCGGGCCGTGCGTCACGGGCCGTCAGGAGCGGCGGTCGGTCTCCACCACGTCCACGCGGACGGGGTGGCCGGCCAGGCCGTCCAGCACGGTGCGCAGCGCGGTGGCGGTGCGACCCTGGCGGCCGATCACGCGACCCAGGTCCTCGGGGGCCACGCGGACCTCCAGCATGTCGCCGCGCCGCTGGGAGCGGGCGTCCACGCGGACCGCCTCGGGCGTGTCCACGATGCCGCGCACCAGGTGCTCGAGGGCCTCGGTCAGCATGGTCACTCGGACTTCTCGGCGTCCTCGGCCGGAGCCTCCGCGGCCTCCTCGGCCGGAGCCTCGGCGGCCTGCTCGGACTCGGCCGGGGCCTCCTCCTGCTTCGGCTCCTCCGGCAGGATGACCGAGCCCTTCTCGGGGGCCACGAAGGCCTCCTTCTCGGACTTGGACTTCAGGGTGCCCTCGGCGCCCGACTCGCCCTTGAACTTCTGCCAGTCACCGGTGACCTTCAGCAGCGCGGCGACCTGCTCGGTCGGCTGGGCGCCGACGGAGAGCCAGTACTGGGCGCGCTCCGAGTCGATCTCGATGAACGAGGGCTCCTCGGTGGGGTGGTACTTGCCGATCTCCTCGATGGCACGGCCATCGCGGCGGGTGCGCGAGTCCATGACGACGACGCGGTAGAACGGGGCGCGGATCTTGCCGAACCGCTTCAGACGAATCTTGACAGCCACGAGTGTGGTTCTCCTTCAGTGGATCTGGGGGGCCGGGGCACGACGCCGCGTGGGGGCAGCGGGCGTCGACGACCTGGCACACGGAACGGAGCGCAGCGGAGGATAGAGGGTCGTCCGGGCTCACGCTCAGTACCGTGCCATTCTGCCAGATCGGGCGGGCCGGCGCACACCCGGCGCGCCGCGACCGGGCAGCGGGCGACTCAGCGGTCCTTGAGGTACTTCTCGAAGCCCGCCGGCAGGTTGAGGGTGGACGGGTCGAAGCCGTCCATCCCCGCGCCGTCGCGGCCGAACACGGCCCCGGCCTGTGCCTGGGCGGCGCGAGCGCGCCGCTCCTCGATCGCCTTGCGCTCGGCCGCGGCCTTGGCCGGGTTGCCGGACTTCACGCGATCGCGCTTGGCGTTCTTGCCCTTGCCCTTCGCCTTGCGGGAGGCGCCGCCCGGCATCCCGGGCATGCCCGGGATGCCACCGCCGGCGGCCATGCGCTTCATCATCTTCTGCGCCTCGGCGAAGCGCTCGAGCAGGCCGTTGACCTCCGACACGCTCACACCCGAGCCGCGGGCGATGCGGGCACGGCGCGAACCGTTGATGATCTTGGGGGCCACGCGCTCGTGCGGGGTCATCGAGTGGATGATCGCCTCGACGCGGCCGATCGACGACTCGTCGAACTGCTCGAGCTGCTGCCGCATGCCCTGGGCGCCCGGCATCATCATGAGCATCTTCTTCAGCGAGCCCATCTTCTTGAGCTGCTGCATCTGGGCGAGGAAGTCGTCGAGGGTGAAGTCCTCCTGGTCCGCGAACTTGCGGGCCATCTTCTCGGCCTCGCTGCGGTCCCAGTTCTGCTCGGCCTGCTCGATCAGGGAGAGCACGTCGCCCATGTCGAGGATGCGCGAGGCCATGCGGTCCGGGTGGAAGACCTCGAAGTCCTTCAGGCCCTCGCCCGTGGAGGCGAACATGATCGGCTTGCCGGTCACGTGGCGGACGGACAGGGCGGCGCCGCCGCGCGCGTCGCCGTCGAGCTTGGTGAGCACGACGCCGGTGAAGCCGACGCCCTCGTTGAACGCCTGGGCCGTGGCGACGGCGTCCTGGCCGATCATCGCGTCGATGACGAAGAGCACCTCGTCCGGGTCCACGGCGGCGCGGATGTCCGCGGCCTGCTGCATGAGCTCGGCGTCCACACCGAGGCGGCCCGCGGTGTCGATGATGACCACGTCGTGGTACTTCGTGTTGGCCTCGGCGACGCCGTCGCGGGCCACCTGCACCGGGTCGCCGGAGGCGGCCTCGAACTCGGAGGAGACGCCGGGGTGCGGCGCGTAGACCGGGACGCCGGCGCGCTCGCCGCCGACCTGCAGCTGCTTCACGGCGTTCGGGCGCTGGAGGTCGCAGGCCACGAGCAGCGGGGTGTGGCCCTGGGACTTGAGCAGGTGGGCGAGCTTGCCGGCGAGGGTCGTCTTGCCGGCGCCCTGCAGGCCCACGAGCATGATGACGGTGGTGCCCGTCTTGGCGTGCTGGATGCGCCGGGTCTCACCGCCGAGGATGCCCACGAGCTCCTCGTTGACGATCTTCACGACCTGCTGGCCCGGGTTCAGGGCCTGGGCCACCTCGGCGCTGAGGGCGCGCTCCTTGATCTGCGCGATGAACTGGCGGACCACGGGCACGGCGACGTCGGCGTCCAGGAGGGCGCGGCGGATCTCGCGTGCGGTGGCGTCGATGTCCGCCTCGCTCAGCCGCCCCTTGCCCTTGAGGCTGCGGAAGGTGGCTGTGAGGCGGTCGGACAGGGAGTTGAACACGGCGGGTGTGATCCTTCGAAGCGGGGTCGACTGATCCGGACGCGGTCGGTCGCGGGCGCCGCGGCATCCACCGCGGCGCCCGCCAAGCCTAGCAACCGACCGGCCTCACCCGTCCGCGGCGGCTCACCGCGCCTCCGCGGGGACGGGCACCCCGCCGAAGCCGACGTCGTAGGCCGACTCGTCGTGCAGGGTCAGATCGACGCCCCGCTCCTCGTCCTCCTTGCTCACCCGCAGGCCCATGGTCCCGCGCAGGACCAGGGCGATGACCGTGGTCACCACGGCGGTGAAGACCACGGCGACGAGCACGGCCACCGTCTGGGCCACCAGGAGACCGGCGTCTCCGCCGTAGAACAGGCCCGCCCGGCCCTCGTCCGGCAGGGCGAAGAAGCCGATCAGCACGGTGCCCAGGATGCCGGCGGTGAGGTGCACGCCGACGACGTCGAGCGAATCGTCGAAGCCGAGGCGGTACTTGAGGTTGACCGCGAGCGCGCTGGCCGCACCGGAGACCAGGCCGATCACCACGGCCCCCAGGGGGCTCACATAGGCGCACGCGGGCGTGATGGCGACCAGGCCCGCGACGATCCCGGAGGCGGTGCCGATCGAGGTCGGCCGGCCGCGGCGCAGCCACTCCACGAACACCCAGCCGAGCATGCCGGCGGCGCCGGCGGCGAGGGTGTCCACCCAGATCAGTCCGAGCTCGTCGACACCGCCCGCCGCGCCCCCGTTGAACCCGAACCAGCCGAACCACAGCAGGGCCGCGCCGAGCATGGTGAACGGGACGTTGTGCGGCCGGTGGCCGGGGTCCACGCCGAAGCCGTGGCGCTTGCCCAGCAGCAGCGCGAGCACGAGGGCGGCCACGCCGGCGCTGATGTGCACCACGAGCCCGCCGGCGAAGTCGAGGGCCTCCCCCAGGCGGGCGCCGATGGCGCCGTCCGCGGAGAGGAGCCCGCCGCCCCACACCATGTAGGCCAGGGGGGCGTAGACGACGGTGGTCCAGACGGGCACGAAGACGCACCACGTGACGAACTTGAAGCGGTCGGCCACCGCGCCGGAGATGAGGGCGACCGCGATGATCGCGAAGGTGGCGCCGTAGGCCGCCGCGACGAGCCCGCCCTCGGCCATCGTGCCGGTCAGTCCGAGGTCACCGGCGGGGTTCCCCACCACGCCGGCCCACCCGTCGCCGCCGGTCATCCCGTGGACCCACAGGACCCAGACGACGCCGACGAGGCCCATCGAGACGAAGGACATCATGATCATGTTGAGCGAGGACTTCGCGCGGGTCATGCCGCCGTAGAAGATGGCCAGTCCGGGTGTCATGAGCAGGACCATCGCCGCGCTCGTCACCATCCACACTGTCCCTGCGTCCAGGACGTTCGACTCCTCCATGGGGGTCTCCTTCGGTCCGGGCCGCGAGCCGGGGGCGAACGCCCGTCCCGCGGCGTCGCTGCCCGGCCCCGATCGGGGCCGATGCAAGGAAGATACCGGAGGAGTGGGACGGACCACACGTCGATGACGTCTCCGTGACAGCGAAGGGCCCCTCCCGACGTCGTCGGGAAGGGCCCTGGACCGGGGTGCGGGACGTCAGTCGGCCAGCAGCGCGTCCACGAAGCCCTCGGCGGTGAACGGTGCGAGGTCGTCGGGGCCCTCGCCGAGGCCGATCAGCTTGACGGGCACGCCGAGCTGGCGCTGGATGGCGATCACGATGCCGCCCTTGGCGGTGCCGTCCAGCTTGGTCAGCACGATGCCGGTGACGTCCACGACCTCGGCGAACACCTTCGCCTGGGTCAGGCGCCGCCCCGGCTCGGACCGCCCCGCAGGGGAGGTCCCGCCGACGGCGGCGCCCGACCAGACTAGCTGTTGTGGGTCATGAGGTTCTTGGCACGAGGCCCGGGCTGAGATGAGACGAGCGGGCCCCTCCCGCAGGATGGAAGTTCCTCAACAACCCACCTGCCAGAAGAGACCCGCTCATGACTCACGCTAACGCACCCCTGACCCCCACCGGCCGTCTCAGGATGGTCCACCGCCACCTGCACGACGGGATCCCACAAGCGCACGTGGCCGCCGAGTTCCGGGTGAGCCGGCCCACGGTGGCCACCTGGGTGGCCCGCTACCGCGCCGAAGGCGAGGCCGGGCTGCTCGACCGGCCCAGCCGTCCGCGCCGTTCACCTGCCCAGCCGTGCCGGGCGAGGTCGGCCGACCGTGGCGGACGACTTCGGCGAGCATCGTGCCCGGCATCGCGGCGGCGGAGGTGGTTAGGGTGGTCTAGGGTGTTCACCCAGATCATGCCGGTGGTCTCCACATCGGAGCGGCGCCGCTGTTGAAGCCGAACCAGGCGAACCACAGCGGGGCCGCACCAAGCATCCCGAAAGGAATCAGGACTCCCACCCGGCACCGGGGCGTCGTTGACGCCGAGTCTGCCGGGGGCGTGTATCCCGTCGCGGCGCGGAGGTATTTCTGGCGCGTGAACGCCCGTTGCAGTCGTGCCACGGGTCCGCCCCTCCCCAGGGATGACGGCGGGCCGCCCCTCAGGAGGAGCAGCCCGCCGACGGAGTCAATGTGACGATGCGCACAGGATTCTCGTCACCCCTGGGTCAGATTCCCCGACACTGTCCCGTCTTGATCAGGGCGTAATTCTTGGTGGCGTAGGTGGGCACATTGGTGTTGCTGTAGCAGTCCAGCGTGCCGGCGATGCTGTTGGCCGACACGAACAAGTTTCCGCGGTTGCTGATCACCTGGACACCTCCCTCGGTGACATTGCCGTTGAGGACGACATGCGCGTTGCCCCGCACCTCGACTGAGCTGTCCGACCGGTAGGACGTGGTGCTGCCGCGCATCTCGAAGCGGCTCCCCGCGCGCGCGTTGGTGAACTCAACGTAACCGGCCGAAGCGCGGGACAGCGTCGTGGTCCCTCCCATGTCGTCGAAGTCGAACCGCCATTCGGCACGGGCACGCGTCGTCGTCACTGTCCCGCCCGCTCTGGCATTCAGGGCGTAGAGATCGACGTCGTTCATGCGGATGAGAGAATGGCCGTCATGGCTGGTGACGGTCTCCAGGTCGCTGTTGTAGGCCTCGAGGGTCGACCGCTTCCCGAGTCGGACGTCGCCAACGACGGCCCCGCTCTTAATGACCACACGTGAGCCGAGAGTCTGTGCGTTGATCGCGTCGACGAGTCCGTCGCTGACGATGAGGGTCGCGCCCTGACCCACCTGTACATCCGAGGCATTCCAACGATAGGCCTGGGTCGGATTCGCATTGGCGAGCGTGCAGGTGGCACCGGCGGGCACGACCACTTCGGCGGCCGGGGTCCAGTTCGTCTTGGTTCCGGTGCACATCTCAACGGCGTGAGCCGGCGCGGCTGCGGCGACTCCAGCGGTGGACAGGGCGAGTGCGGCGACAGTCGAGGTCAGGCGGCGAGAGAAGGATGCCATGGTGTGGGGTCCTATCGATTAGTGACGACGCACCGACAACAGGTCGGCCAGTGCATCCATCGTCAGAGTACTGGAGCTCCGCCAGTCCTGCGATGGTAGCTTCGGCGCCGCCCCCCGGACGTACGTCGTAGGCCGAATCAGAGCCGCCAACGCTTGCAGAAAAGCCTCGGCAGTCGCCGCGATCCCACGCATAATGATCGCGTGGCTCATCGAGACACGCTGTCCCCTTGGGCAGCCCCACCACACAGATCGGATTCCTCAGTGAAGTCCCTTGCTCGCTCCATCGCCTCGTTTGGTGCCGCGGCCGCCGTCGCCCTGACCGGCCTCGTCGCAGCCCCCGCCGCTCAGGCTGCCACCACCTGCACCGGCACCGTCACCGAGCGAACCATCTCCGGCGACCTCACCGTGCCGTCCGGTGCGACCTGCACACTGGTCGACTCGACGGTGATCGGTGATTTCCTCTGGGTCGAGCCCAACGCCACCCTGATCACCGAGGACTCGACCACGGGCGCCTATACGCACCTGGACCGTGGTGCAACCCTGCGAGCCACGGGCGGGTCCTTCGGCGACGTCATCGCTGACCGTCAGAAGCTCATCCGCATGCACGGCACCACCGTCACGTCCATGTACGCGGCCGAAGGTGGAACGGTGACGACCACGCGGATGAAGGTCCGCGAGGATGCCACCTTCTACAAGATGGGAGGCACCGTGTCCCACTCGTGGGGACGCATCGCAGGCGCAGTGACCCAGGCCGACTCAACGCGCAACCGCATCATGGTGCGCTCCTCGCACGTCGGGTCGGATATCAATGTGTACAACTCCGGTCATGTCCTGATCGGTCGCAACATCGTGGGCGGGTCCATCTGGGCCGATGCCAACCGCGGAACGATGTACATCGAGGGCAACACCATCGATTCCTACCTCAGCTGCTTCAACAACCAGTATCAGCCGACCGGCGGCAACAACACGGCCTGGGAGAAGTGGGGCCAATGCGCCGGCCTGTGAGGTGATGGCCGACAGGCCTTGACCGTCACCGTGTGAAGTGCCCCCCACCGACGACGACGGGCCGCCCCCGGGGGCAGGGGCGGCCCGTCGTCGTGCGGGGCCGGGACGCCGAGCCCCGGCGGGGAGCCTCACTCGGCCAGCAGCGCGTCCACGAAGCCCTCGGCGGTGAACGGCGCGAGGTCGTCGGGGCCCTCGCCGAGGCCGATCAGCTTGACGGGCACGCCGAGCTGGCGCTGGATGGCGATCACGATGCCGCCCTTGGCGGTGCCGTCCAGCTTGGTCAGCACGATGCCGGTGACGTCCACGACCTCGGCGAACACCTTCGCCTGGGTCAGGCCGTTCTGGCCGGTGGTGGCGTCGAGGACGAGCAGGACCTCGTCCACCTCGGCCTGCTTCTCGATGACGCGCTTGATTTTGCCGAGCTCGTCCATGAGGTTGGCCTTGTTCTGCAGACGGCCCGCGGTGTCCACGAGCACGACGTCGACGCCCTCGGCGATGCCGCGTTCCACGGCCTCGAAGGCGACGGATGCCGGGTCGGCGCCCTCCTTCTCGGAGCGGACGGTCTCGACGCCCACGCGGGCACCCCACGTCGCGAGCTGCTCGGCGGCGGCGGCGCGGAAGGTGTCCGCGGCGCCGAGCACGACGGTGCGGTCCTCCGCCACGAGCACGCGGGCGAGCTTGCCCACGGTGGTGGTCTTGCCGACGCCGTTGACGCCCACGACCATGGTCACGGCGGGGCGGTCGCCCTTGCGGGTCGCGGCGAGACGGCGGTCCATCGAGGGGTCCACCATCGCCACGAGCTCCTCGCGCAGCAGGGTGCGCACCTGCTCGGGGTCACGCGTGCCCTCGACCGTGACGCGGGCCTTGAGGCGGTCCACGAGCTCCATGGTGGGCTCGGTGCCCAGGTCCGCCATGAGGAGGTTCTCCTCGATCTCGTCCCAGACGTCGTCGTCGATCCGGTCACGGGAGAGCAGAGCCAGCAGGCCCTGGCCGAGCACGTTGTTGGACTTCAGCAGGCGCGCGCGCAGGCGCTGCAGGCGGGTGCCGGCGGCCTCGGGGCGGTCCAGCTGCGGGGCGGTCTCGATGACCTCCGCCTCCTGGACGTCCTCCTCGACCGTCGGGGCCTCGGCGGCGTGGCGGGGTGCGGGACGGGACTCCGGGACATCGGCGGCGGCCGGGTCGGCCACGAGGCCGCCCGGGGCGGGTGCCGGATCGTCGGCGTCGCGCAGCTCGGTGTAGGTGCCCTTCGGCGGGGCGACGGGGCGGTCGAGGAGACCGACCAGCACGGCGCCGAGCAGCAGGGCCAGGACCAGGGAGATGATGAGCACGATTTCCACGTGCCCAGTCTCCCACAACGGCCCGCGGGGGGACCGGGGCGGCGACCGGGGCGGGCCCTGAGGTGGGAGGATGTCGACCATGCCCTCCCCCTCTCCCGCCGTCCGCGTGCCCGTGCCGCGCGAGATCAAGGTCATGGTGGCGGCGGCGTTCGTGATCGCGATCGGCTTCGGCATCATCGCGCCCCTGCTGCCCCAGTACGCGGAGATGTTCGCGTCCGACTTCGCCAGCCCGGCCACCGCCGTCGCCGCCGTGGTCTCCGCGTTCGGCCTCACCCGCCTGCTGTTCGCGCCCGTCTCCGGCCGGCTCACCAACCGGCTCGGCGAGACGCCGGTGTACATGGCGGGCGTGCTGATCGTGGCCGCCTCGATGTTCCTGATCGCCTTCGCCCAGGACTACACCCAGCTGCTGCTGTACCGCGCGCTCGGCGGCGTGGGCTCCACGCTGTTCACGGTGTCCGCCATGGCGTTCCTGGCCAGCAAGTCCCCGCCCACCATTCGCGGGCGGGTCTCGGGCGCCTACGCGTCGGCGTTCCTGATCGGCAACATCGTGGGGCCGATCGTCGGCTCCGTGCTGGCCGTCTTCGGCTTCCGAGTCCCGTTCCTGATCTACGGGACCTCGCTCCTGATCGCCGCCGGGATCGTGTTCGTCATGCTCCGGGACACCCGCCTGCAGGACCGGGCCCGCGGGGAGACGCGGCCTGTCATGCCCCTGCGCGAGGCGCTGGGCCACCGCTCCTACCGCGCGGCCCTGACCTCGATGTTCGCCAACGGGTGGGCGACCTTCGGCGTGCGCAACGCCATCACGCCGCTGTTCGCCGCGAGCGCCTTCACCGGGACGGCGCTCCTGGGGTGGGGCATCACCGAGGAGAACCGCCAGCTCATGGCCGGCCTGGCGCTCTCCGTGTTCGCGGCCGGCAACGTCCTCGCGGTGACCTTCAGCTCCCGGCTCTCCGACCTCCACGGGCGCAAGCCGCTGATCCTCGTCGGCCTGGCCGTGATGGCGGTGTTCACCGGAGCGATCGGCTGGCTGGAGTCGCCCCTGCTGTTCCTCGTCTCCTGCGCGCTGGCCGGCGCCGGAACGGGCACCCTGAACGCCCCGCAGCAGGCCGCCGTCGCGGACCTCGTGGGCCAGGACCGCAAGGCCGGTCCGGTGATGTCCGCGGCGCAGATGTCCGGTGACCTGGGGGCCATCCTCGGCCCGCTGCTCGTGGGCCTCGTGGTGGACGCAGCCGGCTACGGGTGGGGCTTCGTCGCGACGGGCGCCGTGATCGCGGTGGCCGCACTCGTGTGGCTGCGGGCCCCCGAGACCAATTTGCCGGTCGCCCCGGGCGGCCCGCGGACCGGGTCCCTGCCGAAGGTCGACCCGGACGTGTCCGGGCCAGCGACCGGCGCCCGCGAGCACGCGTAGCGACCTTGGAGCCCACGCGCATCCCGATACTGAGTCGTGACCGGCTCAGTGCCGGCGCGAGGGCGGCTCCCCCCCTGCCCAGTCGACGCGGATCCGGCGCACGGCATCGCGGGCCTCTTGCAGAAGTCGCTCCGCCGCGGTGTCCTCACCCCGGGACCGATGGCGCGTGTACCTCGCGTAGTTGCCCGTGACCACCGTGGGAGAGCCATCCATGGTGAGCTGCCCCTGCTCGATCCACACGACTCGCGAGCACATCTCCTTGATGGTGTTCAGGGAATGACTGACCAAGAAGACGCAACCGGCCTGAGCGCGGAGCTCGTCCAGGCGACGCCTCGTCCTTGCGCGGAACTGGGCGTCACCGGTGTTCAACGCCTCGTCGATCACGAGGATGTCCGGGTCGACGGACGTGGCGATGGCGAACTGCAGCCGGGACGCCATCCCCGATGAGTAGGCCCGCAAGGGCAGTTGGAGCGCATCGTCGTCGAGTCCGGACAGACGTGCCACCTGATCACGCCGCTGCACGGCTTCAGCCCGGCTCATGCCCATGGCCAGGCACCCCAGGAGGATGTTGTCCTCACCCGACACCTGCCGGACCAGCGCCGCGTTGACGCCGAGCATCACGGGGGTACTGGTCGCATAGACACGCCCATGAGTGGGACGCGCCTGACCGGTGATCAGCTTCATGAGCGTCGACTTGCCCGAGCCGTTGGTGCCGATCACCCCCACGGACTCACCACGCTCGACGACGAGTGACAACGGCTTCAATGCCTCGACTCGGTCCGTGCGGACTCCCCGCGCCCCGTCGAACAAGGCACGCCCACCTCTGTGGACACGCCGCGTGTCTGCCGAACGGACCGTGTAGGTCATGCCGACCTCGTCAAGGACGACAGCAGCGCGGTCGGCGGCCACGACGTCCTCACCGGCCGTCCCGAGGGGAGCAGGCCCTCCGCGTGCGTCATCGTGGCCGCTGCCATCGGGGCGGGTCGTCAGCGCACGGCGGGGCCTGGGGCTGGACCGGCGCGGCAGGTGGGGCGCGCTGGACTCGCTCACTGGTCCTCCCCGTAGGTCTCTTCAGCCGCCCAGAACACGAGCGTGCCCACCACCAGCAACATGGCCGTCCACACGCCGAGGACGAGCCACCGGGCGGGGTCCGCGTCCGTGCCGTACAGCATCGACTGACGTGCGATGTCCAGCACGCAGTAGAGCGGATTGAGATGCATGACGGCGAGAATCGTCGGCTGACCCTCGAACCTGTCCACGCCGAAGAAGACCGCAGAGAGGTACAACCAGATCCTCATCCCGAAGGCGATGAGGTTGCCGAGGTCCGGCCAGTGGGCGACGTAGCGGCTCAGGACGAGAGAAAGCCCCGTGTTGAAGAGCGACTGCACGAACAGCAGGGGCACGATCAGGAGCCACCTCCAGGTGAGCACCTCGGCTGGCGGAAACGCGAGGACGAGCACGATCATCACTGCGAGCGTGGGGAGGAACTCCAGGAACGCCCGGATGTTGGCCGCCACCACCAGCGTGGCCCTCGGGAAGCGGAAGGCGCGGACGATTGTCTGGTTGCCTGAGATGGCCCTGGAGCCGGCCGTGATCGCTTGCGAGGAATAGCGGAAGAAGAACACGCCGATGATCAGATAGGCAACGAAGTTCGGCACCCCGTGGCCCGTGCCCAGAAGGACACCGAACACCAGATAGTAGGCTGCGCCGTCCAGGATGGGGTTGAGGATCATCCAGAGTCGGCCCAGGGCGTTGGTCGAGTTGGCCCCGGCGATGCGAGATCGCGAGTCGAAGAGGATGAACGCGCGGTGCCGCCAGATCGACAGCAGATACGCACCGATCGAGGGGCGTGCGCCGACGGGCGTCAGCTGCGACCCCTCCACGACCACGGGTGCGGCAACTGCCCCGAGCGCTGGACCGTTTCGAGCCATGGGGACAGCCTCCTGATGCAGGACATACGCGGCGAGGGCACACGCGACGACTGACCACTCTAGCAATCGCGCCAGAGCCCTCGAGAGCCTCCATTCTCAACTGGACGGTAGGCATAGCCCCGGTAGACTCCCCCGTGCGGGCCCTCGGTGCCCCGCGCGGACACGTCCGAGGATCCCAGAGGAGTCGCTGTGCTGACGGTCATGCCCATCTACGGAACCCGCCCGGAGGCCATCAAGGTCGCGCCGATCGTGAAAGCGCTGCAGCAGGACGAGCGCTTCCACTGTGTGGTGACGGTGACCGGCCAGCACCGGCAGATGCTCGACCAGGTCAACGAGCTGTTCGGAATCGTCCCGGACCACGACCTCAACATCATCCGTCCGCGCCAGACCCTCAACGGCGTGTTCGCCCGGACCGTCGAGGGCCTCGACACGGTGCTTCAGGACGAGCGCCCGGACGCGGTCGTGGTGCAGGGCGACACCACCACGTCCACGGCCGCCGCCGTCGCCGCCTTCAACCTCGGCATCCCCGTGGTGCACGCCGAGGCCGGCCTCCGTTCGTTCGACATCGCCTCCCCGTTCCCCGAGGAAGCCAACCGCAAGATCACGAGCCAGATCGCGGCGCTGCACCTCCCCCCCACCTCCGTCAGCCGGGACAACCTGCTCCGCGAGGCCGTGGCCGCGGAGGACGTCTACGTCACCGGCAACACGGTCATCGACGCACTTCTGGAGGCCGTCGAGGCCCGGGTGCCCTTCGAGGACGAGGCGCTGGCCCAGGCGGTCGGCACCGGTCGGCGGATCGTGCTGGTGACCACGCACCGTCGGGAGAACCAGGGCGATGCCATGCGCGGCGTCGGGCGCGCGCTGGCCCGCCTGGCGCGCGACCACGACGACGCGATCTTCATCCTCCCTGCGCACCGCAACCCCGTGGTGCGGGAGGCCATCCTCCCCGCGCTGGAGGGCCTCGAGAACGTCCTGGTGACCGAGCCCCTGGCGTACGGCGAGTTCACGCACCTGCTGTCCGTCGCTCACGTGGTGGTCACCGACTCCGGCGGCGTCCAGGAGGAGGCGCCGTCCCTGGGCAAGCCCGTACTCGTGATGCGTGACAACACGGAGCGGCCCGAAGCGGTGTCGGCCGGCACGGTGCGGCTGATCGGCACGGACGAGGACGTCGTCGTGGCCGAGGTCCACCGGCTCCTCACCGACGACGACGCGTACGCGGCGATGTCCAATGCCGTGAACCCCTACGGCGATGGCCGCGCCGCAGCGCGGACGGTGTCCGGCATCGCACAGCTGCTGGGTGTCGGCGAGCGCCTCCCGGCCTTCGACGGCGCCTGACCGCCGCCGTCCGACCGCGGCACGCCCTCAGCGGCTGCCCGCGTCCGCCCTGTGCAGGACCAGGTTCGGACGCGGGACGCGCACCGGACGGACGTTGCGTTGGAACCGCAGACGCCCTCCCAGCCGGTTCCCTGACACCTGCAGGCGGCCACGGGTGTCGGCGACGGTGACGTCGCCTGACACCACGGAGTCCTCCACGACCGCATGAGCGGCGTTCTCCAGGCGGATGTCGCCCGTCACCCGCGACCCGACGATCGCGAGGACAGTGCCCGCACGGGCGCCCGCGACCGCGATCGAAGTCGCCGCGACCCCCTTCAGCGACACCGAGCCGCCGGTGTCCCGCACGCGTACCGCACCGAGCTCCCCACGGAGGAGGGCGGTGGTCCCTCCCTTGCGAACGTCCACCCGCCGCGCGCGGAGGTCCGTGGCCCGCAGCTGCGTGTGCCCCGCATGGGAGACGAGCATCCCGACACGGCATCGGCGCAGACGGACGTCCGTCCGCTGCCCCACCTGGAGAAGGCCGGTGACCGTGGTGCCCACCGCGACGACGCGACTGCCGGGGCCCTGCACCACGACCTCGGTGAAGCGGCAGTCCGCCATCGTCACTGAGGCTCCGTGCTCCACCTCGGCACCGGCGGGGACCACGAGGCCGGACGCCCCCTCGACAGGGCCGGACATCCGCGCACCGTCGACCGCGAGCAGGTTCCAGCGCAGCGGCCCAGCGCCCGCCCGGAAGCAGGCCGAGGCGACACGCAGTGCGGATCTGCAGAACCGCCACGGGGCCCGGCCCGCCGTCAGCACTGCGTGTCGTCCGAGGCGACTTCGCGCACCATGCGGGACCAGCGCTCCAGAGCGGTGCCCCCATCGAATCGCTCGGCCACCTCCCTGCGCGCCGCCGCGGCCCTCGCCTCGAAGGCGTCGGCTTCCCGCAGGGTGAGGATGTCAGCGGCCATCTCCGGCACCGTCGCATGCACCCAGGTCTCCGGGAAGAGCCGATCGGCCCCCGGCCACGCCAACGCCAGCGGTACGGCACCGTTCTGGGCACCGTCGACGAGGGTGAAGTGGAAGGACTCGAAGTCCGAGACGGACAGGGCGACTCCGATCCCGGAGTACCACCGATCGAGCTCGTCTCGGTCAGCCGAGAAGCCGTCCAGATGCACCGCCCCGGCGAGCGCCGGATCGGTCTCGATGCGGCGCCACTGCCGCTCGTAGTAGGCCATCTCGTCCTCGCGGGCGAGCATCCACGGATAGTCGCTCGGCATGCGCCCCTTGATGCGCAGGCTGTAGCGGTCGTCCTCCGCGCGAAGGCGGGCCAGCACGTCGAGGGCACGGTCCAGCCGCTTGCCCCGCGGGACCACGCCGACCAGGCCGAGGACGAAGCGCGACTCCGGCGACCGCTCCGCCTCAGACCCCTCCCGAACGATGTTGGCGATCACCTCGTGTGGCCGGTCGCCGACCCCACGGAAGCGGCGCGCCGCGTCCCGGATGTGCGGGGCCACGAAGACGAACCGGTCCACCTGGGACAGTGCCATGCGCGCGAAGTTCGGCCGGAACAGCTCCTGCGAGTGCACGCGGACGATGAGGCCCTGGCCGGGACGCTTGTGACGGGAGTACCAGACCGCGTTGCCGAGACCCCACTCGCAGATCACGACATCAGCCCAGTCGACCAGGGCGAGGCTGGTCTCCTCATCATGGTCCTGGTGCGACGCCCACTGATCGAGACGCACCTCGTGCCCGTCCTCAGCGAGCCGGTCCAGGAGTTCTCCCGCGAACTTGAGGTCGTGGCCCGCCACTGCGACCCGCAGCGGTCCGGTCGCCGCGCGGCAGGCCTCGACCGCGGGAGCATCGCCCGATGCCGACGTGAAGAGTCCGCGACGGACCACCACGTGACGGCCGTCCCCACCACCGTCCGTGCGGCGCACGGCGACCGGTGCCGGCCCCGTGGAGACGGCGTCCTCGGGCAGCACGCATGCCAGCGGCACGCTGAGGTCCGCGACGGCGGACGTGTCGAGCACAGCGCTGCTGTGCCCGGCGTCGAGCAGGACGTCCACCAGGTCCTCGAGCACGACGCGATCCAGCGGGTCTCCCGACCATGTGGCCTCGATGCCCCCTGCGCATCCGTTCGTATCGACGAGGCCGATGCCAGCGTCCTCCAGCAGCCGGCGTGCCGGAGACGGGACGGCATCCGCGATCACGGCCGTCGGCCGCGCCGTCTGGTCGACCAGGGAGGGCCAGTGCGCCGCGGCGGGGTCGCCCGACAAACGCACGTGCACCTCGGGCACGTCGGCGGCGCGGACGTCGAGTCCGAGGCGGCGCAGCACGACGAGCATCCGGTGCTCCAGAACGTGGGAACGCCGGACGAGGCGCCGCAGGTTCCACCCCTGGATGTTGCGGAGTTCAGGGTCCGCGGTCACGGCCTGGAAGGCCTCCTCGGCGTTGCGCCTCCGACCCAGGGTGGGCACCAGACCGCGGAACATGTGGTTGACCGCGGCGGACGGGCCGGAGGCCACCACACCGCCCGAGCAGCCGATCTCCACGACCCGGCGGGAGAACATGGTCTCGGACTGTGTCACGGAGTTGACGTTCACGTGGACGGGGAAGCGGCGGTAGGCCTGCACCATCTCGTTGTAGGGCAGGCCTCCTTCCACGAACGGCCGCAGCTCCTCCGGGAACCGGTACGGGGAGTCGGGGAGGTCAGCCTGGCGGTCGTAGATGGTCACGCCGTGTGGGCGGGCCGCCGACAGGAGCATCTCCAGGTCCCGGGAACGGTCCTTGTATCGGTCTCCGTAGTACGAGCCCGCATACATCACGGGCCGGTCCGTCACAGCGGGCTCGTCCGTCACCGGGTGGTGGAGGGCCGGATGGGCGAAGAACGGAAGGGAGGCGACCTGCTGGCGGCCACGTTCGACCCGCGCCTGATAGCGGGGAATGGACCGGTTGTCGGTGGTGAGGACGAGGTCGAACAGGGCGGCGTTGTCGATGAACCGGGCGAAGTGGACCGGGTCCTCCTTGTTCCAGAAGACCGTGGGCACACCGAGGGAGCGACACTCCGCCAGGAGGGCGCGCAGATCGGCCGACTCCTTATCCGAGTAGTGGCCCACTCCCCGGGTCCACTGGCCGTCATTGCCGCTCCAGGCGGACTCGACGAACACCGCGTCCAGCTGCCGAGTCCGCAGCTGCTCCCGCCAGCCGGCACGATCCAGGGGTGTCACGTCCATCTGCAGCATCAGGGTGGAGGTGGTGAACGTGTCGGCGATGAGCCCGAGACGGATCCGGTCCAGGGGCCGCGCCGCCTGCCGCCGGGGCTCCGACGACCCGGCCGCCTGGATCGCGTCTCCCAGCTCCGCGCCGAGGACGTCCCACCGCCGACGGGTACGGGCCCACCGGCGCCCGATGCGGCCCAGCTCGGCCCGGCGCTCGGGATCCTCGATCAGACTCTCCAGGGCGGCGGCGAGCGCCTCCACATCCCCGGCTGGGAAGGTCACCGCGCCGTCGCTCTCGCGCGCGAGGCTCTGCAAGACGGGAAGGTCGGACAGCACCACGGGGATCCCAGCGGCGGCCGCCTCGAGCGGCTTGAGCGGGCTCACGAGACGCGTCACAGGGGTGGACGTGCGCGGGCAGGCGATGACGTCCACCTCGTCGAGCAGCGCCGGGATGCGGTCCGCGTCGATCCGACCCAGCACGTGGTGGACGAGTTCCCCGCCCCGTTCTGCCAGGGTCTCGCGGATCCGTGGCAGAGACGGTCCGTCTCCCGCCAGGACGAGCTGGAAGTCGTCTCGACGACGCGCCAGTCGCAGGCACGCCTCCACCAGGTCGTCCAGTCCCTCGTAGTCGACGAACGAGCCGACGTAGCCGATCACGACCCGGTCCGCGTCGAACCCCAGACTGCGGTGCATGTCACCGACCGCCGGGAGGGGCTGGAACTGCTGCGGGTCCACCCCGTTCGGCGTGACGGTCATCCGGTCTGCCGGCACCCCGCGGCGGACCAGCTCGTCCCGCATCTCCTCCGTGAGGACGCAGACGTGGTCCGCCTCGGCCATCACGAGGTCCTCCAGGGCAGTGGCCAGCTCCCGCCGCTCGTCCACGCCCTCCTCCCCCGCCGGCAGTCCGTACTCCCAGAACCCGCGCACCTCGTAGGTGAACGGGATGCCGGCAAGGCGAGCGGCGATCAACGCGGGCAGGGCGGTGATGTGGTTCGACGCCGCGTGCACACGCTCCGGGCGCTGCCGGGAGATCACCGCACCGTAGGAGTCCACCGCGCTCTCCAGGTACGCAGCTAGCCCCTGTGTGCGGAGCGAGGGCCCGTACGAGAACACGTGCTCGACCCCATCCACGAGCTGGGCGAACGCGTGCTTCTTCGGCGCGCGGCGGACCACCGACGCGTCCCAGGGGAATCCGGGCCGGGCGGCCACCACCACGTCATGACCGGCGTCGAGCAGGCCCCCGACGATGCCGCGGGTGCGGATCGCGTATCCGTTGGACTGGTACGGGTGGACGCCGTGCGCGCAATACAGGATGCGCCCGCGTTCAGGTCGGTGGGCCGGAGAGGCGCCGCGCATCGGGACCGTGGGCAGGGCATCCAGAAGGGCGGCCTGCTCGGTGATGGTGACCGCCAGCCGACGCTGGCCCGCCGACCCCTCGGCCACGAGGTCGGCGTGGGACCTGATGAGCTCCGCAGGTTCACGCAGGGCGCCGTCGTCGTAGAGGGCCTTGATCAGAGCCGTCAATGCGGGGGCATCCGCGTGGTCCGCCCAAGCCTGCCGCCGATCCGCGAGGGTGAGAGCGGCGCCCTCCGCCTCTGCCGAGTCGGGGACGTCGGCGGGCACCGTCGGCACCGACTCGGCCGCGGGACCGCCGCGACCCGCCCGGGCCGCCGCGACCAGGGACAGCACGCGTTCTCGGGTTAGGACGGCCCAGCGGTCCACCGCCGTGACCGACCGGGCGAGCCGTGTGGACACCGCCCGTGCAGGGGCGCGACGGGCGTGGTACAGGCGCCGCCGCACCTCCCGGAGGACCCCGCTGTTGAAGTACCGCAGACGCCGCGGCACGTCCGCGGAGTCCGCCTCCTCGACCGGGGCGAGCAGGTCGTCGACCTCGGCGACACCAGCCTGGCCCCCACCAC
>NZ_JABFBB010000003.1:193060-226641 GCF_017168555.1 Micrococcus sp. KRD012
ACCACCCCCTCCGCCGCCCTCGCCGGAGATCCCCCGCACCGTCGTGGTGCCGTCGTCGTGACGGACGAGCAGGGTTGTCGCACGGCTCGTCCACAGGGCGGTCTCGTCAGGCTGGCGCACACGGGCTCCTTCGATCGTGCCGGGCCGTGAAGCCGGTCCGGAGGGTGCCGCGGGGCGGCGGGTCAGGGTCGGTCGGGCCTCAGCGCCACTGCCCGCGCGTGTCGATCACACGCTTGCCCTGGACGCGGGGGCCGAGGTCGGCGAACGCGTCGTGGTCGACGAGCAGCAGGACGATGTCCGCCTCCCGAATGCCGTCTTCAGCCGGGACCAGCTCCACGTTGTCACGGCCGGCCAGCGCAGCGGGCAGTTCCTCCACGTGCGGCTCCACGACGAGGATGCGCGAACCGGTGAACTGCTGCGCCACCTCGGTCGCGATGTTCAGGGCAGGCGATTCACGCAGATCGTCGATGTTCGGCTTGAATGCCAGACCGAGGACGGCCACCACGGGGGCACGACCGGTGGCCTGCTGCACGTCGAACGCGGCGGCCTTGGCCTGGTCCACGACCCACTTCGGCTTGCCATCGTTGATCTCGCGGGCCGCACGGATGATGCGGGCCGTCTGCGGTGCAGCGTCGACGATGAACCACGGGTCTACGGCGATGCAGTGGCCGCCCACGCCGGGGCCCGGCTGGAGGATGTTGACACGGGGGTGGTGGTTGGCAAGCTCGATGAGCTCCCACACGTCGATCCCCAGGTCGGAGCAGATCAAGGACAGCTCGTTCGCGAAAGCGATGTTCACGTCACGGAACGAGTTCTCGACCAGCTTGGCCATCTCCGCGGTGACGCAGTCCGTCACGAGGATCTCCCCCTGACAGAACGTCTCATACAGCTGCTTGGCGCGCTGCGCGGCCTCCGGCGTGGACCCGCCCACGATGCGGTCGTTCGTGACGAGCTCGATCATGACCCGGCCGGGCAGCACCCGCTCCGGGCAGTGGGCGAAGTCCAGGGTGGCGCCGTCCAGGTCCGGCCGTGCCTCGCGGATGACGGCGGCCATGTACTCGGTGGCGCCAGGGGGCGAGGTGGACTCGAGGATCACGAGCTCGCCGCCGCGCAGCTGCGGGGCGAGACCGCGGGCCGCAGCCTCGATGTAGCCGAGGTCCGGCGAATGGCCGTCCTTGAAGGGCGTCGGGACCGCGACGATGTACGCGTCGGCCTGCGGCGTGTTGAGGGACGCGGACAGTCGACCGGCCTTGACGTTGCGCTCCACGAAGTCCGCCAGGTCCGGCTCCACGAAGGGCACGGTGCCTGCGTTGACCGCGTCCACGGTGCGCTGGCTGACGTCCACGCCGTGCACACGCACGCCGTTCTCGGCCAGGATGGCAGCTGTCGGCAGCCCGATGTAGCCCAGGCCGATCACGGCCACGTCCTTGATCTGCGTCGTCATCTAGAGGTCCTCGTTCGTCTAAGCGGTGGCAAGGGTAGAATCCGGCGCGGGCCGGACTCCCCGTGATGCTCTGTCGAGTATAGGGATCAGTTCAGGCAGACGGCGCCGTCACGCCCAGGCGCCGATAGAGGGCGTCATAGCGCCGGGCGTTCGCCGCCCAGGTCCGATGCCCGAGCACCCACTCCCGCGCCCTGGCTCCGAGGCCGCGGGCCGCGGCGGGGTCGTCGAGTAGCGCCGCCAGGGCGGCGGCCCACGCCTCCGGTTCCTCGGCCGGCAGCACCCGTCCGGTCACGCCGTCCTCGACGATCTCGCTCAGCGCGGGCAGGTCCGAGACGAGGACGGGCCGGGACGTGGCCATGGCCTCCAGCGGCTTCATGGGCGTCACCGCCCGGGTCACGCCCGTGTCCTTGCGAGGCACGCAGAAGACGTCGAGGGCCTGGTGCCACACGGGAGCCAGGGAACGGTCCACCCGTCCCGGCGCGAGCAGCCGATCCTCGATCCCCAGGTCGGCCGCAAGCCGGCGCAGGGCCGGCAGGGCAACGCCGTCCCCCACCACGGCCAGCCGCAGGCGCGGCCTCTCGTCGACGAGCGCGGCGACGGCACGCACAAGGTCGTCGAGTCCCTCGTACGGCACCACGGAGGAGACGGTGCCGACGATCTCGTCGTCCATGGACAGCCCGAGACGGCGGCGAGCATCCTCGCGTGGGGCGGGCTCCTCCAGGAAGGCGCCCCCCACCCCGTTAGGGCTGAGCACGATGGCGTCCCGGTCCATGCCGGCCGCGGCGATGCGGCGGGCCATCTGCTCACCGAGCGTCACGACGCCGTCGGCAGAACGCACGGCGTCGTCCTCGCGGGCCGTGAACAGGGCGTAGCGGTCGGAGCGCAGCGCCTCGGGTCCGCGCGTCGAGGCCCAGGTGTCCGCCAGCTGCCCGCGCACCTCGTACACCCACGGGACGCCCACGGCCTCCGCGACCGCGCGGGTCACCACGGCGTTGACCCAGTGGGTGGTGGTGTGCAGGACCGCCGGGCGGCGCTCGAGGACCAGATCGAGGAGCATCCGCGCGTGCTGAGCCAGCCGTCCGTCGAATCCCCGGGCCAGGCTCGAGGGCAGGAGGCGGTGGTACACGATGCCGTCCACCATGTCGCGTCGGGCGGCGGTGAGCACGCCGGTCTGGACCGGCCAACCGAGCCGGGTGACGGCCTCTACGTGCCAGCCCTCGTCCCGCAGCGCGCACGCGAGGCTGTGGCTGCGTTGCGCGTATCCGGAACCGGTGTGGGGCAGGGAGTTGGTCAGGACGAACAGTGCCGAGCCCGGGCGGGGCCGATATCCAACGGCCCGGTCCCGGTCTGCCCGCGGCAACGGCAGGGCGCCCCCGCGCAGAGCACGCACCTCGGAGGCGAACCGGGCTCGCACGACACCGTCCCGGCCGGTGCCGCCGAGCAGGGAGATGGCCGCCTCGACGTCACCGCGGTGCCAGGCCACGCGGGCCCTTGCGGCGGCCAAGCCCGGCGTGTCGACGGGCACGGCGTCGAGGACGGCTTGGGCCCGGTCAGGCTCCTGCGCGGCCGTGAGCACGTCCGCCAGTCGCACCCGATCTGGCGCGCCGGCGGACGGCAGGACCGCCTCGACGTGCTCGAGGAGGTCCACGTGCCGGCCGGCGGCCGCGAGACCCACGGCGCCTAAGACCACGCCGGGGCGTGCGGGCAGGGACTCTGCCAGGCGCCCCAGGCCCACGCGTGCCGCGAGCGGCAGGCGACGGCTGATCTGCAGGCCCAGGACCGCCGGGTCGTCCCGCAGGTGGTCGACCACCGTCCGCAGGACGAGTGGCGCGTGGCCGAGTGCGCGGACGGAATCGAGGAGGATGGAGGTCATGCGTGTCTCCTGTAGTCGGGGACGAGCTGCCCCAGCAGCCGGACGTAACGACGGGCGACGCTCGGCAGGTCCGCGTGCCGTCGGACCCACGGGCGGCCGCCCTCCCCCACGTCAGTGCGAGCCGGATCGTCGGCGAGCGCGGTCAGATGCGCGACGAGGTCAGCTACCCGTGGGCCGATGACGTCGGCTCCCCCGGCGTCCTCGAGGGTGCGGGCCGCCTCGCCGGTGACCATCCCGGTGACGTGCCGGCCGACGGCGAGCACCTCGTAGGTCTTCGACGGCACCGTGTGGCGGAAGCTGGGCCAGTCGGGCCGCAGCGCCACGACGAGTGTGTCCGCCCAGGCGTACTGGGCCGCCGCATCCTCGCCGTAGCAGGCAGGAAGGATCTCGGCCGGGGAGCCGAGCTCCGCGTTACGCGCCTCGAGCTCGCCGCGCCGAGTGCCGGCGCCGACGAGTCGGACCCGCACCCCTGGCCGGCTCTGGCGGAGTTCGGCCGCCGCCTCCACGAGCCGTTCGAGCCCCTGGCTCTCACCCATGTTGCCGAGGTAGAGGACGTGCAGGTCCCCGGGCTCGCGCCTCCGAGCAGGTGCCCACGCCAGGCCTGCGAGTTCGACGCCGTTGCACAAGGTCTCGGCACGCTCGACCCCCCGCCCGCGCAGCGTCTCCGCGAAGCCGTCCGTGACGGTCACCACGAGTCGGGCCGCGCGCTGGCCGCCGGTCACGACACGCTCCATCGCGGCGCCCAGCAGGCCCTGGTGGACCCCGGCCTCGTGGGCGAGATCCGGCCAGGCGTCGCGCATCTCCAGCACGAGGGGACGGCGCCAGAGGCGGGAGAGCACGACGCCGGGCACCACCACGGGCAGGGCGGGCACGGTGGCCACCACCACGTCCGGGCGTCGTGTGGCCATCCCGCGGGGGATGGCGAGCAGGGCGTGCACCACCGCCTCGGCGAAGCGGCCGTTGCGGCCGGCCTCCCCCAGGGGCAGGCGAGGCGTGGGCAGGACGCGTTCGCCGTCGGGCCCGGCGAAGGGGCGCACGCCCCCGGGCGCGACGACGTCGACGTCCCAGCCCGCCGACCGCAGCGCCGCCACGACCGCACCCCAGCGACGTGCGGGCGGGGTGCGCTCGGGCCGGTAGGAGTGGGAGACCAGCAGGAGGCGGGGGCGGCGCGGCTCAGTCGTCACAGGGGTCCTCCCCGAGGGCGGGTGCGGGCGTGGTGCCGGTCAGCAGGGTCAGCACGGGGGCGGGCCCGCCGGCGGCCTGGGCCTTCTTCTCCTTCGTGGGCTCGTGCTCGTCGACATAGCGCTGGACGTCGTCGTCGGCGAGGGCGGAGCGCAGGTCCGCCAGCTTGTCCTCGTCGAGCTCGACGATGGCGTCGCCGTTCGGCCCCTCCGCGAAGCCCTTGCGCGGCACCGTGAACATCTCGACGTCGTCGCCGCGGACGTCGCGCAGCTGCCACGCGAGCGAGGCGATCACGCCGGACGTGAGCCCCTCGTCCACACCGAGGTGGTCGGAGAACGTGGCGACGACCTCGGTGGTGCGGGCCGGGTTGCCCAGGATCTGCGGGCTGAGGAAGCGGTCCATCGCCCCGGCCAGGTAGCGCTGCTGGTTCTTCACGCGGGTGACGTCGCCGTCGTCGAAGGCGTGCCGTTCGCGCACGTAGCGCAGGGCGGAAGTGTCCTGCAGCAGGATGTGTCCGCGCGGGTAGTACGAGGGGTTGGCCTGACCGGAGGAGAAGGCCTGCGGGTTGCAGACCTCGACGCCGCCCAGCGCGTTCGTCACGCCCCGGAAGCCCTGGAAGTCGACCTCCAGGACGTGGTGGATCGGCACTCCCAGCAGCAGCTCCACCGTGTCCACGGCGAGCGCGTAGCCGCCCGTGTCGAAGGCCGAGTTGATCTTCGCCTCGCCGTGGCCGGGCACGGTGACCCACGAATCCCGCAGCACGGACATGACGTAGACCTGGCGTCGGTCCGCGGGGATGTGCACGAGCATCATGGTGTCCGAGCGCTGGCCCATGTCCTGCTCGCCCTCGCCCTCACGGGAGTCGGAGCCCAGGACGAGCACGTTCAGCGGGCCGTCCCCGGCCGCCTGCTCGAGCGCCCCCACGTCCACCGTCTGTCGGTGGTCGTCGAAGGTGCGCCCGAGCGAGCCCGCGTACCAGGCGCCCAGACCGAGCAG
This sequence comes from Micrococcus sp. KRD012, assembly GCF_017168555.1. Taxonomy (NCBI): domain Bacteria; kingdom Bacillati; phylum Actinomycetota; class Actinomycetes; order Micrococcales; family Micrococcaceae; genus Micrococcus; species Micrococcus sp. KRD012. The sequence continues at coordinate 198,556 of NZ_JABFBB010000003.1, forward strand.
CGCCGCGAGCAGGACGGCGAGCACGCCGACGACCCACGGCCAGCGCCGGCGGCGCCGCGAGACCGGCGGGGCGTCGTCGCGGGGGGACGCGGGACGCGGCAGGGGCTCGGGCGTCCAGGACGCGGCCGGGGGATGGCTCACTCGGGTCTCCTGCTCGAGGTCGGGGGTCAGGCCAGTCTACGGACGCCTCGTCAGGCGTCGGCCGCCACGGCCCGGCGACGGCGCGGCCTGGGCTGGCAGCGCGGGCACAGGTGGCTCGCCCGGTTCATGAACGGCTCGCGGACGATGCGGGAGTCGATCCCCTCGGCGGCGCAGCGGCGACACGGCTGCCCGGTGCGCCCGTAGGCCGCCAGGGAGCGGGCGAAGTAGCCCGATCGCCCGTCCACGTTGACGTAGAGCGCGTCGAAGCTCGTGCCCCCCACCTCCAGGGCCCGGCGCATCACGTCCTGGACGGCCGCCATGAGGCGCAGCGTGTCCGCCCGGCGCATGCGCTCGGTCGGGCGCTCGGGGTGCAGGCGGGCGCCCCAGAGGGCCTCGTCCGCGTAGATGTTGCCGATCCCGGAGACCAGCGACTGGTCCAGCAGCGCGCGCTTGAGGGTGGAGCGGCGCCGTGCCAGGCGCGCGTGCACGGCCGCGGGGTCGAACAGGGGGTGCAGCGGGTCCAGGGCGATGTGGGCGGCCGTGGTGGGGATCCGCTCGCCGCCGGCGGCGTCGTCGGGCCGCAGCGCGTCGAGCCACCAGCCGCCGAAGATCCGCTGGTCCACGAACCGCAGCTCGCGGACGGAGCCGTCCGCCGCGGTGACGGGCAGGCGCAGGCGCAGGTGTCGCTGGTCGGCGGCCCCCGGTTCGTCCACGAGGATCTGCCCGCTCATCCCCAGGTGCACGACGACGGCGTCGTCGCCCTCGGCCAGGGGCAGCCAGAGGAACTTGCCGCGGCGAGCCGGCTCGGCCAGCTGGGCGCCGCGCAGCCGCTCCCGGAGGGCGTCCGCACCGCCGGGGCTGCGACGCAGCGAGCGGGGGTCGAGGACCTCGAGCTCCGCGGCGACGGCGTCCGTGGCCCACCGGGCCAGGCCGCGCCGGACGACCTCGGCCTCGGGCAGCTCCGGCACGGGCTCAGCGCCCCGCGGCCGGCAGATCCGCCTCGAGGGCGGGCCAGGAGGCGGCCGCGGCGTCCCGCTCGGCCTGCTTCTTGGAGCTGGCGACGGCGGAGCCGTACTCGCGCTCGCCGACGACGAGGGTGGCCCGGTAGCGGGGGTCGTGCGCGGGGCCCTGACCCTCGATCGCGTAGCGGACGGCGCCGAGACCGTGCCGGCTGGCGGCCTCGGCCACGACCGTCTTCCAGTCGGTGCTCTCGCGCAGCAGGTCCGGCTCGTCCAGCAGCGGCACCACGTGGCGGTGCACGAGTGCGGCCGCGGCCACGGCACCGTGGTCCACGTAGACGGCGCCGATGAGCGCCTCGAGGGTGTCGGCGAGGATCGAGTCCTTGTCCGCCCCGCCGGTGCGGCGCTCCCCCGTGCCCAGGCGCACGAACGGGCCGATGCCGATCCGGCGCGCCACCTTCGCCAGGGCACGCGTGGACACGACGGCGGCCCGGCGGCGGGCGAGATCGCCCTCGGCCAGGTCCGGGTACACCGTGAAGATGTGGTCGGTGACCACGTAGCCCAGCACCGAGTCCCCGAGGAACTCGAGGCGCTCGTTGGTGGGCAGCCCGCCCTGCTCGTAGGCGAACGAGCGGTGCGTCAGAGCGCGTTCGAGCGTCCCGGCGGTGATGTGCACGCCGAGACGCTCGAACAGCTCTTCTGGCTCGGGCGCGGGCTCAGGCCCGCGGCGAGCCGACGGGGACGCCATCTCAGGCGTCGGCGACCTTGCGGCCCTTGTACTCGAAGAACAGGGGGGTGCCGGCGGCGTCGGTCTTCAGCTCGGCCTGGTGGGGCAGGCGGTACGAGACGCGACCGTTCTCGACGGACTTCACCAGGGCGGGCGCGGTGGCCTTCCACTGCGACCGGCGGGCACGGGTGTTGGCACGGGACATCTTCCGCTTCGGGACTGCCACGACTATCTCTCTTCTGTCTCGGTGATGGAGGTCTCTGAGGTGCCCGCGAGGTGGGCCAGGGCGGCCCAGCGCGGGTCCACGCGCTCGTGGGCGTGCCCCTCGGGCGCGTCCTCGAGGCGGATGCCGCAGTCGGCGCACAGGCCCTCACAGTCCGGCCGGCACAGCGGCTGGAACGGAAGGGCGATGACCACGGCGTCCCGGAACACGGGTTCCAGGTCCACGGTCTCGCGCACCACGAGCGGCTGCTCGCCGGCGTCGTCCTCGGACGTGCCGGTGAGGTACAGCTCCTGCAGGTCCACGGTGATCCCCTCGTGCAGCGGGCGCAGGCAACGGCCGCACTCGCCCTTCAGGGTCGCGTCCGCGGTGCCGGTGACGAGGACGCCCTCGTGCACCGACTCCAGACGCAGGTCCAGTTCGACGGGGTCCCCCTCGGGGATCCCCAGCAGCGGCGTGGAGACGCCCGCAAGGGCGGGCCACTCGGCCGTCAGCTCGCGCTGGACTCCGGCCCCGCGCGTCAGATCGCGCACGGGGATCACCCACGGCGAGTCGGCGCCGTGGTGCTGGATGCTGTCCATGGTCGCTCCTCTCGGCGGGTGGGACGGCGGGGGTACACGGCCCGTCCGCACGCCCTCTGCGGGGGTGCGATGCGGCCTGGACACGGGTCCAGCCACGACGGACCGACAGCCCATCCTACCGGGTGGGTCCGCCTCGGCCAAAGCCGGCGGCGGCCCGCGCGTCGCCGGCCCGGCTCAGAGCCCGGCGGTGAACTCCTGGAGCCAGGCGCGCAGGTCGGCCCCGAGGTCCTCGTGCCGCGTCCCGAACTCGATGACCGCCTGCAGGTAGCCGAGCTTGTCCCCCGTGTCGTAGCGGCGGCCGTCGAAGACGACGGCGTGCACGCCGCGGCCCTCGCCGTCCTCCGTGGCCAGCCTCTGCAGCGCATCGGTGAGCTGGATCTCCCCGCCGCGGCCGGGCGGGGTCTCGTCCAGCACGTCGAACACCTGCGGGGCCAGCACGTAGCGGCCGATGATCGCGAGGGTGGAGGGGGCGTCCTCGCGGGCCGGCTTCTCCACGAGGTCGGTGACGCGGACGACGTCGTCGCCCTCCCCCGGCACGGCCTGCACCGCGGCCACGCCGTAGGCCGAGACGGCCTCCTCCGGGACCTCCATGAGGGCGATCACGGAGCCGCCGAGGCGCTGCTGCACGTCGATCATGCGCTCGAGCAGCGCCTCGCCGTCGCCGATGATGTCATCGCCCAGCAGGACCGCGAACGGCTCCTCGCCGACGTGGCGGCGAGCGCAGTTCACCGCGTGGCCGAGCCCGAGAGCCTCGCCCTGGCGGACGTAGTGGATGTCCCCCACCAGGTCCGACTCGTGGATCTGCGCGAGCCGCGTGGCGTCGCCCTTGCGCTCCAGCGCGGCCTCCAGCGCGGGATGGCGGTCGAAGTGGTCCTCGAGGGCCCGCTTGTTCCGGCCCGTGATCATCAGCACGTCGGCGAGGCCCGCACGCCGGGCCTCCGTCACCACGTACTCGATGGCCGGCCGGTCCACCACCGGCAGCATCTCCTTCGGCATGGCCTTGGTGGCCGGCAGGAAGCGGGTGCCCAGGCCGGCGGCCGGGATGACGGCCTTGCGGGTGCGGGGGCGGGAGGGGGCCGGGCGGGGTCAGGCCCCGCCGTCGAGGCCGCGCAGGACCGCGGCCGGGACGAACTCGGCGACGTCGCCGCCGAGTCCGTGGACCTCCTTGATGAGCGAGGAGGACACGTGGGTGTACCGGGCGTCGGCCGGGAGGTAGACCGTCTCGACCCCGGTGAGATGGCGGTTCATCGCGGCCATCGGGGCCTCGAACTCGAGGTCGGCGCCGCCGCGCAGCCCCTTGACGATCGCGTCCGCGCCGATCTGCCGGCAGAACTCGGCCAACAGGCCCGGGCCCATGGGCCGGACCGCGACACCGGCGAGGGAGGACACCGTCGCCTCGATCATGGCGATGCGCTCGTCCACGCTGAAGCGGTACGTCTTGGCCGGGTTGGAGGACACGGCGACCACCACCTCCTCGAAGAGGTTCGCGGCTCGCGCGATCACCTCGACGTGCCCCTTGTGGAGGGGATCGAACGAACCAGGGCAGACGGCACGACGCATGGGTGCCAGCCTAGCGGGGGCCGCGCCGAGCGGCGACGGACGCCCGTCCGGTCCGGCTCCGGCGCGTCGCGGTGGTGACGGACGCGGCATGCGCCGCCGTGTGCGGTCCGCGGCGATGGGTACAGTGCGGCCATGGACGGAACCCAGCCCACCCCCGGAGCAGCACGGCACGACGTCGACGTGGACGCGCCGTGGCGTCGCACGGCGGCGGCCGCGGGCCTGCTCGGTGACGCCGGCCCCGTGCCCACCGTGTTCGAGACGATGACGGGCCTCGCCGTCGAGCACGGGGCCGTGAACCTCGGCCAGGGCTTCCCCGACGCCGACGGCCCCGACGCGCTGCTGCGGCTGGCGGCCGACGCCGTGCTGGCGGGCCCCAACCAGTACGCCCCCGGCACGGGCGACCCCGCGCTGCGGCGGGCCGTCGCAGAGCACCGCCGGCGCCACTGGGGCGTGACGGAGGACCCCGCCACGCAGGTCATGATCACCACGGGTGCCACCGAGGGCATCGCCGCGGCGGTCCTGGCGTTCGTGCGCCCGGGCGACGAGGTCGTCACGGTCGAGCCGTTCTACGACTCGCACGCCGCCACGATCGCCCTGGCCGGCGCCCGGCACGTGAGCGTGCCGGTGGAGGCGCCGGACTTCCTTCCGGACCCGGCGCGGGTGGCCGCGGCGATGACCGACCGCACGCGCCTGCTCATCGTGAACACGCCGCACAACCCCACGGGTGCGGTCTATCCGCGGGAGCTGCTCGAGGAGCTCGTGGCCCTGTGCCGGTCCCGGGGCGTGCTGATCCTCTCGGACGAGGTCTACGACCACCTCGTCTACGAGGGCGAGCACGTCAGCCTGCGCTCGGTCGCGGGCGCCGAGGACATCGCCCTGACGGTCTCCAGCGCGGGCAAGGCGTTCGCGGTCACCGGGTGGAAGGTCGGCTGGCTGACCGGCCCGGCCGAGCTCGTCGGGGCCGCGCGCGCCGTCAAGCAGTTCCTCACCTACTCCTCCGGCCCCGCCTTCCAGCGCGCGCTGGGTGCCTACCTGCCCACCGACGACGCCGAACGGCACCTCGCCGGCCAGCGCGAGCGGTACCGCGACGCCCGGGATCGGCTCGTGGCGGGCCTGCGGGAGGCGGGCCTGGACCCGGTCGTCCCGGCGGCGGGCTACTTCGTCGTCGTGGACCTCGCCCCGTGGGGTGTGACGGACGCGGCCGAGGCCGCGGTGCGGTGGACGCGTGAGGCCGGCGTCACGGGCATCCCCGTGGGCGCGCTCTGCCGCCCGGACGGAGGCCACCTGCGGTCGTGGCTGCGGCTGGCGTTCTGCAAGTCCCCGGATGCGATCGACGAGGCGATGCGCCGCCTGGCCGAGGCGGCCCCGCGGCTGCGCGCGGCCTGACCCCCGACGCTTTCGTTGACGAAACGGCGGCCCCCGGAGCACTTTCGTTCGGGAAACGGCGGCCGCCGTGCTCGCGGTTCCGTGCTGAGCCCAGTCCGTTCCGCCCTCCCGTCTCCCCGGTGAGAACGGGCCGAGACGCCGCCGTTTCCCGAACGAAAGCAGGCCGACACGCCGCCGTTTCCCGAACGAAAGCGGGTGGGCGGGGTCAGCGCTCGTCCTGCCAGAGGTACAGGGCGGTCTCGCCGTAGACGCGCACCTCGACCTCCTCGAGGCCGCGCGGCCGGCGCGGCGCCGCGTCCCGGGCCGCCCGCTCGAGCACGAGCAGCCCGCCCGGGGCGAGCCGCCCGGCCGCCGCCTCCACCACCGCCTCGAGCGGCGGGCCAGCGACCGGGTACGGCGGGTCGGCCAGGATCAGGTCCACGGGCGCGGTGTCCGCCGCGAGCGCCTGCTCCACGCTCCCGGCGCGCACGCGCACGACGTCGGCCCCGCGCGCCCGGTTGACCAGCGCGGCATTCGCGCGGCACGCGGTCACGGCCTTCCGGTCCCGCTCGACCAGCAGCACCGATGCCGCTCCGCGGCTGGCGGCCTCGCACCCCAGGGCGCCGGAGCCGGCGTAGAGGTCGAGCACGGCCGTCCCGTCCAGCCAGTCGCGGGCCTCGAGCCAGGAGAACAGGGCCTCCTTGGTGCGATCCGTGGTGGGGCGCGTGCCGGTGCCGGGGACGGCGGTCAGGGGCCGCCCGGCGGCCGCGCCGGCGATGATGCGGGACATGGCTCAGCCCTTCTCGAGGTAGTCGGCGGCGGTGAGGTGCTCGGCCTCCCAGCGGGCCACCTCGGCGGCGAGCGCCGGGTGGGCGGAGAGCCCCGGGCCGGCCGCCATGACCTGCGCGACGGCGTCGGCGGCCACGGCGATCAGCGGGGCGTCGGCGATGACGTCCACGTGGTGCAGCCCCGAGGCCAGCCCGGACTGGGCGGCGCCGAGCACGTCGCCGACACCGCGCTGGGCGAGGTCCTCCTGCGCGATGCGCATGCCGTCCTGCTCCTGGGCCAGGACCTCGAGCCGGCGCAGCGACGGGTGCCCGTCCGGCAGGCGCGTGGCCAGCAGGCAGACCGCCGCCCCGGGCCCGCGGCCCACGCGGCCGCGCAGCTGGTGCAGGGTGGACAGGCCGAAGTCGTCGGCGTCGAGGATCGCCATGACCGTCGCGTTGGGCACGTCCACGCCCACCTCCACGACGGTGGTCGCCACGAGCACGTCCGTCTCCCCGCGCGCGAAGGCCTGCATCGCCGCGTCCTGCTCGACCTGGTCCATGCGCCCGTGCACGGCGTCGATCCGCAGCCCCGCCAGCGCGGGGAGACCCCGCAGCCGGGGTGTCATCTCCTCCACGTTGGCGTGACCCGGGTCGGCGTCGTCGGGGTCGATGCGCGGGCACACCACGAACGCCTGGTGGCCGGCCGCCACGTGCTCGGCGATCAGCTCCCACACGCGCCCGATCACGCGCGGGCCGTGGGCCATCCGCGCCACGTGCGTGGTGACCGGCTGACGCCCCGAGGGCAGCCCCTCGAGCACCGAGAGGTCCAGGTCGCCGAACACCGTCATCGCCACGGAGCGCGGGATGGGCGTGGCGGACATGACGAGCAGGTGCGTGCCGGGGTTGGCCCGCCGCAGGGCCTCGCGCTGGTCCACGCCGAAGCGGTGCTGCTCGTCGACGACGGCCAGGGCCAGCTCGGCGAAGCCCACCTTCTCGGAGAGCAGCGCGTGCGTCCCCACGGCGATCCCGGCCTCACCGGAGGCCAGGGCCAGCAGCGCCTCGCGGCGCGCGGCGGTCTTGAGCGAGCCGGTGACCAGCGCGACCCTCGTGGCCGGGCCGTCGCCGGCCCCGAGGGTGCCGGCCTCGGCGAGCGGGCCCATCAGGCGCAGCAGGGCACGGTGGTGCTGCGCGGCGAGCACCTCGGTGGGCGCCACCAGGGCGGCCTGGCCGCCGGCGTCCACGACCTGCAGCATCGCCCGCAGGGCCACGAGCGTCTTGCCCGCGCCCACGTCCCCCTGCAGCAGCCGGCTCATCGGGGCGTCCCGGGCCAGCTCGGCGGACAGCTGCTCCCCCACCGCCACCTGGCCGGGCGTGAGCGCGAACGGCAGGCGGGCGTCGAGGGCCTCGAGCAGGCCCCCAGGCCGCGGCGGGCGGGGCACGGCGGGCACCGCCCGCTCCCGGTCCCGGCGCCAGGCGAGCGCGGCCTGGACGAGCAGTGCCTCACGCAGGGCGAGCGCGGTCCGGGCCGGGCCGGTGGCGGCGACGTCGTGCGGGGCGTGCAGGTCCCGGTACGCCTGCGCGGTGCCCGGCAGCGGCGCGTCCAGGTCGAGCGCCGCGGCGGCCTCCGCGCGGATCCGCTCGGTGAGCAGCTCGGGGATCCGTCCCAGGTCGACGGTCTCGAGCACCCGGGCGACGGCGGAGCGGACCGTCCACGACGGCAGCTTCCCCGTGGCCCGGTAGAGCGGGACCGGTCGCACGTCCACCTCCCCCGGGGCGACGTCGTCGTCCAGGAGGGCGAAGTCCGGGTTGTTCAGCGTGATCCGGCCGCGGTACTCGGTCGTGCGGCCCTGGAACATGGCGGTCATCCCGGGGGCGAGGCGGCGGCGGGCGTCGTGGCCGTTGAAGAAGGCCATGGACAGGCTCGCCCCCGGCACGCCGGCCACGGACGGGTCCGCGACGGTGACGTCCACGATGAACCCGGGCCGGCTGTGCATGCGCCGCGTGGTCACCGACTCCACGACGGCGACGACGGTCACCTCGGCGTCGTGCGGCAGCGCGGCGATGGGGGTGAGCTCGCCGCGCTCGATCCAGCGGCGCGGCACGTGGTCCAGCAGGTCCCCGACCGTGGTCAGCCCGAGCTCCTTCTCGAGGCGGGCGGGCAGCTTCCCGCCCAGCACCTCGGACAGGGGCAGCTCGGTGACGGGGGCCTCAGCGGCCATGGCACCCGTCCGGTGCGGCGTCGCCGTGCGACGGCCCGGCCAGGTCGGTGACGGCCAGGCCCTCGACGTCGCCGGCGGCCCGCAGGGGGCCGATCGCGTCCTCGGCGCGGGGCACGTGCACGTGGACCCGCCACGGCACCCGGCCCTGCGCGTCACGGGCGGTCCCGACGGGGGCGAGGATCACGGCGTCCCCCACGTCGGTCAGCCGTCGGCGCAGCTCGGCCGCGGCGAGCGGGGTCAGGGCCAGGGTGCCCATCACCTCGACGGCCCCCTCGGTCGGCGCCTCCGCCGCGGCGGCGGGCTCGCCCTCCGCGGCGTGGGCGCCCTCGACGTAGCCGGGGAGCGCGGTGGCCAGCTCCTCGTCCACGGGCGTGCCCGTCACGACGGCGCGCAGCGCCTCGAACACCCAGAGCAGCCCGACGGCGCCGGCGTCCACGACGTGCGCCCGGGTCAGCGGGGCGAGCAACGACTCGGTCTCCTCCACGGCCTGCACGCAGTCGGCCAGCATGAGGGTCACGGCCGGACCGAGCCGCACGGCCGGGTCCGCGTCGCCGGCCACCGCGGGCGTGTCCGGGGCCTGGGTGGACGAGCGCGCGAGGCTGCGGGCGGCCGCGGAGAGCACCGTGAGGATCGTCCCCTCGCGCGGATCCGACAGGGCCTGCCGGGCGGCCCGGTCGGCGGCTCCGAACGCCGCCGCCAGGGCGAACGCGTCGACGCGCTCCCGGCCGCGCAGGGGCTCGGCCATCCCCGCCAGACTGACCGCGAGCAGCATGCCCGAGTTGCCCCGGGCCGAGTCCAGCGCGGCCGCGCCCGCGTGCGCGAGCACGGCGCCGACGTCGTCCTGTGCGGGGCAGGCGTCGGCCGCGGTGCGGGCCGCCGTCAGCGTGGCGAGCATGTTCGTGCCCGTGTCCGCGTCCGGGACCGGGAAGAGGTTCAGGGCGTCGAGTCGCGGCGCGGCCCGGCCCACGAGCTCCTCCGCGAGCGCGAGCCAGTGCCGTACCAGTGACGGCCGGGACGGCGTGCTCACTGCGCGACGGCCTCCCCCAGGGTGCCGGTGCGGATGCCCTCGCCCAGGCGGGCGATCGCCGCCCAGTCCGGCCACACGACGTCCTCGCCGGTGTCCGTGTAGCCCACGCCCACGGACGGCACCGTGCTGGTCACGACAGGGGCGTCGCGCGCATCGCGCAGGGACCACGCCAGGTTCGCGAGGGTGCTCGAGTCGAGCTCGTCGTCGAGGGTCAGGAAGGGGGCGAACTCCTCGACGGCGGCCTGCACGCGGCTCGGGTCAGAGAGGGTGTCGCGGGAGAGGAACGCGGCCACGATGGCCTTGACCAGGCGCTGCTGGTTCTCCACACGGTCGAAGTCGCTGCGCGGCAGGTTGTACCGCTCCCGCGCGTAGGCCAGGGCCTTGTCCCCGTCCATCTGCACGGTGCCCGCGGGGAAGTCGATGCCGCCGGTCGAGACGAAGGCGCTGGGGTTGTCCACGCTGACGCCGCCCAGGGCGTCCACGAGGCCCTTGAAGCCGGCGAGGTCCACGGCGATCACGTGGTCCACGCGTGCCTGGAACATGTTCTCCGCGGTGGCCACCGTCAGCGGGATGCCGCCGTACTGGTAGGCGGCGTTGACCTTGTGGTCCCCGTGTCCCGGGATCGGCACCCACATGTCGCGCATGATGGACATGACCTGGATCTCGCTGCGGTCCCCGGGCACGTGGACCCACATGAGGGTGTCCGACCGGCCGGCGGAGTCACGGCCCTCCGCGCCCGCGTCCTCGCCGACGAGCAGCACGTCGAGGGCCTGCTCGTCCGCCTTCTCGTCCGCGTCCGGGGCGACGGGGCCCTGGGCGCCTTCGGCGGCCTGGTCCGCGTCCATGCCGGGCGGCGGCGCGGTGGGCTGCTGGGCGGACGCCCCCGCGGCGCCCGGGCGGCCCGACTCGGCGGGGAACGCGCCGCCGTCGAAGCGCTGGGTGTCCTGGTCGATGATCCGGGCGATCCCGCCGACGTACACCGCCGCCGCGATGCCCACGGCCAGCAGCGCCACGAGCACCACCGCCAGGGCGATCAGCCACGGGCGGCGACGACGACGGCGCCGCCCGACGGCGACGTCCTCCTGCGGGGGGCGGGGGCGGGGGTCCGCGGTGCTGCTCACGTGGGCTCCTGAGGCGGGGACGGGAACGGTCCCGCCCATGCTAGGGCACGGGCCCCCGCGGGTCCCGGCGCCGCACGTATCCTGGGCGGATGGAATCCCGCCGTCTGCGTCGTCTCGTGCCCCTCCTGACCGCGATCGCCCTCGGCGCCACGGCCTGCACCGGACGGGTGGCCACGGTGGAGGCCGCGCCCCACGCCGCTGACCCGGCGTGTGCCCCGGCCATGGTGGCCATGCCCGACGCCCTGGGCGACCTCGACCTGCGCCCCACCGACAGCCAGGCGACGGCCGTGTGGGGCGACCCGGCCGCCGTCGTCCTGCGCTGCGGCGCCGAGGTCCCCGGCCCCACCACGGACCGCTGCATCTCCGTGGACGGGATCGACTGGGTCATCCGGGACGAGGACGAGAACTGGCGGATCACCACCTACGGCCGTGACCCGGCCGTGGAGGTGCTGTTCGGCAAGGACCAGGCCAGCTCGGACACCGTGATGGTGGGCCTGTCCTCGGCGGTCGCGCAGATCGAGCCCAGCGGCGGCTGCGTCGGCGTGCAGGACGCCACACCTGTCGGCTGAGACCGGCGCGGGCCGGCCGGCACGACCGCCGTGGCCCGGGCCGGCCGCGGGCCGCGTCAGTGCAGGCCGACGCCCCGCTCGAGGGCGAGGTCCAGCAGCTCCGAGATCAGATCGTCGTAGGACAGGCCCGTCCGCTCCCACATGGCCGGGTACATGCTGATGGGCGTGAAGCCCGGCATGGTGTTGATCTCGTTGACCACCCAGCGCCCGTCCGGGGTGAAGAAGAAGTCGCAGCGGCCCAGGCCGGATCCGTCCACGGCCTCGAAGGCGCGGATCGCCAGGGCGCGCAGCCGCTCGATCTCCTCCTCCGGCAGCTCGGCCGGGCAGGACAGCTGGGTGGTGCCGGTGTCCTGGTACTTCGACTCGAAGTCGTAGAACTGCGTCTCACCCTCGTCGTGGGCCACGACGATCTCCCCCGGCAGCGAGGCGCGCGGGGCGGCGGCGCCGTGCCCGTCGAGGACGGCGCACTCGATCTCGCGGCCGACGATGCCCGCCTCCACCACGACCTTGGGGTCGAAGCGACGGGCCTCCTCGACGGCGGCGCGCAGGCCCGCGGGCTCGGTGACGCGGGTGATGCCGAAGGACGAGCCGGCGCGGGCGGGCTTGACGAACAGCGGGTAGGCGAGCGCCCCGGCGCGGGCGAGAGCCGCCTCCGGATCGCGCGCCCAGTCGCGGGCGGTGATGGTCTCCCACGGGCCGACCTCGAGACCGGCGGCCTGGAAGGCGACCTTCATGAAGTGCTTGTCCATGCCGACCGCGGAGGCGAGCACACCGCAGCCCACGTAGGGCAGACCCAGCGACTCGAACATGCCCTGGAGGGTGCCGTCCTCACCCCAGGGGCCATGCAGCAGCGGGAACACGACGTCCACCGGGCCCAGCGAGGAGCCGTCGGCCGCGGTCAGCTCGACGGTGCCGTCCGGCAGGGCGCGCAGGCTCACCGGGGCCGCGGGCTCCGGCACCTCCGGCAGGGCGTCGCTGTCCAGGCGGAACGAGGCCACGTCCAGCTCGTCGTGCGACCACAGGCCGGAGCGGGCCACGCCCACCGGCACGACGTCCCAGCGCTGACGGTCGGCCGCGTGCAGCACGCCCGCCGCGGTCACGCAGCTGATGGGGTGCTCGCTCGAGCGGCCGCCGAAGAGCAGGAGCACGCGGGGACGCGCGCCGGCGGTGGCCTCCGGGGCGGGGGTGGCGGTCATGCGGTGCGTCCTTCCGACTTCAGGTCACGGGCGAGCAGCAGCTCGGCGAGGCGGTCCACGGCCACGTCCCCGGCGACCACCCGGTCCATCAGCTCGCTGATGGGCATCTCCACACCGTGGGCGCGGGCGGCGTGCACGATGGCGGAGACGGACTTGATGCCCTCGGCCGTCTGGCTCATGGCGGCCACCGCCTCCTCCGCGCTGAGGCCGGTGCCGATGTGGCGGCCGGCCGTGCGGTTGCGGGAGAGGGGCGAGGCGCACGTGGCCACGAGGTCGCCCAGGCCGGCGAGCCCGGCCATGGTGGCCGGGTCGCCGCCGAGCGCGACGGCCAGCCGGGTGGTCTCGGCCAGGCCCCGGGTGATGACGGAGGCCTTGGAGTTGTCCCCCAGCCCCTGCCCGTCGCAGATGCCCACGGCGAGCGCGATGACGTTCTTCACCACACCGCCGATCTCCACGCCCACGACGTCGGTGTTCGTGTAGGGCCGGAAGGTCCGGCCGGCCGTGAGGGCGGCGATGCGCTCCGCCGTCGCGCGCGAGGCCGAGGCGACCACCGTGGCGGTGGGCTCGCCGCGCGCGATCTCGAGGGCGAGGTTGGGTCCGGAGACCACCGCGAACCGGTCCGGGCTGAGGCCCAGCTCCTCCGCGCAGACCTGCGACATCCGCGCGTCGGTGCCGCGTTCGAGGCCCTTGACGAGGGAGACCACGACGGCGTCCGGGGCCAGGTCGGCGCGCACGGCGTGCAGGGTCTCGCGCACGTGCTGCGCGGGCACGGCCACCACCACGACGCCGGCGCCCCGGACCGCCTCGGCGGCGTCGGTGACGGCGCGCACGCAGGTGGGCAGCGTGATGCCGGGCAGGTACTCGGGGTTCTCGTGTCGCTCGGTGATGGCCTCGGCGACCTCGGCCCGCCGGGACCACATCACGATCTCGGACGCGCGGGCGGGCTCGGGGCTGGTGCTCAGGCCCAGGACGCGGGCGAAGGCCGACCCCCAGCTGCCGGCCCCGAGGACGGCGACGGTGTGCGGATCGCTCATGCCCCGGTCACCCGCCGTCCGGTCGTGGGGTCCCAGCGGCCCTCCGGGGCCGGTTCTCCGCGCAGCTCGGCGACCAGGTCGGTGATCGCGGCCATCATGCGGCCGGTGCCCTCGAGCAGGGTCGCCGCCGTCACGGGGCGGTCCCGCAGGTCCGCGAGGTCGACGGGCGCGCCGACCCGGATCCGGGCGGTCTTGCGCGGGAGGACGCGGAGGGAGCGGCCGCCGTACGGCAGCAACTCCTGGATGCCCCACTGACCGACGGGGATGAGCGGGGCGCCGGTCTGCAGGGCGAGGCGCACGGCCCCGTTGCGCCCGGCCATCGGCCAGCCGTCGGGATCGCGGGTGACGGTGCCCTCCGGGTAGACGATGATCGCCCGGCCAGTGGCGACGGCCTCGCGGGCGGCGGCGAGCGAGCGGCCGCCGTCGCGGGTGCGCTCGACCGGGATCATGCGGGTGGCCTCGAGGACCTGCTTGAGCACGGGCACCTTCCAGAGCTCGGCCTTGGCGAGGAAGGTCGGCAGCAGGCCCTGGTTGTAGACCATGTGGGCCACGGAGAGCGGGTCCACCTCCGAGATGTGGTTGACGGCGAGGATCGCCCCGGTCTCGGGCAGGTGCTCGGTCCCCTCCCACACCTGGCGGACGAGGGCCCGCATCGCCGGTCGCACGATCACGCCCGGGATCACGTAGGGGGCCCGCGCGGCACGCGTCGGACGACCCCCCGCGGCGCCAGGGCTCTGCGCGTCCACGCCGCTCACCGGTCGCGTTCGGTCAGCTCGACGTCGGCGCCGAGGCCCTCGAGCTTCGCCATGAAGTGCTCGTAGCCGCGGTTGATGATCTCCAGGCCCGTCGCCGTGGAGGTGCCCTCGGCGGTGAGGGCGGCGATCAGGTGGGAGAAGCCGCCGCGCAGGTCCGGGATGTCGAACTCGACGCCGTGCAGCGGCGTCGGGCCGGAGATCACGGCCGAGTGCAGGAAGTTGCGCTGACCGAAGCGGCACGGCACGGAGCCGAGGCACTCGCGGTGCAGCTGGATGGAGGCGCCCATCCGCACGAGGGCGTCGGTGAAGCCGAAGCGGTTCTCGTACACGGTCTCGTGCACGATGGAGACCCCCTTGGCCTGGGTCAGCGCCACCACGAGGGGCTGCTGCCAGTCGGTCATGAAGCCGGGGTGCACGTCCGTCTCGAGCACGAGCGGGTTGAGATCGCCGCCGGCGTGCCAGAACCGGATGCCGTCGTCGACGACGTCGAACTCGCCGCCGATCTTGCGGTAGGTGTTCAGGAACGCCGTCAGGTCGCGCTGCTCGGCGCCGCGGACGTAGATGTCCCCCCGGGTGGCCAGGGCGGCGGAGGCCCACGAGGCGGACTCGTTGCGGTCGGGCAGCGCGATGTGGTTGTAGCCGCGCATCTCGCTCACGCCCTCGATGCGGATGGTGCGGTCCGTCTGCACGGTGATGATCGCGCCCATCTTCTGCAGGACGGCGATGAGGTCGTGGATCTCCGGCTCGACGGCGGCGCCCTTGAGCTCGGTGATGCCCTCGGCCTTCACGGCGGTCAGCAGCACCTGCTCGGTGGCTCCGACGGAGGGGTACGGCAGCTCGAGCTTGGCGCCGTGCAGGCCCTTGGGGGCGGAGATGGAGATGCCGCCCGGGCGCTTGTCCACGACGGCGCCGAAGTTGCGCAGCACGGCCAGGTGGTAGTCGATCGGGCGGTCGCCGATCTTGCAGCCGCCGAGGTCGGGGATGAAGGCCTCGCCGATCGCGTGCATGAGCGGGCCGCAGAAGAGGATCGGGATGCGCGAGTCGCCGGCGTGGGCGTCGATCTCGGCGGTCAGGGCCGACTTCACCCCGGCCGGGTCCATCGTGATCCGCCCGGTCTCCTTGTCCCACTCCACGGACACGCCGTGGATCTCGAGGAGGGAGCTGACGACGTCCACGTCCTTGATCTCGGGGATGTTCCGGAGCACGGACGGCGAGTTGCCGAGCAGGGCGGCCACCATGGCCTTGGGCACCAGGTTCTTGGCGCCGCGCACGGTCACCTCACCGGTCAGCGGCTTGCCGCCATGGATGGTCAAGAGCTTCGCCATGCGCGTCCTTCCTCAGTGCGGCCGCAGGGCCACGGTCTCGGCCACTCCGCCGGAGCGGGGAGGTCTCTGAACGGGACCGCCCGCCGTGTGCGGCGGGCGGTCCCGGAATCGCCTCCCAGCATAGGGCGTCGCCGGGCACGCGCGGCAATGGTGCGCTCCCGGCGGCGGCCGGTCAGCCGGCCGTGCGGGCCGGCAGGGTGGTGGGCTTGTACGCGGGGCGGTCCGCCTCATAGGCATCGATCTCGGCCTGGTGCCCCAGGGTGACGGCGATGTCGTCCAGGCCCTCGAGCAGCCGGCGACGGGTGTCGTCGTCGATCTGGAAGGGGGCGGTCACATCCCCGCACTCGACGGTGCGTGTGACGAGGTCCACGGTGACCGTGGTCCCGGGACGGTTCTCCAGCTCCTTCCAGATGCGCTCGACGTCCTCCTGCTCCACCTGAGCCGCGACGAGCCCCTGCTTGGCGGAGTTGCCGCGGAAGATGTCCGCGAAGCGCGGGGAGATCACGGCGCGGAAGCCGTAGTCCTTGAGCGCCCACACGGCATGTTCGCGCGAGGAGCCGGTGCCGAAGTCGGAGCCCGCCACGAGCACGGTGCCCCCGCTGAACGGCTCGGTGTTCAGGATGAAGTCGGGGTCCTGGCGCCAGCCGGCGAACAGGGCGTCCTCGAAGCCCGTGCGGGAGATCCGCTTGAGGTACACGGCCGGGATGATCTGGTCTGTGTCCACGTTCGAGGCGCGCAGCGGCACGCCGACGCCGGTGTGGGTGGTGAACTTCTCCATGGCTCAGGCCTCCTGGAGGGTGAGGGCGGGCAGGTCGGACGGGCTGGCGAGGCGGCCCAGCACGGCGGTGGCCGCGGCGACCACCGGGGACACCAGGTGGGTGCGTCCGCCCTTGCCCTGCCGGCCCTCGAAGTTGCGGTTGGAGGTGGACGCGCAGCGCTCCCCCGGGGCGAGCTGGTCCGGGTTCATGCCCAGGCACATGGAGCAGCCGGCGAACCGCCACTCGGCCCCGAAGTCCTCGAACACCCTGTCCAGGCCCTCGTCCATGGCCTGCAGACGCACGCGCGCCGAGCCCGGCACGACCATGACGCGCAGCCCCTCGGCCTTGCGCCGGCCCCGGACGACCTCGGCGAACGCCCGCAGGTCCTCGATGCGGGAGTTGGTGCACGAGCCCATGAAGACGGTGTCGACCTCGACCTGCTTCATCGGCGTGCCGGGGGCCAGGTCCATGTAGGACAGCGCCTTGCGGGCCGCCTCCTGGGCCACCGGGTCGGTGAAGTCCTCGGGCGCGGGGACGGTGTCGTTCAGGCTCACGCCCTGACCCGGGTTGGTGCCCCACGTGACGAACGGCTCCAGCGTGTCCGCGTCGATGACCACCTCGGCGTCGAACTCGGCACCCTCGTCCGTGGCGAGGGTGCGCCAGTGCTCGACGGCGGCATCCCAGTCGTCGCCCTCGGGGGCATGGGGACGGCCCTTCAGGTAGGCGAAGGTGGTCTCGTCCGGGGCGACCATGCCGGCGCGGGCGCCGGCCTCGATGGACATGTTGCAGATGGTCATCCGGCCCTCCATGGAGAGGTTCCGGATGGCCTCACCGCGGTACTCGAGCACGAAGCCCTGGCCCCCGCCCGTGCCGATCTTCGCGATGACCGCGAGGATGATGTCCTTGGCCGTCACACCCGGGCGCAGCGTGCCGTCCACGGTGACCGCCATGGTCTTGAAGGGCTTCAGCGGCAGGGTCTGGGTGGCCAGGACGTGCTCGACCTCGGAGGTGCCGATGCCGAACGCCAGGGCGCCAAACGCGCCGTGGGTGGAGGTGTGGGAGTCGCCGCAGACCACGGTGAGGCCGGGCTGGGTCAGGCCCAGCTGGGGGCCGACGACGTGGACGATGCCCTGCTCGGCGTCGCCCAACGGGTGCAGGCGCACACCGAACTCGGCACAGTTGGCCCGCAGGGTCTCGATCTGGGTGCGCGAGGTGGGATCCGCGATCGGCTGGTCGATGTCCAGCGTCGGGGTGTTGTGGTCCTCCGTGGCGATGGTCAGGTCGGGCCGACGCACCGGACGCCCGGCCAGACGCAGCCCCTCGAAGGCCTGCGGGCTCGTCACCTCATGCACGAGGTGCAGGTCGATGTAGAGCAGGTCGGGGGTGCGGGAGGCGCCCTCGCCCTCGCCGCGCACCACCACGTGCTCGTCCCAGACCTTCTCGGCCAGCGTCCTGGGCCGCGTCGTCGCCGTCGTCATGTGCCGCACCTTCCTGCTCACGCACCTGTCGGTCGTCGCCCGGCGCGGGGCGCCGGTGCTCACGGACCACTGTGGGGCGCGGCGGGGCTGTTCTCGACCACGCGGCGCGATATTCCATATCGTGAGATTTCGTCTCACATGCCGGACCTGGCGCCGGCCGGCCCGGTCACATGCGACGCACACCGACACCCCCGGTCCGTCCGAGCAGTGAGACGACTACGATCACCCCATGACCACCGAGCCCGTGCGCCCGCCCACCGAGGACGACCTCATCGGCCCCTCGCTCCACCGGCATCCCAGCGGCGTCGGCGTGGTGGACAAGTCGGTGGCGATCCTCGACGCGCTCGAGTCCGGCCCGGCCACGCTCGCCCAGCTCGTCACCGCCACCGGGATCGCGCGGCCCACGCTGCACCGGCTCGCGGCCGCCCTCACGCACCACCGCATGGTGGGCAAGGACCTGCAGGGCCGCTACGTGCTGGGCACCCGCCTGGCCGAGCTCGCCTCCGCCGCCGGCGAGGACCGGCTCACCACGGCCTCCGGCCCGGTGCTGCTGTGGCTGCGCGACGCCACGGGAGAGAGCGCCCAGGTGTTCCGTCGGCAGGCGGACTCCCGCGTGTGCGTGGCCAGCGCGGAGCGGCCCTGGGGCCTGCGCGACACCATCCCCGTGGGCGCCCGCATGTCCATGAAGGCCGGCTCCGCCGCGCAGGTGCTCCTGGCCTGGGAAGACCACGAGCGGCTCGTCGAGGGGCTGGCCGGCGCCGTGTTCACACCCACCGTCCTCGCGGCGGTGCGGCGGCGCGGCTGGGCCCAGTCCCTGGCCGAGCGCGAGCCCGGGGTCGCCTCGGTGTCGGCGCCGGTGCGCGGTCCCAGCGGCCGCGTCATCGCGGCGGTCTCGATCTCCGGCCCCCTCGAACGGCTCTCCCGCCAGCCGGGCCGGCTGCACGCGGACGCCGTCGTCTCCGCCGCGACGCGGCTCACCGAGCTCATCCGCGCCGGCGAGGCCTGAGGCCCGCCCGCGCCACCGACGGGACGCGCCGAGGAGACACCCCGTTCTTCCCGCGTTCACCCGCGGGGCCTAGCATCAGCCAGGTCCCCGACCGCCGCCCCCCGCACCACCGAGGAGCCGCACCACCGAGGAGTCCGCCGTGACCGAGACGACCGCGCCCGCCGCCCCCGCCGAGCAGGAGGCCGCGCCGCGGCTGTCCGTGATCGGCACGGGCTATCTGGGCGCCACACACGCCGCCTGCATGGCCGAGCTGGGCTTCGAGGTCCTCGGCGTCGACGTGGACCCGGCCAAGATCGAGCGCCTGGCCCGCGGCGAGGTGCCCTTCCACGAACCCGGCCTGCCCGAGCTGCTGCGCACCCACGTCGCCTCCGGGCGGCTGCGCTTCACCACCGACGTCGCGGAGGCGGCCCGCTGGGCGGACGTCCACTTCATCGGCGTCGGCACCCCGCAGAAGGTGGGCGAGACCGCGGCGGACCTGAGCTACGTGGACGCCGCCGTCGCCTCCCTCGCCGCGGCGATCGACCGCGACGCGCTGATCGTCGGCAAGTCGACCGTGCCCGTGGGCACCGCGCGCCGCCTGGCCGAGCTCGTGCGCACCGTGCGCGCGGAGGCCGGGCTGACGGGCGAGGTCGAGCTCGCCTGGAACCCCGAGTTCCTGCGGGAGGGCTTCGCGGTCAAGGACACGCTCACCCCGGACCGCCTCGTCATCGGCACGCACGGGCCCCGCGCCGATGGCATCCTGCGCCGCGTCTACGCGCGGCAGCTCGCGGCCGACACCCCGTGGATCAGCACGGACCTCGAGACGGCCGAGCTGGTGAAGGTGGCCGCCAACGCCTTCCTGGCCACGAAGATCTCGTTCATCAACGCGTTCTCGGAGATCACCGAGAACGTGGGCGGGGACATCGGCACCCTCGCGGACGCGATCGGCCACGACGCGCGGATCGGACGCCGGTTCCTCAACGCGGGCGTGGGCTTCGGGGGCGGCTGCCTGCCCAAGGACATCCGCGCGCTCCAGGCCCGCGTCTCCGAGCTGGGCCTGGACCGGACCATGCGGTTCCTGGCGGAGGTGGACGACATCAACCTGCGCCGCCGTGACCGCGTGGTGGACCTGGCGGTGCAGGTGCTCTCCGCGGCTCGCGACGGCCGGATCCGCCGGGCCGAGGCCTCCGGGCCCGCCCCCACCCCCGCGAGCGTGCAGGTGCTCAACGGCACGCGGATCGCCGTGCTGGGCGTCACGTTCAAGCCGGACTCCGACGACGTCCGGGACTCCCCCGCCCTCGACGTCGCCAACCGTCTCTACACGGCCGGCGCCGACGTCCGGGTGTACGACCCCGAGGGCAACGCCAACGCGGCCGCCCGCTTCCCGCGGCTCGACTACGTGGACTCTCTCGAGGCGGCCGTGGACGGCGCCGAGCTGACCCTGCTGCTGACCGAGTGGCGCCAGTTCCGCGAGATGGATCCGGACGCCGTGGGCGCACGCGTGGCCTCCCGCCTGCTGATCGACGGGCGCAACGTCCTGGACGTCGCCGCGTGGCGCGAGCACGGGTGGGACGTCATCGGCCTCGGCCACCGCTTCGACCCGGAGCGACTCCTCCGCGCGGCCTGACCCGCCCGCGGACCCCGGCCCGGGCGTTCAGCCGGCGAACGGGTCCCAGCCGGACTCGGACAGGGGCCGGTGCCCGGCCGGCGGCCGGGCCCCGGCCGGCACGAGCCGGCCGATCCGCGTGAACCCCCGGGGCAGCTCGGTCTCGGGCCACGTCAGCCCCAGGAGGCCGTAGTCCTCGCCCCCGCCGGTCACGAGCGCCTCCGGGCTGGTCCCGGCCAGGGCGGCCACGCGGCGCAGGGGTGCGGCGGCCTCCGCCAGCCAGGCCTCGTCCAGCCACGGTGCCGGCGCGGGGCCGGCCCCGCCGGTGGCGGCCGCCATGCGGTGCGCGTCCTTGCCCAGGCCGTCGGAGACGTCCATGAGGGTGAGCAGGCCGGCCGTCACCGCGGCGGGCCCGAGGGCCAGCGGCGGGCGGGGTCGCAGCTGGGCGCGGACGGCGCGGGCGAGCTCCCGCGGTGACGGCCGGTCGGCGGCGGGGAGGGCGTCCGCCCGTCGCTCCAGCTCCGCGCGGTCGGTGAGCAGCAGGGCGAGCCCGGCGGCGGCCCACCCCGGCCCCGGGGGCGCGGCGGCCCGGGGACCTCCCGGCACCGCCTGGGCATGGACGAGGTCGGCGCCCTCGGCGAGCACGCGGTCCCGGTCCGCCGCGGCCGGCGTGCGGCACAGCACGCCGCCGGGGTGCGGGTCCCCGAGCACCGTCACCGCGGCGTGGACCCGTCCGCCGGTGCCCAGGTCGCCCCCGGCCACCCGGCAGTCCGGCGCGCCCAGGTGACGCACCGCGCCCACGATGCCCGCGGCGAACGACCGCACCCAGGCGACCGGCGTCGTCGGCGGCAGGGTGAGGGCGGTGACGAGCGCGGAGGCGGTCCCGCCCATCGCGTTGATGTCCGAGAGGTTCTGGGCGACGGCCTTCCAGCCGGCGTCGTGGCCGCGGGTGCGGGGGCCGGCGGGCCAGCGGGGCAGGAAGTCCGTGCCCTCCCCCATCGCGTCCGTGGAGATGAGCGTCCCGCCGCGGGGCGCCGGCACGAGGGCGGCGTCGTCGCCCGGGGCGACGGTGCCGGCGGGCCAGTGGCCGTCCCGGACGGCGGGGGCGAGCCCGGTCAGGACGACCTCCAGCAGCTCGGCCTCCGTGAGGTCGCCGACGGTCGCCCCCGCCGCGGCCGCGGGGTCGCGCACCGTCATCGGCGGCCCCGCCGGACCGGGATGCCGGAGGCCCGGGCGAGGGCGTCGCGGAAGGCGTGGAAGCGGTCCACCTCGGCGCGCACCGGGTCGACGACGAGCCGCCGGCCGACGTCGGTGGTCGCCTCCTCGAGGCGGCGGCGCGCGCGGCGTCCCCGCGCCGCGGCGGTCCACCGGGTCAGGGGGATCGCCAGCAGGGCCAGCAGCACGCCGAGCGCGAGGCCGCCGACGAGCAGCAGGGTCGGGAGGGGGAAGCCCTCGACCGTGGGCGCGGGCGGCAGGGGGAACTGCAGGTACCCGGCCAGGGCGAGGACGCCCAGCCAGCCGGCGCCGACGACGGCGGTGAGGAGGGCGAGCCACTGCAGCACGTCGAGCACGGGGTGCCACCAGCTGCCCCGACCGGCCCCGAGGTCGGTGGCGGCGATCGCCTGGTCCACGGCGCCGGGGAGCTCCTCGGCGTGCTCCCGGCCCGCGTGGCGGATGGCGGCGGCCCACGGCTCGGAGGCCCCCGCGCCGGCCGCGGCGGCCAGCGTGCGGACCGCGCCGTCGACGACGGCCCGCTGGGTGCCCGAGCGCTCGGGCAGGGAGGTGCGGTGCAGCGCGGGGTCGCGGGCGACCTCGTCCCGGTCGCGGCGAGGCGCGGCGCTCTCGGGCATCAGGTGCAGGCGCCGCAGGGGGTCCGCGCGGAAGGAGTGCATCCAGCGCAGCACGGGCCAGCTGGTGCGCTTGGCCGAGCGCAGCCGGTACGAGCCCTCGACCGCCCGGACGACGGCCGGCACGCCGCCGGCCACGGCCAGCTCGCGCCCGAGCCGCTGCTCGTCCCCGGGGCCGACACCGGCCGGCTCGCCCTCGCCCGAGGCGGCGGCGAGGTCCGCGGCACGGGCCGCGACGTCCGCGCCCAGGCGTTCGGCGGCCGCGCCGCGCTGGGCGACGATCGCCGCGACCTGCCGGCCGACCTCCTCCAGGCCCTCCCCCGTGCGCGCGGACACGGGCAGCACCCGGACGTCGCCGAGGCCGTGCCCCGAGAGCATCCGGCGCAGCGAGGCCAGCACGACGTCCCGGTCACGCACCGAGAGCCGGTCCACCTGGTTGAGCAGCACGAGGGTCACGGCCGCGTGCGAGCCCATGGTCGCCAGGAACTCGCGGTGCAGCACGGCGTCCGCGTACTTCTCCGGGTCCACGACCCACACCAGCACGTCCACGTGGCCGGCCAGCCGGGAGGTGATCTCGCGGTTGCCCCGCTCGACCGAGTCGATGTCCGGCAGGTCCAGCAGGATCAGGCCGGTGGCGTCGGCGCCGTCACGGCGGCCGAAGCCGAGGAAGCCGGGGCGGCCGTCGTCGAGCACGGGCGCCTCGTCCAGCAGGTGGCGGCGGCGCACGCCGAGCCAGTCGAGCAGCGCGGCCGCACCGCCGCCCTCGCCGGTGCCGTCGCCGTGCTCCGGGTCCAGCCCCTGTCCCCGGCCCACGCCCCAGACCGCGGCGAGCGGCTCGGACGTGGTGGGCCGGGTGGCGGCCACGCGGGCCAGGTCGCGGCCGGTGAGCGCGTTGAACAGGGAGGACTTGCCGGAGCCCGTCGCCCCGAAGAACCCGACCACGGTGTGCTCCGCGGAGAGCGCCTGGCGCTCCCCGGCCGCGCGCACGACGGCGTCGGCCCCGGCCACGACGTCCTCGGGCAGGCGGCCCGCGGCCAGCTCGGCGGCCTCGCCGAGAGCGTCCAGGCGGGGGGCCAGGGCGGGGGTGTCGCGGCGGCTCATCGGGGCTCCTCCCCCGCCTCGGCGGCGGACGGGGCGTCCTCGGGCCCGGTCGGGCCGTCGACGCCGGCGGCCACCCCGCGGCGCAGCACCGGCACGAGGGCGCGCAGCTCCTCGGTGGCCTGCGGCTCGCGCTCGAGGTGGAGCAGCGGCAGGAAGCGGTCCGCGAGCACGGTCTCGAGGAAGGCCCGCACGCGGCGCTCGAGCAGCTCATCGGCACGCCGGGCCATGCGGCGCACGGCGTCCTCGCCGAAGATCGACTCGAGCAGCTTCTGACCGACGACGGCGGCGCCGCCGGCGATGCCGACCTCGATGCCCGCGAGTCCGCCGGTGGAGGCGAACGAGATGATCATGAGGGCCACGGCCGCACCGTTCACGCCGGTGGCCGCCAGGCGGGCGCGCGTGCGCTTGCCCGCACCCTCCTCCTGGATCAGCGCCAGCACGTCCGACTGCCAGTCCCGCACGACGTCGGCCGCCCGCGCCGACGCATCCGGCGTCAGGGCACCCAGGTCGCGCCCGGCCACGAGGGCCCGGCCCGCCGGCTCGGACGCCCAGCGCCGCTCGATCTGCTCGGCGGCCGCGGCGGCCGCCTCGACCATCACGGCGTGCAGGCCGGTCTCGAGCGCGGTCTCGACCTCTTCGGGCGGGGCCGGGCGTCCGCGCACGAGGGCGCCGAGGCGGTCCCGCAGCCGGCCGATCGTGGTCTCGACGCCGCGGAAGAACTCCCCCGTGCCGACGAAGTCCTGCCAGCGGGAGAGCACCTCGCCGCGCAGCAGCGTGCCGTCCGAGGTGGCCTCGCGGACCCGGCCGACGGCCTGGTCCGTGGAGTCCCCCACGATCCGGGCGAGCAGGTCCGCGGCGTGCCGCTGCTCCTCCTCGGCGCGGGCCAGGTCGGCGACGCGGGCGGCCAGCTGGCCCAGCACGCCGTCCACGGTCCGGCGGGCGACGGCGCCGCGCGCCTGGGCGTCGGCGGCGAGGGTCTCGAGCCAGACGCGCAGGCCTGCGACGTGCTCCTGCGGGAGCAGGCCGCGCTCGTCGAAGCGGGTCTCGGGGATCACGTGGATCCGGGCGTCGGCGAGGCCGCGCTCGGTGAGCATGCGCCGCAGGTCCGGGGTGATGTCCTCCGCCGCGCCCTCGGGCACGCGGCCGAGCACGACGGCCACGGTGATGTCGCGGGCGGCGGCCTCGTCCAGCAGCTGCCAGGGCACGGCGTCGGCGTAGCGGTGCGCCGTCGTCGTGAAGATCCACAGGTCGGCGGCCTCGAGGAGCTGCCGGGCCAGCGCGCGGTTCTGGTCCGCCACGGAGTCGATGTCCGGGGCGTCCACGAGGGCGATGCCCGAGGGCAGTGCGGGCTCGGCCACGAGCGCGACCGTGTCCATCGCGGACTGGTCGGGTTCGACGGGGCCGGCGGCCGCGTCGCGGTGCACGCTGACGCGGGCGAGGTCGGGCAGCACCCGCGGGCCCGTGAACCAGTGGGCGTCGGCGGGGTTGTGCAGCAGCAGCGGCTGGCGCGTGGTGGGCCGCAGGGCGGAGGAGCGGGAGACCTCGTGGCCGACGAGCGCGTTCACCAGCGTGGACTTGCCCGCACCGGTGGAGCCGCCCACGACGGCCAGCAGCGGCGCGTCGAGCGAGTCGAGGCGGGGCA
Organism: Micrococcus sp. KRD012; assembly: GCF_017168555.1. Taxonomy (NCBI): domain Bacteria; kingdom Bacillati; phylum Actinomycetota; class Actinomycetes; order Micrococcales; family Micrococcaceae; genus Micrococcus; species Micrococcus sp. KRD012. The sequence continues at coordinate 223,539 of NZ_JABFBB010000003.1, forward strand.
GCACGTAGTCGTCGATCTGGTGCAGGGTGCGCTCTCGCTCGGCGCGGTCCTGCCCCGCGGTGACGGTCTCGAAGGGCAGTTCGAGCGCGGCGAGGTGCTCGCGCACGCGGCGGACGGCCGTGTCGACACCGAGGTCTGGGGCGTTCTGATCCGTGTGTGGCACGTGGGCCATCGTCTCACGGCGCGCGCCGGCCGCCCATCCCGCCGGCCCGGCGGATGGAGACGACGGAAGCCCGGTCCGTGCGGACCGGGCTTCCTGTCACTCGGGTGACCCCAGCGGGATTTGAACCCGCGTTACCGCCGTGAGAGGGCGGCGTACTAGGCCGCTATACGATGGGGCCGAGCGCGCTGTCCGCGTGTGCGGACGCGATGCCGTGGAGACCTTCTGCTGCGCCTGCATCTCCTGTTCAGGCGGCGGATGCGTCATCCGCCCGTGCCGTCCCGGTCCGAGGACCGGGCGGCGACTGCGTGACCCCAGCGGGATTTGAACCCGCGTTACCGCCGTGAGAGGGCGGCGTACTAGGCCGCTATACGATGGGGCCGTGCGCCACGTCCGAGCTTCTCCGCCCGTGCGCGTTCACTGAGTCCGAAGACTCGCTGGGGTACCAGGACTCGAACCTAGAATGACGGTACCAGAAACCGTTGTGTTGCCAATTACACCATACCCCACTGTCGGTCAAGCATGCCTGACCGATGTGCATCATATTCATGAGCTCGGTGTTCCCGGATCTCTCCGGCAACGAGTAAGAACTCTACACCCTCCGGGCGGCGCGTGCAAAATCGGCGGGTCAGGCCGCCAGCCAGGTCCGCAGCCCGCCGATCGCCCGCATCCGCCAGCATGCGTGCTCCTCGTCCCAGAGCGGCTCCTCCGCCCCGCCGTGGGCGGGGGCGTCGGGGCTCATCCACACCGGGACGAGCCCCGCCGACCGGGCCCCCTCGACGTCGTGACGCAGGCTGTCCCCCACCATGAGGGTGCGTCCCGGGTCCGTGCCCAGGCGGGAGCAGCCGGCCAGGAAGGGGGCCGGGTCCGGCTTCGGGGCCCCGGCCGTGTCCGAGCCGATCAGCACCTCGACCCACTCCAGACCGAGGGCGTCGGCCTTGCCGCGCTGGTAGGCCTCCACGTTGTTCGTGACGATCCCCACGCCACGGCCTGTTCCCCGCACCTCGGCGAGCACGTCGGCGGTCGCGGGGAACAGCGCCCAGTGCCCGCGCACGACCTCTTCGTAGTCGGTGGTCCACAGGCCGTCGAGCGGGGTCGCCGCGTCCTCGGGCACGCCGAGCGTGCGCAGGGCGTCGGCCACGCGGGCCAGCCGCTGCTCCTCGAACGTCAGCTCCCCGGCCACGTAGCGCCCGTAGTGGCCGCCGACGTCGGACGCGAAGGCCTCGGTGGCCTCGGCCAGCACCGCCGGGTCGACGTCGGCGGCCCCGGCCCACTGCCGGCGCACCGTCGCGTCGAACGCGGCGTGCTGGGCGGAGCGCAGATCCAGCAGCGTGTCGTCCAGGTCGAAGAGGACGGCGTCCCAGGCCGGCGGCGCGGGCGCGCCCGCGGACCCGCCGGCCGGCGTCGTGCTGGCGCCCCGGCTCATGCGTCGGCGGGCTGGTCCTGGTCCAGGCCCTGCTCCGCGGCGAAGCGGTCCAGGCGGGCGAGCGCGGAGTCCCGGCCCAGGATCTCGAGCGACTCGAAGAGCGGCGGGGACACCTTGCGGCCGGTCACCGCGACGCGCACCGGGCCGAACGCCTGGCGCGGCTTGAGGCCCAGGCCGTCGATGAGGGCGGCCCGCAGCGCCGCCTCGATGCGCTCGGTGGTGAACTCGTCCTCGGGCAGGGCGGCCAGCGCCTCCCGGGCCGCGGCGACGGCGGCCCCCAGGTCCGCCGGCATGCCCTTGAGGGCGCCCTCGGCCGTCCGGACGTCCCGGTCCGCCGTGAAGAGGAAGGCGAGCATCTCGACGGCCTCGCCGAGCAGCTGCACGCGCTCCTGCACGAGCGGGGCCGCGGCGGTGAGGATCTGCATCTCCCGCTCCGTGAGGTGCTCGCCCACGAGGCCGGCCGCGTGCAGGTAGGGCACGAGACGGTCGCGGAAGTCGGCCACGTCGAGCATGCGCACGTGCGTGCCGTTGATCGCGATCGCCTTCTTCTCGTCGAAGCGGGCGGGGTTGGCCAGCACCTTGTGCACGTCGAAGTGCTCCACGAACTGCTGCGGGGTGAAGATGTCCTCGTCCGCGGAGAGGGACCAGCCCAGCAGGCCGAGGTAGTTCAGCAGGCCCTCCGGGATGAAGCCGTTGTCCCGGTGCAGGAACAGGTTGGCCTGCGGGTCGCGCTTGGACAGCTTCTTGTTGCCCTCGCCCATCACGTAGGGCAGGTGGCCGAACACCGGCATGTACCGGGCGACGCCGATCGCGTGCAGGGCGCGGTAGAGCGCGATCTGGCGCGGAGTCGAGGAGAGCAGGTCCTCACCGCGCAGCACGTGGGTGATGCCCATGAGCGCGTCGTCCACCGGGTTCACGAGGGTGTACAGCGGCGAGCCGTCCGCGCGCACCACCACGAAGTCCGGCACGGAGCCGGCCTTGAAGGTGATCTCCCCGCGCACCAGGTCGGTGAAGGTGATGTCCTCGTCCGGCATGCGCAGCCGCCAGACCGGCGCGCGGCCCTCGGCCTCGAAGGCGGCGATCTGCTCGTCCGTGAGGTCGCGGTCGTGGCCGTCGTAGCCGAGCTTGGGGTCGCGGCCGGCGGCCCGGTGACGGGCCTCGGTCTCCTCGGGGCTCGAGTAGGACGGGTAGATGTATCCGCCGGCCTTGAGCTTCTCGATCACGTCCGCGTAGATCTGCCCGCGCTGGGACTGACGGTACGGCTCGTGCGGGCCGCCGACCTCGACGCCCTCGTCCCAGTCGATCCCGAGCCAGCGCATCGCCTCGAGCAGCTGCTGGTAGGACTCCTCCGAGTCGCGCTTGGCGTCCGTGTCCTCGATGCGGAACACGAGGGTGCCGCCGGTGTGCCGCGCCCAGCCCCAGTTGAACAGGACGGTGCGGATCAGCCCCACGTGGGGGGTGCCGGTGGGCGAGGGGGCGAAGCGCACGCGCACGGGGGTCTCGGCGTCCACCTGGGG
>NZ_JABFBB010000003.1:226741-235206 GCF_017168555.1 Micrococcus sp. KRD012
GTCCACCTGGGGGACGTCGGCGAAGGGGGCGGGGGCGTTCTCGGACACGGGAGCGGTGGCGTCAGTCATGATGCCCCGAGTCTACGCGGGGGCCCGGACGCCGTCGTCGGGCGCCAGCGTCAGCGGCGGAAGACGGTGGCGAGGACGCCGATGCCCTCGACCTCGGCCTCGACGCGCTGGCCCTCCTGGACCGTCCCGACCCCGCCCGGGGTGCCGGTCAGGATCACGTCGCCGGGCAGGAGGGTGAACATCTCCGAGGCCGCGGCCACGAGCTCGCGGACGCCGAAGACCATGTCCGCCGTCGTGCCGTCCTGGCGGGTCTCGCCGTCGAGCCGAGACGTGATGCGCAGGCCGCCGGCCGGCTCCACGTCCAGCTCGGTCTCGATCCACGGGCCCAGCGGGCAGGCGCCGTCGAAGCCCTTGGCGCGGGCCCACTGCAGGTCGGTGCGCTGGGCGTCGCGGGCGGTGAGGTCGTTGCCCACGGTATAGCCGAACACGACGTCGTCCACGCGGCTCACCGGCACGTCCTTGCAGATGGTGCCGATGACGACGGCGAGCTCGGCCTCGTAGGAGATCTCCTCCGACCAGCTCGGCAGGGTCACCGGCTCGTTCGGCCCCACCACGGCGGTGTTCGGCTTGAGGAAGAACTGGGGCGAGGTGGGCACCTCGTTGCCGAGCTCCTTCGCGTGGTCGGCCCAGTTGCGGCCGACGCCGACGATCTTGGAGCGCGGGATGATCGGCGCGACCAGACGCACGTCCTCGAGACGGTGGGTGGCGCCGGTGGGCTGGATCCCGTGGAAGAACGGGTCACCCTGCAGGGCGGTGATGCTCAGCTCGGAGAGGTCGGCGTCCGCCGGGCCCTCCACGATGCCGTAGGTCGGTTCGGCCTGGTCCACGAAACGGGCGATGCGCATGGGGGTCAGCGTAGTGGGTGAGCGGCGGTCGCCGTCGCCGGACACCCACCCGATTCCGGCCCCGCTGACGCCGCGAGCCAGACGATTCGGCCGCGGCGGACGGCCTGAGGAGACCGATTCGTCTGGCTCGCGGGCGGATTCGTCTGGCTCAGCGCGGTGCGGCGCGGTGCGGGGCGGGTCGAGACCGCTCAGCAGCAGCGGCTGCCCGGATTGGCCTCCTGGCGCGCGTACTCGGCCCGCCAGAACTCCCGCTCGGTCATCGGCGCGCGCTCCGGATGGTGGGCCCGGTGGTGGGCCACGTACGCGTCGTACTTCCCCTCTCCGGAGAGCTGGCGGACCCACCAGCGCACCCGGGCCCACACCCCGGGCCGAGACGGGCCGGCCGGGCCCTCCGCGGTGGAGGGCCCGGCCGGCGTCGCGCGCGGATCGGCCACGTCAGTGACCCCGCACCGGCTGCCGGTCCGCCGGCAGGGCGTCCCACTGCCGCTGCAGCTCCTTCTCCTCGGCCGTGGCGAACAGCCCGGCCGGGGCGAAGCGCTGTGAGGGCACGTACGGGTCCTGGTGGTCGATGACCTCGGTGCCGCGGAAGGCGCGCACCGTGGCGAGCACCGACGTCGTGATGACGATCAGCGCCAACACCAGGAAGACGACGGAGAGCGTGCCCTGGATGGCCGTGTTCCGGACCACGGCCTCCATGGCCGGCACGGACTTCGCGGCGCCGAAGCTCGTCTTCCCCGCCGCCAGCGCGTCCTGGAACGCGCGATGCTGCGCCCAGTAGCCCACCGCCGGGACGGAGGAGAAGATCTTCTGGAACGACGCCACGGTGGTGACCACCGTGATGAACGCCAGCGGCAGCGCCACGATCCACAGCCCCCGGAAGTCACGGCGGCGCGCGACGATCGTCAGGACGACGGCGAGCGCGATCGCCGCGAGCAGCTGGTTGGCGATGCCGAACAGCGGGAACAGCGTGTTGATGCCGCCCAGCGGATCGGTGACGCCCATGATCAGCACGGCGCCCCACGCGGCCACCATGATGGCCGTGCAGACCCACGCGCCCACGCGCCACGAGGTGTCCTTGAAGCGCGGGATCACGTTGCCCAGGGAGTCCTGCAGCATGAACCGGGCCACGCGGGTGCCGGCGTCGACGGCGGTGAGGATGAACAGCGCCTCGAACATGATCGCGAAGTGGTACCAGAAGCCCATGAGCGCGTCGCCGCCCACGAGCTGGCCCATGATGTGCGCCAGGCCGACCGCGAGGGTGGGGGCGCCGCCGGTGCGGGAGACCACGGTCTCCTCGCCCACGAGGTCGGCCAGGTGGGTCAGGTCCCCGGGGGCGAGGTTCACCCCGGCCAGGCCGAGACCCATGACGAAGTCGGCGGCGGTCTCCGGGGTGCCGCCGGTGAGCGCGGCGGGGGCGTTCATGGCGAAGTAGATGCCGCGGTCGATGGACACGGCCGCCACGAGCGCCATGACCGCCACGAAGGCCTCCATGAGCATGCCGCCGTAGCCGATGAAGCGGGTCTGGCGCTCCTTCTCCACCATCTTGGGCGTCGTGCCCGAGGCGATCAGCGCGTGGAAGCCGGAGAGCGCACCGCACGCGATGGTGACGAACAGGAACGGGAACAGCGAACCGGGCCACACCGGGCCGGTCTGGCCCGAGGCGAACTCGGAGAACGCGGGGGTGCCGATGCGCGGCTGCACGACGACGATGGCCAGCGCGAGACCGGCGATCACGCCGATCTTCATGAAGGTGGACAGGTAGTCGCGCGGAGCGAGCAGCAGCCACACGGGGAGCACGGCCGCGACGAACCCGTAGATGATCACGGCCCAGGCGATGGTGGTGCGGTCCAGGGTGAACAGGGCCGCGCCCCACTCGGTCCCGGCCACCCAGCCGCCGCCGATGATGGCCGCCAGGAGCAGGACGAACCCGATCACGGAGATCTCGGTGATGCGGCCCGGGCGGATCCAGCGCAGGTACACGCCCATGAAGAGCGCGATCGGGATGGTCATGGCCACGGAGAACACGCCCCACGGGGACTCGCCCAGGGCGTTGACCACCACGAGGGCCAGGATGGCCGTGATGATCACCATGATCAGCAGGGTCGCGACGATCGCGGCGGTGCCCCCGACGCGGCCCAGCTCGTCCCGGGCCATCTGGCCGAGCGAGCGGCCGCCGCGGCGCATCGAGAAGAACAGGACGAGGTAGTCCTGGACCGCGCCGGCCAGGATCACGCCGACGATGATCCAGATTGTGCCGGGCAGGTAGCCCATCTGCGCGGCGAGCACGGGGCCCACGAGCGGACCGGCGCCGGCGATGGCCGCGAAGTGGTGGCCGTAGAGCACGCGGCGGTCGGTGGCCACGTAGTCCCGGCCGTCGGCCCGGTACTCGGCCGGGGTGGCGCGGGTGTCGTCCGGGTGGACGATCATGCGCTCGACGTACTTCGAGTAGAAGCGGTAGCCGATCGCGAACGTCGCCACGGCGGCGAACACGAACCAGATCGCGTTGATCGTCTCGCCGCGGTGCAGGGCGAGCATGGTCCAGGCGACGCCGCCGAGCAGTGCCACGGCCACCCAGACGGCGATCTTCACGGGTGTCCAGCGGGGCCGGTCGGCGGCCTCGGTCGGCGGGAGGTCTTCCGGCGTCGTGGCCGGGCGTGGGGCGCCCTCGGCGGGCGCGGAGGAGCGGTGCGAGCTCACGGGGGTCTCCGTTCGTGGGGTGGGGTCAGACGAGGCGGTGCAGCCAGCCGTGGCGGTCCTCGACGCGCCCGGTCTGGATGCCCTCGAGCTCGGCGCGGATCCTGAGGGTCACGTCGGTCCCGCCGGCGGACTCGATCACGTCGTCACCGTCGAGCAGACGGCCGATCGGGGTCACGACGGCGGCGGTGCCGCACGCGAAGACCTCGGTGATCTCGCCCGAGCGGACGCCCTCGGCCCACTCGGCGAGGGTGACGCGACGCTCCTCGACGGTCAGGCCCATGTCCCGGCCGAGCTGGAGGATCGAGGAGCGGGTGACGCCCTCGAGGATCGTGCCGGTGAGTGCCGGGGTGACGAGGCGGCCGTCGGCGTGCACGAAGAAGACGTTCATGCCGCCGAGCTCCTCGATCGCGTCGTCGTGGTACTGGTCGAGGAACACGACCTGGTCGGCGCCCTTCGCCGCGGCCTGCAGCTGGGGCAGCAGCGAGGCGGCGTAGTTGCCGCCGGTCTTGGCCGCGCCCGTGCCGCCCTTGCCGGCGCGGGCGTAGTCACGCGAGACCCAGATGGTCACCGGCTTGAGCTCGCCGCCGAAGTAGTTGCCGGCCGGCGAGGCGATCACCATGTACCGCACCTGCCGGGCCGGGCGGACGCCGAGGAACGCCTCGGAGGCGAACATGAAGGGGCGCAGGTAGAGGGACTGGCCCGGGCCGGTGGGCACCCAGGCCCGGTCCGCCTCGAGCTGGGCCCGCAGCGAGCCGAGGAACAGCTCCTCGGGCAGCTCCGGCAGGGCCAGGCGGCGGGCGGAGCGGTTCAGGCGTGCGGCGTTGGCCTCGGGGCGGAACGTCCACACCGAGCCGTCCTCGTGCCGGTAGGCCTTCAGCCCCTCGAAGATCTCCTGGCCGTAGTGCAGCACCGCGGCCGCGGGGTCCAGGGACAGCGGGCCGTAGGGCTCCACGCGGGCGTCATGCCACGCGCCGCCGTCCTCGTCCCAGGTCCAGTCGATCGAGACCATGTGGTCCGTGAAGACGTTGCCGAAACCGGGGTCCTGGAGGATCTCGACGCGCTGCTGATCGGACATCGGGGACAGATGCGGTTGCCGCGTGAACACGGTCTCGGACACGGTGGGATCACTCCTCGTGACGGGTGACGGATGGGGACGGCTCCGGTGCCGGGCACGACGCGCAGGGGCCACGGCGCCGGGCGTGGCACACGCCACAGGCCGTCGCCCCATCCTAGACCCGGCGTCGACGCGCCGGGCCCGCGCGTCAGACCCGCGCGACGACGTCGGCGCCCACCTCGGCGGTGGTGCCCCGCGCGCCGTCCACCCGGTCCTTCAGGTGCGCCCACACCGCGGTGCGCACGCGCGCCGCGGCGCCGGTCTCGCCCACGTGCTCGAGCAGCAGGGCGGCGGAGAGGATGGCGGCCACGGGGTCGGCGATCCCCTGGCCCGCGATGTCCGGAGCGGAGCCGTGGACCGGCTCGAACATCGACGGCGCCGTGCCCTCGACGTTGATGTTGCCGGAGGCGGCGAGCCCGATGCCGCCGGTCACGGCCGCGGCGAGGTCCGTGATGATGTCCCCGAACAGGTTGTCCGTCACGATCACGTCGAAGCGGGCCGGGTCCGTCGCCAGGAAGATCATGGCGGCGTCGACGTGCATGTAGTCCCAGGTGACCGCGGGGAAGTCGGCCGCCACGGACTCCACGGTGCGGCGCCACAGGTGGCCGGCGTGGACCAGGACGTTGTGCTTGTGCACGAGCGTGAGGCGCTTGCGCTCGCCCGCGTCGGCGCGACGGAAGGCGTCCTCGACGACGCGGCGCACGCCGAACGCCGTGTTCACGGAGACCTCCGTGGCGATCTCGTGCGGGGTGTCCACGCGGATCGCACCGCCGTTGCCCACGTACGGCCCCTCCGTGCCCTCGCGCACCACGGTGAAGTCGATCTCGCCGGGCGCGGCCAGGGGGCTGACGGCGCCGGGCAGCAGGGTGGCCGGGCGCAGGTTCACGCCGTGGTCCAGCGCGAAGCGCAGCTTGAGCAGCATGCCGCGCTCGATCAGCCCGGACGGGATGCGCTCGTCCCCGGGCGCGGCGCCGACGGCCCCGAACAGGATCGCGTCGTGGCGGCGCAGGGACTCGAGGACCTCGTCCGTGAGCGCCTCGCCGGTCTCGAGCCAGTGCTCCGCACCCAGCGGATACGGGGTGAGCCGGGCCTCCGGACGCCCCTCGGCACGCAACGCCGCCTGCAGGACGGCGGCGGCCTGGTCGGTGACCTCGGGGCCGATGCCGTCGCCGCCGATGACGGCGATGTCCAAGGGGTCTGCGGAGCTGCGTGTGGTCTCGGTCATGGCCCTCAGGCTACGCGGGGCACGCGTGAGGACCACATCGTGTGACACCCGGTCTCACCCTCCGGACGGGCTCAGTCCTCGGCGGGCTCCTCGTGCCGCGGGAAGACCGGCTGCGGGGCGGGCAGCGGCGTGCCGGGGACCAGGTCCTCGTGGAACGCGGCGAAGGACCGCGGGCCGGTGCCGGACGCGCCGGTGCGGCCGGCGTCGCCCTCGGCGGGGACGCCGAGCAGGTCCAGCAGCCGCGACGCCGAGTCGGGCATCACCGGCTGCGCGAGCAGGGCCACCCGGCGCACGGCCTGCAGCGTCACGTACAGCACCGTGCGCATGCGCGGCTCGTCCGTCTTGCGCAGCACCCACGGGGCCTGGTCCGCGAAGTAGGCGTTGACCTCGCCGAGCACGCGCCAGGTCTCCTCGAGCGCGTCGTGGAAGTCCTGCACCGCGTACGCGGACCGGGAGCGCTCCAGCAGGGCGTCGACCTGGGCCAGGACGGCGCGGTCCGCCTCGGTGAACTCGCCCGACTCGGGCACGGCGGCGCCGCAGTTCTTGGCCACCATGGACAGCGAGCGCTGGGCGAGGTTGCCGAGGTTGTTGGCCAGGTCCGCGTTCTTGCGGCTCACCACGGCCTCGTGGCTGTAGGAGCCGTCCGCGCCGAACGGGAACTCGCGCAGCAGGAAGAAGCGGATGGCGTCCAGGCCGTACCGGGCCACCCATTCCCGCGGGTGCACCACGTTGCCCAGGGACTTGGACATCTTGGCCCCGTTGTTGTTCAGGAAGCCGTGGATCATGACGCGGCGCGGCAGCTCGAGGCCGGCCGACATGAGGAACGCGGGCCAGAAGATGCAGTGGAACCGGGAGATGTCCTTGCCGATCACGTGCAGGTCCGCGGGCCAGTAGCGCGCGAACGCCTCCGGGTCCTCCGCCGGCCAGCCCGCGCCGGTGAGGTAGTTCGTCAACGCGTCGACCCAGACGTAAGTGACGTGGTCGGCGCGCCGGTCGGCGTCGGCGGCCTCGGGGTCCGCGGGCGCCGGCAGGTCGATGCCCCACTGGAAGGAGGTCCGGGAGATGGACAGGTCCTCGAGCCCGGCCTCCACGAAGCGGATGACCTCGTTGAAGCGGTACCGGGGGGCGGCGAAGTCCGGGTGGTCACGGTAGTGGTCCAGCAGCGGCTGCTGGTACTTGGACAGGCGGAAGAAGTAGGACTCCTCCTCCGTCCACGTCACCTCGGTGCCGGTCTCGACGGCGCGGCGCACCCCGTCCTGACCCACCTCGGTCTCGTCCTCGCCGAAGTAGCGTTCGTCCCGCACGGAGTACCAGCCGGCGTAGGAGCCGAGGTAGATGTCCCCGTTGGCCTCCATCCGCCGCCAGATCTCGCGGACGGCCTCGGCGTGGTCCGTGTCCGTGGTGCGGATGAAGCGGTCGTAGGAGATGTCCAGGACGTCGTCGTCCATCTCCTTGAAGACGGCGGCGTTGCGCGTGGCCAGCTCGAGGGCGCTCACGCCCTGCTGCTGCGCCGTCTGCTCCATCTTCTGGCCGTGCTCGTCCGTGCCGGTCAGGAAGCGCACGTCCCGCCCGTCGAGCCGCTGGAAGCGGGCCATCGCGTCCGAGGCGATGTACTCGTAGGCGTGGCCGATGTGCGGCTCGCCGTTCGGGTAGGAGATGGCCGTGGTCAGGTAGTACGGGGCGCGGGCGTCAGTCACAGTCGTCGAGTCTAGCGGCGGGCCCGGGGCCCGCGCCGAGGACGACGTCGTCCGCGCCGGCGTCCGGGACGCCGTCGGCGGTCACCTGCAGATGGCCCGGCGCAGGCCGCAGGTGGAGGTGGGCCCACGGGGCCACCACGAGCACGGACGCCCCGATCATCTCGGTCAGCTCCTCCGCGTGCGTCGCCACGTGGTAGGCCAGGGTGCTGCGCCCGATCCCGAAGACGAGCGGCACCGCCTCGAGGAGGATCGCGCCGAAGAAGAACACCGCGCCGCCCGCCACCGTCAGCGCTCGGGTCCGGCGGGGCAGGGCGACGGTGCACAGCGCGAGCAGCCCGAGGACGACGATCGCGGCCGGCGCGCCGAGGATCAGCCACTGGAACGCGGGCAGCGGGTTCTCCCCCGCGAACGGCAGGACCTCCCACAGCCGGCCGGCCTGCTCGTGGATCTGCGTCGATTCGTCCAGGCTCATGGCCGCCAGCAGGGCCGCGGGGGTCAACCACGCGAGCAGGCTCGGCCGCCGGTCCGCCCCCAGCGCGCGACGCACGAGACCCACCGTGGTGAAGCCCGCGGCCCCCAGCAGGAGCAGGCCCGAGCTCCACCACGCCGTGAGGTTGGCCTCGTGGTTCACGTCGAAGACCTCGCGCCACCACGGCACCTGCCGCGGGCCCAGCCCGAACACGAAGGGGAGGGCGAACGACCAGGTGGCGAGCAGGACACTGACGCCGATCAGCCCGCCCGCCGCGCGCCGGGCCCAGCGGCCCTGCACGCCCGGAGGCGTGGCGGGGCGGGCTGCTGCGGCGCGCGCGGTCGGGGCG